>NZ_JBRJGW010000001.1:0-528102 GCF_053628695.1 Amorphus sp. MBR-141
ACTTGTCGGCCGAGCCGATCGTTGCTGGATCGCCAGCTTGGTGGACCGCTTCGCTCTCGGCGAGGGGTGCCACCTGCGATTACGCTAAGTGGTCCTCCCTGAAATAGGCTATTGAGCCTGAGAGAGGACGTTGAAATGCCCCAGAAGAAGCACAAGCCCGAAGAGATCGTCGCGAAGCTGCGCCAGGTCGATGTTCTGCTGTCGCAAGGAAAATCGGTTGGCGAAGCTGTTCGTTCGATCGGCGTGACGCAATTTACGTATTACCGCTGGCGCAAGGAGTTCGGTGGCCTGAAGGGCGACCAGGTGAAGCGTCTCAAGGAGCTTGAGAAAGAGAACGATCGGCTACGCAAGGCGGTTTCCGCCGATGCCCTGGGCTGCACCCGTGATGATGGCGACTTTTCCGGCCAATCGACCCATGAAGACCTTCTGCTTACGCTCACCCACACGACACCGGACCCGGCAAATGGCCGGGGTGGTAGTCGTCCGATACACCCTCGGAGCCTGACGGAAGGCGGCGGCGCGCGTTGTCCGGAGAATGCCCGAGCCGATTCAACCTGGACGCCGACTTCTTCAACACCATCGGCCAGAGCCCACCGAGTTCGAATTGTGCGAACTGGTTGCGCACGAGCATGGTCGATCCCGACCCGCCTTTCGGACGTGCTGGTCTCTTCTACGAGTAACGTCAGGCTCCTTCCCCAGATGTGGTGGGCTCGTTCAGAACGAGATAGGCGGTGGCGATCGCCAGGCCCTCCCGAACGAAGGTCTCGTCGTCCATGGTCGGGTCGAGGCAGGTGGTTCGCTGCCGTCGGTCAAACGCTTGTCCCTCGGTCATCGGATGGCCGCCCCCCCTCATAGGCTGTGCCCTGCACGAACGAGGGCGACGTCGGCAAATCCTACATCCGTGGGTGTGCTTCGAGCTGTTTGGGTTTGCCGCCCAAAGCTGGCCCGTGACGACGATCTGAAGCGCGAACTCCTGGGCCCGCTGCCGACGCAGAGACGGTGTTCCGACACTTGGTTTTTTGGCTCCAATGCAGACGCAGTCGATGGCTAGTGTCTCAATGCGGAATTAGAACTATTCTGGTCCGATGCTTGCACTTGGCTGACAAAGGTTTGGCAGGTGCCGCGCCACGGACAGTGAGGATCGCGTGATCTCGGTGGACCAACTTCCCAAGAGAGAGGGGGTCGAGCTCCTGGATGTGGCGGGCATTGACACATCCTGGCCAATGCCGGTCGCGCTCTGGAACGCCCCGAAGGGCTTCGACACCCGCGGCCATCCCGACCACCAGCCCTGTCATGTGATCGCGCTCCGGCTGAAAGGGGCGCTCGTCCAGCGCATCGACGATTCCGCCCATCGGGCGGAGCGGCTTCGTCCGAACGGCTTTTCGGTGCATCCCGCGCACCGCGATCTGCGCTTCGTCGCCACCTCTTCCATCCGCTTCGCGCATCTCTACGTGACGGAACCGTTCTTCCGCCGCGTCGCCTCTGGGCTCGGCGCGCCCAAGGCCGACTTCGGCACGGTGATTCAGATCGACCGCGTGATGTACGAGGACGACGAGATCACCGGGGCGGTGAAGGCCTACATCACGCGGGCCTTCGACGGGGGCGATCGGCCGACCCGGTTCGAAATGGAAAGCCGGGCCAACCTGATCGCGCTCCGCCTGCTGCAGCGCCACTGGTTCAGGCAACAGGCACCCCGCAGCCCGGGCGGCGAGATGGCGCCCTGGCAGGTGCGGCGCATCTGCACGCATCTGGAGCAGAACCTCGATCGCACCGTCAGCCTGGAGGAGCTGTCGGAGCTGGTCGATCGCTCGGCCGAGCACACGTGCCGGGCGTTCCGTCGCACCACCGGCGTGCCGCCGCTCAGGTGGCAGGCGCAGAAGCGGATGGAGGTCGCCTGCCGGCTGCTCATTGACACCGACGCATCGCTCACCAGCATCGCGCAGCAGGTCGGCTATGCCGGCCAGAGCGCCTTCGGCGCCGTGTTCCGCAAGCTGCTCGGCGTATCTCCCGGCCGGTATCGCAGCCTGGCGACGGAGGGCGGTGCGGCGGCTCAGGGGCTGCCGGGCACGGACACCCCCGCCTCGGCCACGCCGCTGCCGCCGCGCCGGCCACACTGACCCGGCAGCTCTCGGCCGGCCACGCCGCTGAGGCGGTCAGACGCGGGGTGTGCCGCTCTTGTCGAACGCCGGCACCGGAACAATCATGCGATCGTCGGAGCGGCAGTAGGTCGGCCCTCCGAGCCGCCCGATCGGGTGAAAGCGATCCACGTGGACGCGCATCCGATCGAGGTCGATGAGGTCGTCGCGGAAATACATCGCCACGATCTCGCCGAGCACCAGCGAGCGGGTTCCTGTCAGCTCGATCACATTGAAAAGGCGGCACTCCCATGCGATTGGCGCTTCGCCGATCCGCGGTGTCGCGACCAGGAGAGACCCTGCCGATCCAGTTAAGGCTATGATATCAATGAATGAATTAATTCGGGTTTAGGTCGACACCCCCAATCATACCCCCATTGACTCGGCGTTGGGGCGTCGGCCGTGGCTCGCTATTTCATGCGGAGGGACCGATTTTGCGCAGTTTCGCGAGAGACGGATCATAAACAAAATTCTCAATGCTGCCGTCCCTGATCATCTCGATCGCCTCGTCGATCACGAAATAGGGCACAAGGAACCATTCACGCGGGATGACAGGCTGACCGAAACGATCCTTGATCTCGATGTCGAGGCGGGCCGGACCGAAAACCCGATGGATCAGGTTTTCCAGCCGGGTGCGATTGATGTTGAACAGCTTGTAGGTGGCGACGACCTCGACATCGGCCAGGAGAAAGGTCGGATCGAGCTTCGCATTGGCAATGCGTCGTTTGATGTCACCACCGGTGACACCGATTTTGTGAACAAGGTCACGGTTTGCGGCGACAACGGGGTTATCCGACGTGCTGCGCAGAACGTAGATGGTGCCACTGGCGAGGTCGTCAGGCTCGAACTCGCCGGAGAATAGCGGCCCGGCACTCGGTTCCGACACCCTCCGGCTGGTCTCGTCCTTGTAGAGGGCGCGTTGCAGGGAGCGGAGCAACAGATTGCTTTCCGTTCCGTTGGAATAGATGACGCGCAGTCGGGCGTCGCTCTCGCCATTGGGCGCTTTGAAGGGTTCGCCGACTTCGGCGACGTAAGCGGTCTGGCCCCCGAGGATGAAAAACTCTCCAGCCGTAATGCTCGTTTTCAGGAAACCTGCATCCTTGCGAATTGGCTGAGTGATGCGCTCGCCGTTGTCGAGGCCGTTTTGCACGGCGACGAAGAGGGGTTTGAACCGGTCGAAGTCCTCACACCGTTCGCGGTTGGCGATTTCCTCGGCGGCGCGCTTGTCTGCAGACGATCGGACATGGCGTAAGTCCGTGATGTCGCCGGGCGCGGTATCTCCCACGCCGAGCTGCGCCAGGAGTTCGTCATCGTCGAGTTCGTCTGAGGCGTCGCCCGTTGAGGATGGTGCGCCGGCCAGAAGCCCTTGATGGTCGAGCGGTTCGACAACCGCGCGGCAGTCGGCCTGGTCCCGCAGCCGGTCGAGCCGAACGGCATAGAGCCGCTCGAAGATGTCCCGATCCTCGCCATGCTGTGGTGCGCGCCCGTGCTCTTCGACGAAACGTTGAATCTCCTCGAAGCCGGCGATGATCCGCTCTTCGCGCGGCGTCCGGCTGGACACCTTCTTCGCCTCGGTCTCGACACCGAGTTCAGCGAGCAGGGCGTCGTCTTCTTCGGAGAAGCCCTTAGCCACGCGCCGCCTCCGCCTGCATGCGTTGAAGGAAGGCCACGCCCTCGGCCATGCGCTTTTCCCAGGCATCCGGCGACGTGATCGAAGGCAGTCGGCCGCGCTCCTGCCTGAAACCTCAAGGCTCGCTTGGCAAGCTCCCGCGCGTCCTCGATGGTGAGGTTGACGCGCTTCGCCCCAATCACGGCCGCGACCTGTTTCAGGCTCTCCTCGGTCATCGCCTTGGAAAGAATGGCATAGGCTTCGCCGAACGGATTGATGCGGTCGATGAGGTCGATGTCCAGCTCGCGCACGTCCACCAAAATCTTTCGGACCCCGTCGATCAAAGCCGTGTTCCCAGTACTGGACGCCTCTCCGCCCGGATTGAGCAGCGCCTTTGCCTTTTGCGTCAGGTTGAGTGCGGCGACGGCGTGCTGACGTACGGCCTCCTGATCCTCCTGATTCAGCTCGGGGTATCTATCCTTGATGATCTTGCCCATGCGGAGCTGGGTCAGGTCTTCCGGCACCAGATCGGCATCGAACAAGCCGCGCTCGATCGTGGTCTTGTCCTGCACGAAGCTGGCAATGACCTCGTTCAAATCCTGTCGGCAGATGCGTTGCGCCTCTTCGCTCTTCGGCTCGACAAGGCCTTTGATCTCGACCTGAAACAGGCCAGCTTCTTCATTGAAGCCGACATTCGTCTTATTCGGATCATAACCGCCTTCGCCATAATCGAAGCCCTCCACCGGGCCGCTGGCCGGATTCTTGGGCTTGAACTCGAAGCGCGGTGCAAGCACCTGCTCCATCAGCAGGCTGGCGGCGATGGCTTTGAGCGTGTCGTTGACGGCCTCGGTGACGGTTTCTTCCGACGCATCCGGTTCTGCGATCAGGTTGGTGAACCGGGCGCGCAGCTTGCCGGGCGCGTCGCGGGTGGCGCGGCCGATGATCTGAACGATCTCGGTCAGGCTCGACCGATAGCCCACCGTCAGCGCGTGTTCGCACCAGATCCAGTCGAAGCCCTCCTTCGCCATGCCGAGCGCAATGATGATGTCGACATGGTCGCGGTTGTTCTTCTGGCTGGGGTCCTTCAGCGCGGCGGAGACGCGCTCGCGTTTGGCCGGGTCGTCATCGACCAGATCGGCGATGCGAAGGAGGCGGCCTTCAGCCGTGCGAACAAGCTGGAAGCCGGTCGCCGGATCGGTGCCTTGCCAGTCCCCCAACGCCTCGATGATGTGCTCCACCTCCTTGATCTTGTCCTTGGTGCTCTCCCGCGAGTTGACGCTCGGGATGTGGACGATGGTCTTTTCGGTCGGGTCGAGTACGTTCAGGATGTCGTCGGCATAGGAGCCGGCATAGAAGAAGTAGCCGATGTCGAGCTGTTTCAGGTATTCGTAACCGTTGAGCTGCTCGTAATAGGTGTAAGTGACTTCGTCGAACTTCGACTCGTCTTCGGGCGCAAGCACGGCATCGGCGTCGCCCCTGAAATAGGAGCCCGTCATAGCGACGATGTGCACGCGGTCGCGAGCGAGGAGCGCCCCAAGATGCAGGCCGAGCTTGTTGTCCGGGTTGGCCGAGACGTGATGGAACTCGTCCACGGCGATCAGCCGGTCGTCGAAGGCCTCCACGCCGAGCCGATCCACTGCGAAGCGGAACGTCGCATGGGTACAAACCAGCACCTTGTCGTCGCTGTTCAGGAAGGCCTCGACCGCATTGACTTTGCCGCCGTTGTCCGCACCGGGCGCGTTGCAGAGGTTCCATTTCGGCGCGACGGTCCAGTCGGTCCAGAAGCCGTGCCGGGAGAGCGGTTCGTCGTGGAAACTGGCGCCGATGGACCGCTCCGGCACCACGATGATCGCCTGCCTGCACCCCTGGTTGGCGAGCTTGTCCAGCGCGATGAACATGAGCGCGCGGCTCTTGCCGGAAGCCGGCGGAGACTTGATGAGCAGGTATGGCTCGCCCCGCTTCTCGTAGGCAGCCACCTGCATGGGCCGCATGCCCAGCTCGTTCGCCTTTGTCGAAGCTCCGGTTCGCGAGTAGGAAACGGAGACGGTGGGAGTCTGTTTCATGATTGCAGGTTCATGGTCGGAATGGAGCCGTCGCAGAGTGTTCTCATATGCTGCGCGATCACATTCGCACGGGCGTTCAGAAACGCTTCGTAGTCGCCGCTGACGAGCGCTTCATAGGGGATCAGATGGCTGGCAAGGCGGTGGCGAACCTCGGATTCGCCAAGGCTCGCCGCACGTGCGCGCTCCTCGATATATTGCTTCGGGGAGCTGGCCGCGATCTTGCGGTTCGTCGTCCAGCTGATCAGCGCGCAGTTCAAGGCACAGCTGACCCGATCATCTTCGCGGTCTCCGCCCAGCGCGTGGACTGGATAGATGTGGTGGAACTCGCGTCGCGTGACGCTCTCGGGGCTGGCCTTTGCGCCGTTGGCGAAATCGTGGCCCCCGGCACGGAGCGATGTGGCGAGAATTGCGCGAGGCAATCGGTCCCTCCGTCCCGGCCAGCCGGCGAGCTTCAGCTCCTCCGGTTCGGGAAGCCTGTAGAGCTCTTCGTCGAAAAGTTCGCATTTCACCTGTGATGAGCGATCCTGAAGCAGTTCCTTGATAGTGCGATAGTCCATGAAGGAGCGGGTGGCCGACGTCTTTCCGTAACGGTCGGTGAAGCAGCAGCGCCAGAGGACCTTGCGCAGCATCGATCGCGCATATCCCTCATCATCGAATCCGTCTTCACGGATATCCGCCCATAGCGCGCACAGCAGGTAGACCGCCACGTCGGTTGGAACGCACTTGTCATTGAAGATCGCTTCGGGGTTCCACAATCCGCTTTCGTTGAGGAGCGTAGAGGCCGTGGCGCGGAAGCCGTGCGCCGTGGCGACGTCTGGTCCAAAGCCGAGGCGGCGCAGCGCACCGTTCAGCGTGTTCTCGCTGATCGGCTTCTTCGCCGCTCCGATGCAAGGGAAGGCGAATGCGCTAGCTCCTGTGACGGCCTGGAGTTCGCGCAATATGACGATTGCTTGCGGTGGCAATGGTATCCGGTGAGGGCGGCGCATCTTCATCCGCTCGGCCGGGATGGACCATACCGCCTTTTCAAAGTCGAATTCCGACCACCGCGCGGCGCGCAACTCGCCAGGACGGGGAAAAAGGATCGGCAAAAGGCGCAATGCGGATGTTGTCGCTGGCTGGCCGCCGTAACCGTCGATTGCCCGGAGCAATACGCCTAGTTCAGCCGACGAAGTGACGGCCGGTCGGTGGCGCACTTTTGGAGTGATCAAGGCGCCCCGAAGCGCAATCGTCGGGTCGTTCTCGATCCGGGCGGTGGCGATGGCGTACCGGAAGACGGAACCGGTGACGGATCGAAGCCGCCGTGCCGTCTCATGATGCCCTCTTGCCTCAACCTGCCGAAGTGCTGCCAACACGTCCGCAGAACTCACGGTCGCGATATCTCGGTCGCCGAAGTGGGGGTATGCGAAGTCCAAGAGCCAGCGCCGTTTCCCCAGCGTGACATCGGCAAGCCCTTCGCGTGTGAGCTTGCCGAGGTGCTCCTCGGCGACTGCACGAAAGGTATTTACCGGTGCAGCCTTGGCGGCCTGTCGCGCGTGCCTCTTGAGTGCGGAGGGGTCCAGGCCCTCGGCGAGGGCTTTTCGTGCCTCATCGCGGCGCTCGCGCGCCCGCGCTAGCGAAACGTCGGGATAGGCGCCGATAGAAAGAAGCTTTTCACGCCCCTCGACGCGGTATTTGAGCCGCCAGAGCCGTGAGCCTGTCGGATTTACCAGGAGATATAGGCCGCCACCGTCCGCGAGCTTGTAAGGCCGATCATGCGGCTTGGCGTTTCGGAGGGCCGTATCGGTCAGGGGCATTGGGAGAGGGCATCCGCCGGGGGTATCGCGTCGATACCCCCGAACATACCCCCACATCGGCCGGCTGCCAACGGATACCCCCGGAGCGTCCTGGACCTTGTTGGCCGGGAGGTTCTAGCGTTTCCGGGGATTGTCGGAGCTTTTGAAGCTTCACTAGAAGCCGCGATGGTGCCCAGGAGAGGACTCGAACCTCCACGCCTTGCGGCACACGGACCTGAACCGTGCGCGTCTACCAATTCCGCCACCTGGGCTGGTGCGGCCCTCCACCTACGGCGCCGGCCGGACGATGTCAATCTGTCACAAGCGCGTTGTTGCGGCGCGGGCGGGTTTCCCACGGATCTCGTCGCCGTGGCGGTGCGTGGCGGGCAGCAGCGGCGGCATCGACGACGGCCGGCCGGGGCCGGCCGGCGCCGGGCCGGCGCCCGGCAGGCGCCGCGCGGCGCCTGGATCGGCCGCGATCCGAGCGCCACACTGCCGCGTGCAGCATGGTTCCAACCGGCCCGGAAAAGCTCTAGAGAAGGGGCCGAAAGCGAAGCGATGCGGGCAGCGGCCGCGACCGGCGCGAGGAGATATGAGCGATGAACGAGATCCGTAGCGACAAGCTGGTGACGGTCTTCGGCGGGGCCGGATTTCTCGGCCGCTATGTGGTCCGCCAGCTGGCGCAGCGCGGCTGGCGCATCCGCGTCGCCGTCCGCCGCCCGGACCTCGCCGGCCACCTGCAGCCGCTCGGCTCGGTCGGCCAGATCAAGCCGGTGCAGGCCAACGTCCGCTACCGGGCCTCGATCGACGCGGCGGTGCACGGTGCCGACGCGGTGGTGAACCTGGTCGGCATCCTGGCCGCGTCCGGCCGCCAGTCGTTCGCCGCGGTGCAGGCGTACGGGGCCGGGCAGATCGCCGAATCGGCCCGCGCGCACGGCCTCGACCGGATCGTGCAGATCTCGGCCATCGGCGCCGACGCCGGCTCCGAATCGGCCTACGCCCGCTCCAAGGCCGAAGGCGAGGCGGCGGTGCTGGAGGCGCTGCCGGCCTCGGTGATCATGCGGCCGTCGATCCTGTTCGGGCCCGAGGACGATTTCTTCAACCGCTTTGCCGAGATCGCCCGGCTGTCGCCGGTGGTGCCGGTCGTCGGCCCCGACACCCGCTTCCAGCCGGTGTTCGTCGGCGACGTCGCCGAAGCGATCGCCTGCGCCGTCGAGGGCCAGGCCCGCGCCGGCGCGGTCTACGAACTCGGCGGGCCGCAGGTGAAGACGTTCCGCGCCCTGCTCCAGCTGATGCTCGACGAGATCGACCGGCCGACGACGCGGATCGTCGCCATCCCGTTCGGGCTGGCGGCGCTGCAGGCGCGGCTGATGAGCGTGCTGCCGAAGCCGCCGCTCACCACCGACCAGGTCCGGCTGCTGAAGTCCGACAACGTGGTGTCGGCGGCGGCCGAGGCGAACGGCCGGACCTTCGCCGGTCTCGGCATCGCGCCGGACACGCTGGCCTCCATCCTGCCGACCTATCTGTGGCGCTTCCGCCCGACCGGCGAATTCAGCCGCCAGCAGCACTCGTAGGTCCCCGAGCCCTTGCCGGTCAGGTCGGTCGGATCTGAACGGCAAGGCGTGCTCGCGGAACCGATCCCCCCGGAGATTGCGTCTTCGCCGGACGCGCAGACCGCCATGCGGGCGGGCTCGGTCGCGGCCGCCCCGGCGGCGGACCGTGTCCACCGCGGCGCCGGCGTGCCCGGCATCGGCTGGCCGCGTCGGCGCTCCAGGGCGCCCGTCAGGGCTTGCGCGGCGGCAGCGGCGGATTGGTCTTCGGCAGCGGCGGCAGGGCGGCGGCCGCCGGGGGCGTGGCGCCGCCGGTTGCGCCGGGGGCGGCCGGCTTGAGCTCGACCTGGGGCGGCTCGCGGAAGCGGCGCTCGAACTCGCTGCCGTCGAACTGCGGCGCCCCGGACGCGCCGGCGGGCCCGCCGGCGCCTGCCTGGCTCGGCGACGGCACGACGGCGCGCATGGCGCCCTCGCTGGCGTTCTGCGGCGCCGGCACGATGATCGGCCCGGCGCTCGGCGGGGCGGCGAGCGAGGTGGATTCCGGCAGCGGGCCCGCGTCGCGCGGCGGCAGCGCCTCGCGGGTGGCGGTGGCCGGCGCGGTGAGGAACAGCGCCACCAGCCCGACCGTGCCCACGGCGATCCGCCAGTAGGCGAACGGCGCGAAGCCGTGGCGCGAGACGAAGTTCAGCAGCGAGCGGACGACGATCACCGCGGCGATGAACGCCGCGACGAAGCCGATGGCGATCACCAGCGCATCGTCCATCGAGAGGGCGTCGCGGTTCTTGTAGAGATCGTAGGTGAAGGCGCCGGCCATGGTCGGCAGGGCGAGGAAGAAGGAGAACTCGGCCGCCGAGCGCTTGTCGGTGCCGAATAGCAGCGCACCGCCGATGGTGGCGCCGGAGCGCGAGACGCCGGGAACCAAAGCAAGCGTCTGGAAGCAGCCGATCGTCAGCGCCAGCCAGAGCGGATAGGAATAGGCGTCGGTGTAGCGCGGCCGGAGCGGCATCCGGTCGAGCAGCAGCAGCAGGATGCCGCCGACGATCAGCATGGTGCAGATGAGGGCGGGCGATTCGAACAGCACCGCCTTGATGAAGCCGTGCAGGAGGACGCCCGCGAAGGCCGCCGGAAGGAAGGCGATGACGATGCCGACAAGGAACCTTCGCGCCTTCGGATCCGTTGGAAAGGCGACCACCATGTGCCACAACCGGCCGAAATAGACCCACAGGATCGCCAGGATCGCCCCGAGCTGGATGAGCACCTCGAAGGTCTTGCCGGTGCTTTCGAAACCGAGGAAGTGGCCGAGCAGCAGGATGTGGCCGGTCGAGGAGACAGGAATGAACTCCGTGAGGCCCTCGACGAATCCGAGGATCACGGCGCTGATGATCGTATCTGCCTCCATGGGGGCTCCGCTTTTCAAGTCTGTCTGGAGATGGTCAAAACCGGTGAAACCGGGCTATTGGTCAGCCCGTGTCATCTTGTCGGACCGCGTGCCCCATCCTCGCCACGTCCAAGGTGTTCGATCCGCGCGATCGACGGCGGCAGGAGACTCGCACGGTCGTCTAAACTGCCTGTTAACCTCTTAGGTTCGAACGCTTTTCCTCCACCGCTTTTCCGCACTTGGGACAGTCGGTAAATCCAGGTTCCCCTCCCCAGGCGCGACGCGCGAGATGTTCACGGTCTATCATCATCCCTTTTCCCCGTCCTGCCGTTTCGTCCGCCTCGCGCTCAGCGAGTACGAAACGCGATTCGACCTCGTGATCGAGCAGGTCTGGCATCCGCGCGAGGCCTTTCTGCGGCTCAATCCGTCGGGCGAGGTGCCGGTCGTCATCGAGAACGACGGGCCGCCGCTGTGCGGGGCGAGCGTCGTCATGGAGTATCTGGAGGACACCCGCGGCTATGCCGCCGGCAAGCGCCGGCTGATGCCGGACAACCCGGATGCGCGCGCCGAGGTGCGCCGGCTCACCGAGTGGTTCCTGTCGAAGTTCCACGACGAGGTGTCGGGCCCGTTCGTCGGCGAGCGCATCTACAAGATGGAGATGCCGGCGGGCGCCGGCGGCGGGGCGCCGGATTCCGCCTCGCTGCGCACCGCCCGGGCGAACATGCGCAATCACCTGCGCTATCTCGGCTATCTGGTGTCGACGCGCGACTGGCTGGCCGGCGACACCATCACCTTCGCGGATCTTGCCGCGGCGGCGGCGCTGTCGGCGATCGACTATCTCGGCGAGGTGCCCTGGCAGGAGGACGCCGCGGCACGGGCCTGGTATGCTCGGATGAAGTCCCGCCCGTCCTTCCGGCCCATCCTCGGCGAGAGCGCGCGCGGGGTGCGGCCGTCGCTGCACTACGCGGATCTCGACTTCTGACGCCGCGCGGTTGCGCGCCCGGCCCGCCTGGCGGGCGACGGTCGGGAAACACCAACCCTGCCGGCGCGTTGGTTCGGATGGACATGGCCCAGGATGCTCCCACGGACGACGGAGCCGCGCCGCAGGCGCGGCTGTCGGCGTTCGTCAGGGCGCGGGCCGCGGAGCTCGGGTTCGATGCCGCCGGCGTCCTCAGGGCCGACGCGGTGCCGGGCGAGCTGGGCGCGCGCCTGTCGACGTTTCTCGCCAAGGGCCGCCACGCCAGCATGGACTGGCTCGCCGAGAAGGCCGAGTGGCGGCGCCATCCGAACGCGCTGTGGCCCGACGCCCGCTCGATCGTGATGGTGGCGCTGAACTACGGGCCGGACGTCGATCCGCTCGAGGCTCTCGCCCGCCGCGACCGGGGGGCGATCTCGGTGTACGCCCGCCACCGCGACTACCACGACGTCATCAAGGGCCGGCTGAAGACGCTGGCCAGCCAGATCGTGGCGCGGGCCGGCGGCGACGTGAAGGTGTTCGTCGACACCGCCCCGGTGATGGAAAAGCCGCTGGCAGCACTGGCCGGGCTCGGCTGGCAGGGCAAGCACACCAACCTGGTGTCGCGCGAGCACGGCTCCTGGCTGTTCCTGGGCGCCCTGTTCACCACGCTGGAGCTGGCGCCGGATGCGCCGGAGACGGACCATTGCGGCTCCTGCCGGCGCTGCCTGGACGTCTGCCCGACGGATGCCTTTCCGGCGCCGTACCAGCTCGACGCCGGGCGCTGCATCTCCTACCTCACCATCGAGCACCACGGTCCGATCCCGCACCGGTTCCGCAAGGCGATCGGCAACCGGATCTACGGCTGCGACGACTGCCTGGCCGTCTGCCCGTGGAACAAGTTCGCGCTAGCGACCCGGGAAGCCAAGCTCGCGGCGCGCGACGATCTGATCGATCCGCCGCTGCGCGCGCTCGTCGGCCTCGACGACGCCGCGTTTCGCGCGCGCTTTTCCGGATCGCCGATCAAGCGCATCGGCCGGTCCCGGTTCGTCCGCAACGTGCTGGTGGCGATCGGAAACTCCGGCCGGCCGGAGCTGGCGGACGCGGTCGAACCGCTGCTCGCCGACGCCGATCCGGTGGTCCGGGAGGCCGCGGGTTGGGCGCTGGGCGAACTTCTGCCATACGATAGGGCCGCTGATACCGGCGCAATCGATGCGCCCCGTGTCCGGGCGACCTCGGATCGGAGCGACCCCGAGCCATGACCGCAGCCAATGCCAGACCGCATGGGCGGGAGACGGGGGCAGACGCGGCTTCCGTCCTTCCGCGTGGCGCCCTGGACCACCGATCCGATCCACTGAAGAGAATGGGAGGCCTTGCGTGCTGACCCCCACCACCGAGCCCCACCCCGATCCCCACTTCAACGGCGATGCCCCCGCGATCCGGCTGGTCTGCCTTGGGTTCGGCTACAGCGCCAATGCCCTCGTCGAGCGCCTCGACACGCGGCGCATCGACGTCACCGGCACGACGCGCGACCCGGAGAAGGCCGACACCCTGCACCGGCGCGGCATCCGGACGATCCTGTTCGACGGGACGAAGGCGTCGCCGGCGCTCTCCGACGCCATCCGCAACGCGACGCACATCGTCGTGTCGGCCGCGCCGAACGACCAGGGCGATGCGTTCCTGTGGCATCACGAGCGCGACCTGATGAACGCGGAAAGCCTCAAGTGGGTCGGCTACCTGTCGACCATCGGCGTCTACGGCAACCACGAAGGCGGCCTCGTCGACGAGCGCACCGCCTGCCTGCCGACCACCGACCGGGCGGTGTGGCGGCTCGCCGCCGAGACCGCCTGGATGGCGTTCGGCAGCCGCACCCACGTGCCGGTGTCGCTGCTGCGGCTGGCCGGCATCTACGGTCCGCGCCGCAACCAGCTGAAGCAGCTGGCCGAAGGCACCGCCAAGCGGATCATCAAGCCGGGCCAGATCTTCAACCGCATCCATGTCGACGACATCGCGCTGGTCATCGAGCGGGTGATGGAGCGGCCGGCATCGCGCATCTACAACGTCGTCGACGACAAGCCGTGCCCGCCCCAGGAGGTGGTCGAGTTCGCCGCCCGGCTGATGGGCGTCGAGCCGCCTCCGGAGGTGCCCTTCGAGGAGGCCACCCTGTCGCCGATGGCACGCACCTTCTACGGAGACGTGAAGACGGTTTCCAACGCGCGGCTCCACGACGAGCTTGGCGTCCGGCTCCAATACCCTACCTATCGGGAAGGATTGAGGGCGCTGTGGGACACCGGCCGCTGGAAAGGCTGAGGTCGTCCCCGGCCGCACGAGCGAGACGAGGGACGGCGCGATGACACGCAACGACGGACGCAATCGCCGGACGGCGGTCCTTGCCGCGGCCGCCTTGCTGGCGCTCATGGCGGCCGGTCCGACCGCGCAGGCGCAAAGCACCCAGCAGCGGCTGCAGAACCAGCAGGAAAACTCCCGGCAGAACCTGCAGGGGTCGGCCAACCAGCTGAATCAGAGCCTGCGCAACACCCAGAACCAGCTCAACGACCGCGCCAACATGCAGGGCCTGGAACAGCGCCAGACCATCCAGAACATGCAGCAGAACCAGATGCAGCCGACCTACCAGCGGGATCTGAACAACCGCTGACCGGTCGGGATGCCGTCTGCGGGTCAGCCCATCCGGGCGCGCAGAAACGATTCGATCGAATACGTGCCCCAGCCGCCCATGGTGGCGCGGGCGTCGCGGTAGGACCGGACGATCCTGTCCGACATCGGATCCTCGGCGGCGATGGAGTCGTAGATCGCCTCGGCGATCGGCTCGGCTGCCGACAGGATGTCGGCGGGCACGATGCGCACGTCGGTGCCGCCGGCCTTCAGCGCCTTCAGGCTTTCCGCGTTGCGCCATCCGGCTTCCGCCAGGGCCCGGGCATGCTCCTGGGCGCAGGCGGCCGCCACGACGGCCTGGAGGTCGGCCGGCAGCCCATCGAAGACCTGCTTGCGGACGATCACCTCGCCGGTGCCGTTCGGCTTGTTGAAGCCCGGGCCGTAATAATATTCCGCCACCTTCTGCATGCCCAGCGAGGTGTCGCTGTAGGGGCCGAGCAGCTCGGCGCCGTCGACGAGCCCGGACTGCAGCGCGCCGAACACCTCCGAGGTGGGCATGGACACCGGCGTCGCGCCGAGCTGGCGCAGGATCTCCGCGCCGAGGCCGACGATGCGGACCTTGAGGCCGACCAGGTCCTCGCGGGACTCCATCGGCCGGTTGAACCAGCCGGCCATGTTGAACTCGGTGTTGCCGGCCATGAACGGCTTCAAGCCGAAGTCGGCGTAGAGTTCGTCCCACAGCGCCTGGCCGCCGGCGGCGTCGATCCAGGTCATGTGTTCGCGCGGGGTCAGCCCGAACGGCGCGGTGGTGAACAGCGGCGCGGACGGCATCTTGCCGGACCAGTAGATCGCCGCCGTGTGGGCCATGTCGGCGGTGCCGTTCTGCACCGCATCGAAGGTCTCCAGCGCCGGCACGAGTTCGCCGGCGGCGAAGATCTCCACGGCGAGGCGGCCGCCGGAAAGCCGGCCGATCGCTTCGGCCACCCGCTCGGCGGAGACGCCCGGGCCGGGCAGGTTCTTCGGCCACGAGGTGACCATGCGCAGCCGCGTGGCGTCCTGGGCAACCGCGGGGCGGGCGAGCGCTCCGGTGAGGCCGGCGGCGGCGGCTCCGCCGATCAGCGCGCGGCGGCTGAATTTCGGTGTCGGGTCGGTCATGTCGATCCTCCCTGCCAGAATGCGTGAAAGTGGTGGACGGGGCCGTGGCCCTTGCCGATCGTCAGCGTGTCGGCGTGCTGGAGTGCGGCCGTCAGGTAGGCCTTGGCGGCCTCGACCGCGTTGGTCAGCGGCAGGTCCCGGGCAAGGCCGGCGGCGATCGCCGACGAGAGCGTGCAGCCGGTGCCGTGGGTGTTCCTGGTGTCGATGCGCGGGGCGACGAACCAGCGCGGCGGCGCGTCGCGGCTGACCAGCACGTCGGCGGAGTCCGAGCCGGTCCCGTGGCCTCCCTTGAGCAGCACCGCGCCGGGGCCGAACGCCAGCAGCCGCTCGGCCTGGGCCTGCATCTCCTCCTGGGTCGCCGCCGCCTCGCACTCCAGCAGCCGCGCCGCCTCGGGCAGGTTCGGGGTGATCACCAGCGCACGGCGCAGCAGCACGTCGCGCACGTCGGCGACCGCCGCATCGTCGAGCAGCGGGTCGCCGGATGCGGCGATCATCACCGGATCGAGCACGACGTTGCGGGCGCCGTGGGCATCGAGGGCCTCGGCGACGGTGCGGATGACCACGGGCTTCGACAGCATGCCGATCTTGGTGGCGTGGACGGTGAGATCGTCGAAGACGGCGTCGATCTCGGCTCGGATGAAGTCGGCCGGCACGTCGTGGAGGGCGCGCACGCCCTGGGTGTTCTGGGCAACGAGGGCGGTGATCGCCGACGCCCCGAAGACGCCGAGCGCGGCGAAGGTCTTGAGGTCGGCCTGGATGCCGGCGCCGCCGGACGGGTCGGTGCCGGCGATCGTCAGCGCAATCGGAGTGCTCATGAAGAAGCGGTCTTCCCGGAGGTGAGGGTGTGGTCGACGATGTGGCGAAGCGCCGCCGCGGCGGCGGCCGGATCCGGTGCGGCGGAAACCGCGGAGATGACTGCGACGCCGTGCGCGCCGGCATCGACCACCGCGGCCGCCGTGTCGGCGGTGATGCCGGCAATGGCGACACGGCCGAGGTCGGGCGCACGGGTGTCGAGGAAGGTGCAGATCTCCGCCAGGCCGGCGAGCCCGATCGGGGCGTTGCGGTTCTGCTTGCTGGTGGTGGCGAACACGCCGCCGATGCCGACATAGTCGACGAGATCGGCGGGAACGGCCTCCGCCTCGGCCATCGAGCGGACCGTCAGGCCGACGATCGGGTCGGGGCCGAGCAGGCGGCGGGCGTCGTCGGGCGCCATGTCGGTCTGGCCGACGTGGACGCCGTCGGCACCCGCGGCGAGCGCCACGTCGATGCGGTCGTTGATCAGCAGCGGCACGCCGGTGCCTTCGATCGCCGACAGGATCGCGCGGGCGGTGGCGACCAGTTCGCCGCTCTCGGCGGTCTTGTCGCGGTACTGCAGCAGCGTCGCGCCGCCGTCGACTGCGGCACGCGCGAGCTCGGCGAGCGGCCGCCCGCCGGCATGTTCGGGGTCGAGAATCACATAGACGCGGACGTCAACCACGGCTGATCCTTGCGTATCGTTCGATGATGTCGGGATCGATCTCGCCGATCTCGTCGATCAGGCGGACGGCGAAGGTGCCGGGACCGGGATTGCCTTCCGCGGCGCGCTCGGCGGCGACGCTCCAGGCAACCGTGGCGGCGGTGGCCGCCAGCAGCGAATCGTTCTCCACCGCGCGGCAGGTCGCGATCAGGGCGGAGAGGGCGCAGCCGGTGGCGATCATCCGCGCCAGCAGCGGGTGGCCGTTGTCGACGAGGATGGTGCGGTCGCCGTCGGACAGGCTGTCGCGGGCGCCGGTGACGGCGACGACCATGCCGCCGCTGCCGAGATGCGGGAAGAGGGCGGCCATCTCGGCCGTGTTGCCGCGCACGATGGCGGGCCGGGCCTCGATGAGGCCGAGCGCGAAGGCGCGGCGCGTGGCCACCCGGTTCACCTTGACCGGATCCAGCACCCACGGCTTGCCGTGTTCCTGGGCGGCTGCGACGGCGACTTCGATGCCGAGGCGGCGGTCGGGGTCCAGCGTGCCGAGATTGACCAGCAGCGCATCGGCGCTTTCCACCAGCGCGGCGACCTCGTCGGCGTGGATGGTCATCGACGGCACGGCGCCCAGCGCGGTCAGCACGTTGGCGGTGAAGTTCTGGGCGACGGTGTTGGTGATGCAGTGGACCAGCGGCGCCCAGTCGCGGACGCGGGCGATCACCGCGCCGACGGCGGCGGCATCGATCCTGCCGGAGGTGCCGGTCATGACGCGTCCGCTCCCCCGTCGTCGATGGTCGACCGACGGATGGTTTGGCCCGGAAGCGTGGTCTGGTGGGTAAGGGGGCCGCCCATGGCGGCTTTGACGTCCGTCATCTCAATCCCTCCGCCGGCATGACCCGGATCAGGTTCGCAGGGTTGGCAGGATCGCCTCTCAGCCCGTCCGGGCACCCCTTTGAGACAGTTCGCCAGATGTAGCCAGCACGGTCCCGTTGCGCAAGGGGTGCGGCTTCGCTCCGTGCCGGACAAACGAAAAGGCCGCCCCGGAGGGCGGCCTGAACGGCGTCGCGATGAGGCGGAGCCTCACATCAGCGCGAATAGAACTCGATGACCAGGTTCGGTTCCATCTTGACCGGGTAGGGCACGTCGCCGAAGCCCGGCGCCCGGTTGTAGACCGCGGTCATCTTGGAGTGGTCGGTGTCGAGATAGTCGGGCACGTCGCGCTCGGCGAGGCTGACCGCCTCGAGCACGAGGATCATGTCCTTGGAGCGCTGGCGCACCTCGATGACGTCGCCGACCTTGCAGCGGTAGCTCGGGATGTTGACCTTGCGGCCGTTCACCATCACGTGGCCGTGGTTGACGAACTGACGCGCGGCGAACACGGTCGGCACGAACTTGGCGCGGTAGACGATGGTGTCGAGGCGGCTCTCCAGCAGGCCGATCAGCCGCTCGGAGGTGTCGCCCTTCATGCGGACGGCTTCGTCGTAGATCTTCCGGAACTGCTTCTCGGAGATGTTGCCGTAGTAGCCCTTCAGCTTCTGCTTGGCGCGCAGCTGAATGCCGTAGTCGGAAAGCTTGCTGCGGCGGCGCTGGCCGTGCTGGCCGGGGCCGTACTCGCGCTTGTTGACCGGGCTCTTCGGGCGACCCCAGATGTTTTCGCCCATGCGGCGGTCGAGTTTGTGCTTCTGCGAATGGCGCTTCGACATATAAACCGTGTCCTTCGTGTTTCGATGTTCTTGAGAACGGATGTTCTTTGGGAACGATGGACACGCCCCCTCCTCTGCCCACAAGATCCGGGCTGACAGGGACGGTGCGAAGCTTCGCCACATCCCACGGGTGCGTGAAATCCGCCAGCGTTGCCGCCAGCGAAGGGCCGTGAGATAGGCGAAACCGGCGGCCAAGTCAAATAGGCCGGTGCAAACCGGGCGCAACCGCGGCCCTCGAAGGCGGACAACGGACCGAGCCATGACCATGATCCGATCCGGCGATCCGCGCCGCACGCTCCTCGCGGCCCTCCGTCCGTTCGCCGAGCGAGACACGCGCCACCTCCTCGAAGCGGACCAGCATACCCCGATGACCGCCTTCGTGGCGCGCACCCGCGAAGCGGTGGGCGAGCTCACGATGCCGGCGGCGGCGCTGGTGGTGGTGATCGAGGGGACCAAGGAGGTGCTCTGGGGCGCCGAGCGGCGGACCTACCATCCGGGCGAGGCCATCGCGCTGGCGGCGGGGTCGCACGTGGACGTGGTGAACGTGCCGGACGAGACGACGGGCGTCTACCGGGCGCTGTGCGTGACCTTCCCGCGCGACCTGGTGATCGAGGCGGCCCGGCTGTGGCCGAGCCTGTCGGACGCCCGGGCGGAGCCGGGCACCGCCGTCGCCCTCGACGCCGCCCTCGGCTCGGCGATCGTCCATGCGGGCGAGGCGCTGGCGGGACAGGCGGGCGCGTCGCGGCGGGTCGTGGAACACCGCATCCTGGAGATCCTGCTTGTGCTCGCCGAGCGGGGCGTGCTGCCGATCGCGCCGAAATACGTGGAGCGGTCGGTCGCTGAGGCGGTGCGGCTGATGATCCGCCACCGGCTCGACTTCGCCTGGACGCCCGCCATCGTCGCCGAGCGGCTGTCGATGTCGGAGGCGACGCTGCGCCGGCGGCTGAAGGGGGAGGGCGAGACGTTGCGCGGCCTCCTGCTGCAGGAGCGGATGCGCGCGGCGCGCGTCATCCTCGCCGAGCGGGACGCCGACGTCGCCGATGCGATCGCCGCGACCGGCTACACCTCGCGCTCGCACTTTGCCCGGCATTTCCAGGAGGCGTTCGGCGTCCTGCCCTCCGCCGTCCGCGGCAGCCGCCGCGACGGCCCAGACGCCTGATCGGTTCCGGCGCATTCCTGATCGACCCGGGCCCATCTTCCGGCGTGGGCACGCCTATCGTCGCGGCCATAAACCCCGACGATCAGGAGACGGACCATGAGTGGATTTCAGCTGACCCGGATGGGCCTTGCGGCGGCGGCGTTCGCGCTGGTCGCCGGGGCGGCGGTGGCCGGAGAGACCCTCGACGTGACGATCGGCGACGTCGACGCGGCGGGCCGCTTCGCCGACAGCGCCGCCTTTTGCCCGCCGGAGGGGGCGGACGAGACGAACGTCAGCCCCGAGATCCGCTGGAGCGAGGGGCCGGAGGGTACGGGGTCGTACGCGGTCCTGATGACCGACGCGGACGTTCCGGCCGATTTCTCCCTCATCAACAAGCCGGGCGTGACGATTGCCGCCGACGCGCCCCGGGTCACCATCCACCACTGGGTGCTGGTCGACATCCCGGCGTATCAGTCGATGCTGGCGCGCGGCGTGGAGAGCGAACGCCGCGTCGTCGGTGGCAAGCCGATCGGCCAGACCGATCATGGCGTGCGCGGCGCCAACGTCTTCACCGCCTTCTTCACCGGCAATGCCGACATGGCCGGGACCTACGGCGGCTACGACGGCCCCTGTCCGCCGACGAACGACCTGCGCGTGCATCGCTACCGGATCGACGTCTTCGCCCTCGACGTGCCCACGCTGGGTCTGAGCGGCGCCTTCACCGGGGCCGACGCCGAAGCCGCCATGAAGGGCCATGTGCTCGCCCATGGTTCGGCGACGGCGACCTACAGCCTCAATCCGGCGGTGGCCGGCCAATGACGGGCATGCCACAAACGGCACCGATGACCGCAGACCCAGAGGACAGCGCCATGACGGCGTCGCCATCGCCTTCCGCCCCGATCTTCACGCGCCACGCCCGCGCCTATGACGCCATGCGGCGCGGCTTCATCCCGTGCTTCGACCGCTTCTACGGGACGGCGCTGGATCTCATCGGCAATCTCCGCCGGGAGCAGCCGCTCCGTGTGCTCGATCTCGGCGCCGGCACGGGGCTGTTCGCCGCGCTTCTGCTGGAGCGGATGCCGGACATTCGGGTCACCTGCCTCGACGCATCCGAGGGGATGCTGGACGAGGCGCGGGCCCGTTTCGCCGGCGACGATCGCGTCACCTTCGTACTCGCGGACATGGCATCGAGCCATGTTGGCGGGCCGTGGGACGTGGTGATGTCGGCGCTGGCCATCCATCATCTGGAACACGACGCGAAGAAGGCCCTGTTCGCCCGGGTGCGCCAGGCGTTGGTGCCGGGCGGGCTGTTCGTCAACGCCGAGCAGGTGTTGGGACCCACGCCGGCGCTGGAGGAGCGCTACGGCCTCAAATGGCTCGCCGACGTCCGCGCCGCCGGCGTTCCCGAGGACGAGATCGCCAAGGCGCGCGAGCGCATGCGGTTCGACCGCTGCGCGAGCGTCGAGGACCAACTCGCCTGGATGCGCGAGGCGGGTTTCCGCGACGTCGACTGCAGCTTCAAGAGCTGGCGCTTCGCCGTCCTGAACGGCCGGGCATGACGGATCAGTCCTGCTCGTTGGACGGGGTGCGCAACACCCCGTCGTTGTCGACGCCGACGGCGACGTCCTCGCCCGGGAGGTAGGGGCGGGCGCCGGGCGCATAGGCAACGAGGGCCTCGCCCTGCGGGCCTTCCAGATCGAGCCGCTGGCGGGCGCCTTCGAACAACGCCGCGGTGACCCGGAACGCCAGGCCGCCGCCGTGGCCGACGACGGCCGCCTCCGGCCGGAAGGCGAGCGTGGTCGCGCCGTTCGGCCGGCCTGGCACCGGAACGGTTCCGGCGGCCGTGGTGAACACGCCGTGTTCCACGGTGCCGTCGAGCCGGTTCACCGGGCCGAAGAAGCCGGCCACATAGTCGCTCTGCGGGGCATAGTAGACGTCGCGCGGCGTGCCGACCTGGGCGATGCGGCCGCGGTCCATCACCACCAGCCGGTCGCCCAGCGTCAGCGCTTCCGCCTGGTCGTGGGTGACGTAGAGGGCGGTGGCCCCCTGGGCGCGGATCATCGCCGCGATTTCGGCGCGCAGGCCCTCGCGCAGGCCGGCGTCCAGCGCCGTCAGCGGCTCGTCGAGCAGGATCATGCCGGAGCGCGGCGCGAGCGCCCGGGCCAGCGCCACCCGCTGGCGCTGGCCGCCGGAGAGCTGGTCGACGCGGCGGCCGGCGAACTCCTCCAGCCGGGCGGTGGCGAGCAGCTCCTTCACGCGCTCGGCGCGGTCGCTGCGCGACCAGCCCTGGACGCGCAGCCCGTAGCCGATGTTGCCGGCCACCGACATGTGCGGGAACAGCGCGTAGGACTGGAACACCATGCCGACGCCGCGCTTCTCGATGGGCAGCGCCGTCACGTCGACGCCGTCGAGAAGCACCTTGCCGCCCGGATCCGGGGTGTCGAGGCCGGCGACGAGGCGCAGCAGCGTGGTCTTGCCGCAGCCGGACGGCCCGAGCAGCACGACGATCTCGCCGGAGGAAATCGCAAGGTCCACCGGGGCGAGCGCCCGGGTGCCGTCGGCGTAGGTCTTGGCGCAGCCTTCCAGCCGCAGCTGCTTGCCGCTCATGCCGTCCTCCGCACGCGCGGCCGCACCAGCTCGGCGATCGCCATCACCGTGCAGGCAAGCGCGATCAGCACCAGGGACATGGCGGCGGCGGCGGGCAGGTCGGCGCCGGAGTCGGAGATCTTGGAGTAGAGGACCATCGGGAGGATTGCGATCTGGGTTCCGGAGAGGGCGAGCGCGGTGCCGTAGGCGCCGAGCGCCACCGCCGCGCAGAGCGCGAAGGCGACGAGGCAGGCGGGCGCCACCTGGGGCAGCAGGATGTCGCGGAAGGCGCGCAGCGGCGAGGCGCCCAGCGCCCGGGCGGCGTGCAGCTGCTCGGTCTCGAAGTTGGCGACGACGGGGAAGATGACCAGCACGGCGCGCGGGATGAGATAGTAGCAGTAGGCGATGGCGAGCCCGGCGGGGGTGTAGATGAGCCCGCCGACGACGGCCGGATCGGCGCCCAGCTCGGCGAGCAGCATGGTCACGAAGCCGGAGCGCCCGAACACCAGGATGAAGCCGTAGGCGACGACCAGGCCGGAAAACGACAGCGGCACCGCGATCACCGTCAGCAGCACCGTGCGCCGGGTCGGCGACAGCCGCGCCAGATGCAGCGCCACGGCGAGCCCGACCACGGTGGAGACGAACGGCGCCAGCGTGCCCAGCACGGCGCTGCCGACGAGGCCGCTCCAGAACACCGGATCATCGAAGATCGTCGCGAACGCGCCGCCACCGTCGGAGAAGGCCTCCGTCACGATGCCGGCGAGCGGCCACACGAGGAAAAGGACGAGAAAGGCGCCGGCGGGAACCGCCAGCGCCCATTTCAGGACCGACGCGCGCATGAAGCCTCCCGCGCGCCGTCCGGTTCGGCCGGGATCATTGGCCGAGCACGGCCTTTGCCCACGCCGCGTCAATCTCCGACTTCATGGCCTTCGCCTTGGCGACGTCCAGCGGCTGCAGCTGCGGGGCGGCCGGCATCGCGGCGGCGACGCTCTCCGGCAGCGTCACGCCCGGCACCGACGGACGCACGTAGCCGTCGGCGAAGCGGGCCTGGCCCTCGTCGGTCATGATGAAGTTGAGCCACAGCTTGGCGGCGGCCGGGTTCGGGCCGTTCTTGACCATGCTGATGGCGTAGGGGGCCGCGGCGGAGGCTTCCTCCGGCATCACCACCTCGACCGCATCGCCCATGCCGTCCTTGAACTTGGCCTTCAGGCCGTCGTTCTCGTAGCCGATGTAGATCGGGATCTCACCCTTCAGGAACTGGGCGTAAGGCGTGGTGCCGACGGTGCGCAGCACGTTGCCGGACTGGTGCAGCTTGGCGAGGTAGTCGACGCCCGGCTGGATGTCGTCCATGGAGCCGCCGTTGCCGAGCGCGGCGGCGAACACCACCACCTGGCCCTGGCCGGTCGAGCGCGGGTCGAGGTAGACGATCGAGCCCTTGTACTTCTCGTCGAGCAGGTCGGCCCAGCTCTGCGGCACGTCCTTCACCAGGTTGGTGTTGACCAGGAAGGCGACGTTGAGGGTGTGGATGGTGAACCACTTACCCTGCGGATCCTTGAACGGCTCCGGCAGCTTCTCGAAGTTGACCGGCTCGAACGGGGCGACGACGTCCTTGTCGACGGCGTCCAGCGCGGAGCCCGCGAAATAGTAGGCGGTGTCGGCCTGGGGGCGGTTGCGCGACTTGTCGAGGGCGACGACGGTCGCGGCCGAGCCGAGGTCGTTGTAGACCATCTCGACTTCCGGATAGCGCTCCTTGAAGGCCTTGAACTGGGCGCCCCAGTTGGCCCAGGTCGGGCCGGTGTCGAAGGACACGACCATGCCCTCTTCGGCGGCCTGGTCGTAGAGGGTCTGCTCGCCGTCGTAGAGCTCCGGCCCGTCGAACGCCTGGGCCGACGTCGCGAGCGCGACGGCCGCCACGGCGGTGGCAATGAACATCTTCATGAGAGGGACTCCCTTTTGGTGACCGCGGACAGCGTCGCCGCGGCGGTTCCGGTGAGAAGCGAAAGCGCGAGGAGAATGACCGTTGCCGCGCAGGCGAAGCCCGTCGCGCCGTAGAAGGCCTGCAGGAGGACGATCGGATAGGTTCGATCGAGAAAACCGGCGATCAGGTTGGAGAGCTGGAACTCGCCGATGGAAATGGCGGCGACGGTGACCAGACCGGTGAGCAGGCTGGTCGCCGACACCGGCACCACGATGTCGATCAGCCGCCGCCAGAAGCCGGCGCCGAGCGAGCCGGCGGCCGCCTCGAGCTCGCCGAGCTTCAGCGAGGCCATGTCGTTCATCAGCGTGGCGACGAGGTAGGGCAGCGTCAGCAGGACGTGGCCGGCGACCAGCAGGAAGAACGAGCCGAGCCAGGGCGTCGTCGCGGTGGAGAAGGCGATGATGAAGCCGAAGCCGAGGGTGATCTCGGGCGCCGCCACCGGCACCAGCATGACGAGACGCACCAGCCGCGAGGCGGATTTCGTGCCCGCCGTCACCGCCGCATAGGCGAGCGGCAGGCCAAGCAGGGCGGCGACGATGCAGGTCGCGCCGGTGACCCGCAGGCTGGTCCAGAAGGCGCGGGCGAAGCTCGGGTCGTCGAACACGGCGCGGTACCATTCGCCGGTCATGCCCGTCGGCAGCAGCGTGTTGGTCCAGCTCTCTCCGAACGAGCCCACCGCAAGCAGGGCGATCGGCAACGCCAGATAGACCAGATAGGCCCATGTCACGAGCGCCATCGCTTCCCCCTTGGTGGTCGACTTCTTACATATCGCGGTCGATTGTAAGTTTTATGACGTTAGCGAGAGTCGTGTGGTCTGGTCGTCGTCGGCCTGCACTCCGTCGGCATCGAGGGAGAGGAGGCGGTGCACCAGCCGGTCGATGGCCGCATCCGCGTCGCTGCACGTGACGGCCCCGGCGACGTCCGGCGCGCCCTCGAGGGCGAGCACCAGCCGCTGCCACTGCAGGCCGTAGGCCATCTCCGACAGGGTGCCGTAGCCGCCGCCGACCGCGATGAGGGCGGTGCAGGCGCGCGCCAGGATGGCGTTGCGCGCGGCGCCGATGCCGGTGGCGATCGGAATCGCCACGTACGGGTTGGCGCCCGTCCATTCCTCGTCGGGAAGCAGCCCGATCGGCTGGCCGCCCGCCTCGAGATTGCCGCGGCAGGCGGCTTCCATCACCCCGCCCTTGCCGCCGCAGGCCATCTGGACGCCCAGCATGCCGAGGGCGTGGCCGACCTCGTAGGCGACGTCGTTCTGGCGGGCATTGGGTTCGCGGGGGCCGATGACGCCGACCGGAATGCGGCGGACGCGGCGACCGGACATGACCATTCGGAGCCCTTCGCGGGCGCCGATGGTGGTCACCTCGGCAGGGGCCTCGCCCCTCACCCAGGCGGCGGCCCAGGGGTCGAAGCGCTCGTTTCCTCGCCAAAGAATGCCGTCGCCGCTACGCTTGAGAAGTGGCATGCGCGATCTCTTGTGTGGTACTTCAGATGCCGATGAACGAATTCTTACATGATCCGGACGCGATGGGCGAGCGGCGCGAACAGATTCTTTCCGCACTGCGCGAGGCGGGATTCGTCACGATCGACGGGCTCGCCCAGAGGTTCGGCTGTTCGGCGCAGACCGTGCGGCGCGACCTGATCGCCATGGACCAGCTGGGACTGCTCAAGCGCTTCCATGGCGGCGCCGGGCTGGCCGACGCGGTGGCGCGGCCGAGCTACACGGCGAAGCAGGGCATCAACACCTCCGGCAAGGGGCTCATCGGCCGGGCGGCGGCGGAGATCGTCCGGTCCGGCGACACGGTGTTCTTCGACGTGGGGACCACCGTCGAGGCGGCGGCGACGGCGCTCGCGAGGGTGCTGGACCAGGACGGCCTGTCGGACGTGCGCGCGGTGTGCGCCGGGCTCCGGGCGGCGATGATCCTTGCCGGGGCGCCCGGGGTGAAGGTGGAGGTGCTGCCGGGCGAAGTGAACACGCCGGACGGCGCGATCACCGGGGCGGCCGCCGTCGCGGCGCTGTCCGACGTCCGGCTCGACCATGCCTTCCTGGGCGTCTCGGCGTTCGACGCGGAGGGTGCCGCCTGGGATTTCGATCCCGCGAAGGTGGCGGTGAAGCGGGCGGGCGTCGCAGCGGCGCGGGACGCCTGGGCGCTGGCCGACGCCAGCAAGTTCTCGCGCACCGCCGGCCGCCGGGTCTGCAGCGCCCGCCAGTTGCGCGGCATCGTCACCGACGCCGCCCCGGCCGACGGGCTTGCGGACGCCTTCGAGGCCGCCGCATGCGCGATCGTCGTGGCGTGAGCGGCGCGCCGGACGGGATCCGCCGCGCCGCCGCCTTGCGTCAGCGCTTGCTGTTGGCGAGCTGTTCGGCGCGGTAGCTCGACTGGCGCTCGAGCATCCAGCCCGGATACTCGGCGGGAAGGGCCGTGACGGCGTCGAGCGCCGCCAGGTCTTCGGCCGACAGCTCGACCTCGACCGCGCCGAGATTGTCGACGAGCTGCTCCACCCGCTTGGCGCCGACGATGACGCTGGTCACCACCGGCTGATGCAGAAGCCAGGCCAGCGCGACCTGGGCGACGCTGGCGCCCTTCGCGTCGGCGATGGTGCGCATGGCGTCGATGGCATCGAAGGAGCGGTCGCGGTCGACGGGCGGGAAGTCGAACGACGCCCGGCGGCCGTCAGCCGTCGTCTGCTTGTCGCGGTCGTACTTGCCGCTCAGCAGGCCGCCCGCAAGCGGGCTCCACACCATCAGCCCCATCTTCTCCGACGTCAGCATCGGCACGAGTTCGCGTTCCAGGTCGCGGCCGGCGACGGTGTAGTAGGCCTGCAGCGAGCGGAACGACGCCAGGTTCTTGCGTTCGGAAATGCCCAGCGCCTTGGCGATCTGCCAGGCCGCCCAGTTCGACACGCCGACATAGCGGACGTGGCCGTGGCGGACCAGGATGTCGAGTGCTTCCAGCGTCTCCTCGATCGGCGTGAGCGGGTCGAAGCCGTGGATCTGGTAGAGGTCGATGTGATCGAGCTGCAGCCGCTTCAGGCTCGCCTTCGCCTGGTCGAGGATGTGGTTGCGCGATGCGCCGCGCTGGTTCGGCCCGTCGCCCATGACGCCGAGCACCTTGGTGGCCACCACGACCTCGTCGCGCGGCACGCCGACATTCTTCAGCGCCTGGCCGGTGATCTCCTCCGACAGGCCCCCGGCGTAGACGTTCGCCGTGTCGAGAAAGTTGATGCCCGCATCGAGGGCGGTGCGCAGGAGCTCGTCGGCCTCCTGCTGCTGGACGGCGCCGATGTTGCGCCAGATGCCTTCGCCGCCGCCGAACGTCATCGTGCCGAGGCACAGTTCGGAGACGAAGAGGCCGGTCTGTCCGAGCGGATTGTAACGCATGTCTGATCTCATCCGTTGGGGGTGAAGCGGCAGGCGGGCCGCATCGTCGGGTGGCCGGCCGCGCGCTCCTCACCGGGCAACGCCGGGGGAAGGCGCGGGGATCCGTTCAGCAGGCCCCGGGGTGTGGAGCCTCGAGACCCGCGGGCGCGGCCAGCTGGACCGAAGATGGGACGCGAGCGGGCGGCGCGTTAGCCAATTCTTGCCGGATTCTTGCCTGATCCTGTCAATGGCTTCCGCCGGGCTGGTCGCGCGAAGCGCCGCTCGTGCACAATAGGGCAGGGCTGTCGCGGAGATTGCGATGATGGATACGACCGACCTTGCAAAGCTGATTGGCCGATCCTGCCCGGACGGTCGCCTCCAGACCGCGTGGCCGCGGATGACGCTGATCAATTCGCAGGCCCGCACCCTGCCGTCGCCGAGCCTCTACCAGCCGCTGGTCTGCTTCGTGGCCCAGGGGGCAAAACGGGTCGTCGTCGGCGAGCGGGAGGTGCGCTACGACGCCGGCACGTTCGTGGTCGTTTCGCTCGACCTTCCGGTGTGCGCGGAGATCTGCGAGGCGAGCTCCGATGCGCCGTACCTGGCCGTGAGCATGCATCTCGACCGGACGATGCTGGCGGACATCCTGCTCGGGCTGCCGGAAGATGCCCGGCCCGTCGGTGGTGCGGAGGCGCTCGCCGTCAGCCGGATGACGGCGGAGATCGTGGATCCGCTGCTGCGGCTGCTTCGTCTTCTCGATCATCCGGAGGACGTCGGGATGCTGGCGCCGCTTCTGGAGCGGGAGCTGCTCTACCGGCTGCTGCAGGGCGAACAGGGCCATCTCCTGCGCCAGTTCGTGCAGGCCGACAGCCGCCTGTCGCAGGTGGCGCGCGCCATTGCGCACATCCGCGCGCAGTACGACCGGCCGGTCGCCATCGGGACGCTGGCGGACCTGGCGGGGATGAGCCAGGCGTCGTTCCACCGTCACTTCAAGGCCGTCACCGCGATGAGCCCGCTGCAGTACCAGAAGCACGTCCGCCTGCACGAGGCGCGACGGCTGCTGCTGACGGAAAAGGTCGAGGCCGCGCGCGCGGGCTTCTCGGTCGGCTACGAAAGCCCCTCCCAGTTCAGCCGGGAGTATGCGCGGCTGTTCGGGATCCCGCCGGCCCGCGATGCGGCGCGGCTGCGCGCGCTGTCTCCAGGCGATCCGCACCGCGCCGGCGAACTGCTGGAAGCGCAGGGTTAGAGCCGTCGCCGGCCGGACAGACCCTTTTGGGCGACGGGAAGCGGCCCCGGCCGCGATGCATCGAGCGATTCCGCTTCCGCCGGATCGCCTCGATCCGAAAGCGCGGCGATCGCGCGCGCGTCAGTCCGGCTGGTCGGCCTTGCGGGCTTCCCACTTGAGCGTCGCGCACGGCGCCGTCATCGTCCACTCGAGCCCGTCGGGCAGATAGTCGAGGGTGACGGTGGCGGCGAAGGCGGCCATCAGCTGGCGTTCGATGACCGTCGTGCCGAAGCCCTTCCGGCTCGGTGCTGTCACCGGCGGGCCGCCGCTCTCGCGCCAGCGGATCGTCAGCCACGGGTCGCCGGTGGTCGGCGAGGGCGCTTCGCTCCAGTCGATCACCACCTTGCCGTGGGGCACCGACCAGGCGCCGTACTTGACCGCATTGGTGGCGAGCTCGTGCAGCGCCATGCCGACGTTCTGCACGGCTTCGGGCCGCAGCGGGAAATTGTTGCCGCGGGCCTCCAGCCGGTCCTCGGTGTCGATGAAGTTCTCCAGGTGGCTGTTGACCAGCTGGGGCATCGTCACCCGTGTCCAGTTCTCCGCGGTCAGCAGGTCGATCGACCGGGCAAGGCCCTGCAGCCGGCCGCTCACGGCGACCTGGAACTCCTGCAGCGTGTCGCTCTGGCGCGCCGTCTGGCGCAGCATCGCCTGGATGACGCTGAGCAGGTTCTTGGTGCGGTGGGCGAGCTCGCGCATCACGAAGTGGATGCGGTCCTCCGCCTCGGCCCGGTCGAAGGAGGCCTCCGAGAGCGCGATGGACACCATGTCCGCCTCGGTGATGCGGGTGGAGATCGGCGAGACGATCTCGCCGCGGCCGAGCTGCTCGGCCATGTGGGCGATCGAGACCACCGAGTTGCGCATCTGGCGGCCGAGGAAGAATGCGGCGCCGATGGCGATCATCACCAGCAGCAGGCCACCGAGGATCAGCAGCCGCCAGGTGGAGACGAGCGAGGCCTGGGCGGTGTTGACCGGCCCGGCGATCACCACGCTCCACGACCAGCCCGGCACGCGGGCGTAGCCGGCGATCATCCCGGCGTCGGTGGAGGTCTGGGGGATCATCCCGCTGTAGCCGGAGATCTGCGAGACGATCCTCTGGTCGTATTCGTCGCCGGGCGCGGTGCCGTCGCTCGACAGGATGATCCGGCCGGTGCCGTCGATCAGCGCGGCGGACCAGCCTTCCGGCAGGCCTTCCGGCTTCACCAGCCGGCTCAGCGTCTCGACGTTCTGCGTCAGGATCAGCGCCGCGCCGCGGTTGGCGAGCTCGTCGGGCAGCGGCATGGTGATGTTGAACACCCATTGCCCGCCCGTCTTGCCGAAGAAGACGTCGGACACCTCGATGGTGTTGGAGTCCAGCGCCGAGGCCAGCGATTCCGTGTCCGACATCGGGCCGAGCGGAGCGCCGAAGGGAACCCGGGTGTTGAGGCGCTGCTGGCCGTCCCGGTCGGCGAGAATCAGGAACATCGAACTCGACCGGAGCACCGACTGGGTCCGGTTGTGGAAGGTCTCCAGGTCGCCGTCTGCCAGCTCCTGCGCCGTGGCCAGCAGGCGCAGCGTGACGGACATGTCGTGGAGCTGCCGATCGACGGCCGCCGACAGCGCCTGGGCGTCCCGCATGGTCCGCCGTTCCAGCGCGAGGCGCTCGCTGCCTTCCAGCTGGTCCAGCAGGATCACCACGAAGGCGAGCATCGGCAGGGCGACGGCGACCACCATCGCGATGAGGTAGAAGCCGATCGTCGCCGTCGGCATTCTGCGGAATGCGCGCTTCACGTCTGTTCCGCTCTGCTCAATGTGCCGAAAGGGCCGGGTGAAGACGATCCGGGACAGGCGGGGCCCCGCCCTGCAGCCGGCTCTGGCCGAAACCGACTGCAACGGCCGGGCCAGCGCCTTCCCGGAGGGGAGCGTCGCCGGGTTGCCAGAACGATCCTGTCATGGGTCCCAAGGTCGGATACTGCCGATTTCATGCAATAAACTATGACATAGCCGCACGATGGGGCGCGTTCATGGCCGTGCCGTCGCGCCGCCGGAGGTGGGCGAGCAGGCGGTCCACCTCGTGGCGCCGGTCCTCTCCCGCGGTGAAGATCGCGACCAGGCCGCCGCCGCCCTCGCCGGCCGCCGGCGGCGCCACGTCGCGGACGCGCCGGGCGATGGCCGGGGCGGGGTCGATCCAGGTCACCGGCCACGGCGCGATCTCGGTGAACGGCTGGATCAGCAGCGGGTAGTGGGTGCACCCGAGCACCACGGTGTCCGTGCGCCGGCCGCCGTCGGCCTCGACGAAGCAGGCGGCGATCTCGTCCAGGAGGGCCGGCCGGTCGATGTCCGTGCCCCGGCCATACGCCTCGGCGATCGCCGCGAGGCGGCGCGACCCGACGAGGGTGACCTGCGCCGCGCCGGCAAAGCGCGCGATCAGGTCGCGGGTGTAGTCGCGCCGCACCGTGCCCGGCGTGGCCAGCACGCTGACCAGCCCCGACGTCGTGCGCTCGGCCGCCGGCTTGATCGCCGGCACCGTGCCGACGACGGGGATCGACAGCCGCGCCCGGAGCGCCGGCAGGGCGGCGGTGGAGGCGGTGTTGCAGGCGATCACCGCGCAGCGGGCGCCGGTCCGGCCGGCGGCGTCCGCGACGAGGTCGGTGATCCGCGCGGACAGGGCCGCTTCGTCGTCCCAGTCGCCGTAGGGAAAGCCCGCGTCGTCGACCAGATAGACGATGTCCTCGCCGGGCATCAGGTCGGTGACGGCGGCAAGGACGGTGGTGCCGCCCAGCCCGGAATCGAAGACGAGGATGGGGGCGTTCATTCGCGCGTCGCCTGCTCGCCCGGGGCGGGACCGGTGGCGCCGGCGTCGGGATCCTCGTGGCCCTCGACGGTTTCGGGGATCGGCCGGCCGCGCCGGCCCTCCAGGTGGCCGATCACGCCGCGCAGGAGCCGCACCTGGGTGACGCCGAGCCGGGCGTCCTGCAGCAGCGTGCGGATGTTGCGCACCATGACGGGGCGCATTTCCGGCGGCCGGAAGTAGCCGGTCGGCTCGAGCGCCGATTCCAGGTGCTCGAACAGCCCGATCAGGTCGGCCTTGGAGGCCTGGGGGGCGGTTTCCATGGTGGCGAAGGGCAGCGAGCCCTTGGTCTCCTGGCGCCGCCATTCGTAGGAGAACAGCAGCACCGCCTGGGCGATGTTGAGCGAGGCGAAGCGCGGATCCACCGGGTAGGTCAGGATGGCGTCGGCGAGCGCCACCTCCTCGTTGGTGAGCCCCCAGCGCTCGCGCCCGAACAGGACGCCGGCCGTCATCGCGCCGGCCGACGCCAGCAGCCGCCCGGCCGCCTCCTCGGGCCCGAGCACCTCCTTGGGAAAGCCGCGCGCCCGCGCCGTGGTGGCAAGGACGAAGTTGAGATCCGCGATGGCGGCCTCCGTCGTCTCGAACACCCGCACCCGCTCGATCACGTGCACCGCGCCCGATGCCGCCGCCACCGCCTTCTCGCTCGGCCAGCCGTCGCGCGGGGCGACCAGCCGCAGGTCGTCGAGGCCGAAGTTCGCCATGGCGCGGGCGGCCGTGCCGATGTTCTCGCCGAGCTGGGGCTCGACGAGGACGATCGCGGGCGGGGCGGACGAGGCGGGCAGGGTCATGGCGGAACCGGTCATGGCAGCGGATCAGGGGGCAGTGCGGGTGGAGGCGAAGCGTCCCGCCGACATGGCGGCAGACGATGGCAGGGGAGAGGCGCCCGGTGCGATTCGACGGGGCCTTGTGTGTTGCTATGCACCTAAGTCGGCGTCCGCGAAAGCCGGTGGAGACCTGTGACATCCTGCCCGGATGGGGGTGTCTGGAGGCATGAAACACCAGCTTTTCTGCCGATTGATCAATACCGATGCAGGCTATGCATGTCTGTTATGCAGCCTTGCGACTTGTTTGTGCAGCGCGAGGGAGCCAGTTTGAGGCTCAGCTGATGGATGAAACGGGCCGTGTTCTCCTCCCTGTGGCCCGTCGATGATGGCAGCTGTTTCCCCTCTGGAAGGTGACGTGCGATCTTTATCGCACGGAACTGCCGGGCTCCCTTGTGGAGCCCGGCGTTTCTTTTTTCAGGGGGCGGGAAGCGGCCGGGCCGCGGCCGCGTCACCAGCATTTCCCGTTCAGATCGAAGCATTCCGAACGAATAGAAAATGCTCCGGGCGTCAGAGCGCCGCCCAGGCGATCAGCAGAACCACGCAGACGATGGCGGTCATCTCGATCCGCAGGCGCGCATACCAGTTCGGCGCGTGATCCCTCAAAGCCATCCAGATATCGAACAGCCCCTGCAGCAGGAACGCGATGGTGAGCACCATCAGCGCGGTCTTCGACGCGAACAGGATCGCGATCCAGCCGACCAGCACGGGCACGATCGAGAACAGCAGCTCGCGGTCGCGCGCGGTCGTGTCGCGTGCCGACAGGGCAAGGCCCCAATGGACGCCGCCGAGGAACGACAGGATGACCGCGGAGTAGCCCTTCAGGGCCCCGGACACGAAGTCCCCCGACAGGCCGCCGACGTTGCCGACCCACAACAGCACCGCCCCGGCGACGAACGGGATCGCGCCCGCCAGCGACAGCGTCCGGGCGAGATGCGGAACCCCGCGCGCCGACGGCAGGCGGCCTGTGTTCGATGATGTCGTCATGATGTCCTCCCCCAATTCGGGGCCGGCTCCCGTGCCGGCGGGCGATCCACCACCCGATCGGCAGGAAGCGCCCCGTCTTCAATCTCTCCGGAACACCACCCCGCCGAGCCAGCCGGCGAAGATGGCGATCAGCACGACGACGATGCCGTAGAGCAGCGAGTCGTCCTGGGCGAACACGTACATCCGCTGTTCGAAACCGCTCTTGGCCACGACCAGGTCGAGCGACGTGGAGGCGAGATAGGCCTGGTCGGCGAAGAGATAGACCTGGACGGTGTAGAGGCCGTCCGGCACCGCCGCCGGGAACGTGGCGGTGGTCCGGAAGAAGGTCGGGGTGAGGAAGGTCACCGCCCCCTCGCGCTCGACGTACAGGCCCTGCTGCCGCTTCAGGTCGACGAGCGCTTCGCGGAACGGTTCGCGGGCGCCGATGCTGCCGCGCGGCTGGCCGCCATGGCCGACGTAGAGAAGGCCGAGCTTGAGGGCCCGGGCCAGCACCGGCGGGGCGATCTCGTGAAGGTTCTCGGTCGACTGCACCGCGTAGAACGACGGGACGTCGGTGAAGCGCTGGGCGTTGCCGGAGATCCAGATGCCGGCCACGCGCTCCTTCTTGCGCAGCACGACCTCGTCGGCGGGACCGGCGATGGTGACGGCCACCTGATAGCCGCCGCGGCGCGCGATCGTCTGGCCGTCCCGCTCGATGACGCCGAACACGCTGATTTCCGCGCCCGCGAAATTCGAACTGATCTCCACGCGCGGTGCGGAGAGCGCGGCCACCACCGCCTCGGCCGCCGCGGGCTTGCCCGCGAGGCCGGCGAGCAGCAGCGTCAGCGCCAGTCCGGCGATGTGCCGAAGCGGCTGGGCTGTTCTCCTGTTTCGTCCTGGCGCTTCCATTCCGGCCTCACCCGCCTGAAAGGATCGTCATGGAGTAGAGATGGTCCGGCGTGACCGCGAGGTTGACGAGGAACCGTATGCCGACGGCCAGGACCAGGAGCCCGAGCAACGCGCGCAGGTGCTCGCCGCGCAGCTTCAGCCCGAACGACGCCCCGAACTGCGCCCCGATGACCCCGCCGACCATCAGGAACAGCGCCAGCACGATATCCACCGACTTGGTGTTGGTCGCGTGCAGCACGGTGGCCACGGCCATGGTGCCGAGGATCTGCAGCAGCGACGTTCCGATGACGATGTTGGTGGGCACGCGCAGAATGTAGATCAGCGCCGGCACCATGATGAAGCCGCCGCCGATCCCGAGCAGCGTGCCCAGGAAGCCGATGCTGCCGCCGATGACGATCACCGGGATGATGCTGATATAGAGCCGCGACGCCCGGAACCGGACCTTCAAAGGCAGCTTGTGGACCCAGTTGTGGTGGCCCGAGCGACGCCCCGTCGGCAGCGTCCTGCCGGACTTCCGCGCCTTGCGGGCCTTCAGGATGGCGCCGATCGCCTCGGTCAGCATCAAGGTGCCGATCGAGCCCAGGAAGATCGTGTAGGAGAGGCTGATCACCAGGTCGAGCTGGCCCATCCGCTCGAGGATCGCGAACAGCCATGCGCCGAAGGCGGCCCCCACCGAACCGGCGGCGAACAGACACAACGCGAGCTTCACGTCGATCAGGCGTTTTCGCCAGTAGGAGAGGGCGCCGGACGCCGACGACGCCACGATCTGCGGCGTGACGGTGGCGACCGCGACGGGATGGGGAATTCCGGAAAAGATCAGCAGCGGCGTGAGCAGAAATCCGCCTCCCACGCCGAACAGTCCCGAGATGAAGCCGACAGCCGCGCCCATCCCCAGCACCGTGAACACGTTCACGGGCAATTCCGCGATGGGGAGGTAAATCTCCATAGATTTCGCAGCGTTAACCGTTGTTACGGTAAATTAGGAGGGGCTAATGGACGGGCGACGTGTGCAGTTAAGCCCCCGGCTGGCGAGCGTTGTCAATGCCCGCCCGCCAGTTTTGCGCGAACCGCCGCGATTCGAAAGGGCGAAGCCGCCGTTGCGGCGGATTTCGCCCGCCTAGTCGGTGCGGGCCCGCGATTGGCGGCGGTAGCGTTCGAGGATCGCCTCGCGCTCCGACATCGCATGCCCCTGTGACGGCGACTGGTCCGGAGCGGCCGGTCCGCGCGGCACCGCCGGGGCCGCCCGGGGGGCGGCTTCGGCCGCCGGATGGCGCGGTGCGGTGGGGACGCTGCCGACGGTCGGCGCGGCCTGGCGCGGCTGCCCCAGGCGGGCTTCCAGCCGGTCGAGGGCCTCTGCCAGCGCCTTCATGGCCCGCAGGTTCACCTCGTGGGTCTCGACCCGCCGGGCCAGTTCCTGGACGTGGTGTTCGATGGCGGCGAGCCGCTTGTTGGAGTCCGGAACGCCGGCAACACGATTGGCAACTGTCGAGAGCATGGAACAGAGGGAGGCGTACTGGTCGGCGGTGGTCGCCTCGAGCCGTGCGATGCGCGCCTCCAGGGCCTCCATCGGGGCGGTGACGGGGGCCAGGTCGATCGGCGCGGCCGGGACGGCGATCTCGGCAAGCCGCGCATCGATGCGGTCGAACCGCTCGGCAAGCGCGGTGAACCGGCCCGGGAGGTTCTGCGCCTCCAGGCGCCCGAGGCGGTCGACCAGATCGTCGAGGCGCTGCCCGGTCACCGTGGCGGCTTCTTCGGCGCGGTTCGCCGTCTCCAGCGCGAGGCGGCGGTCCACCTCCGCGTCGTCTGCGCCGGCAGGCTTCCCGGTGCGGGGCTCGGCGGGACCTGCGGCTTCGGCCGCCACGTCAACCTCGGCATCGGTCTCGGTCGAGGCAATGGCCGCGTCGCCGGCAAGATGGGCATCGAGCGCCGCCAGCAGGCGCTCGTTCGAGACGTCCTGCGCCGTGCCATCGGCGGCGGCCCAGGTTTCGATCTCGTCCTCGCCGACGGACGGGGTCTCCGGATCGGGCGCCATCTCGGCCAGGTCGATGTCCGCGCCAAAGTCCACGGCGTCCGGAAGGGGGGCGTCGTCGTCGGTCAGCCAGTCGCCCGTCTCGAACTGGGCGAGCATCGCCTTCGCGAACGCATCGGAGGTGTCGAGCGGCGTGCGCGCGGCCGCCACCGGTGCCGGTTCCACCGGTGCCGGTTCCACCGGTGCCGGCTCCGCAGGGGCGGCGTCGGCGGGCGCGGGGTCGGCCATCGATCGGGCGCGCAAGGCGGCGAGGCGCTGGCGCAGCGAGGTATCGTTTGGCGCCGGCGCATCGGATGCCGGCGCGGCGTGGCCGGCTACGCGACGGTCGGCCGCCTTCACCTGAGGCCAGTCGTCACGGGTCAGCGGCCGCATGCGGGTGGGGACCGGCCAGGGCGCGTCGTCGGTGGTGCCGGTTGCCCCGGAACCGGCTTCGGGATCCAGGGAAACGTCGGCGGCTTCGCCTTCGTCATGGAAGGTGCGCCAGTCCGCGTTCCATTCCGATGTGCGCCGGTCGCCGTCGGACCGCGCCGCGTCCGGACCAGGGGCGGAGGACACTGGCGCCCGGGGCGGCGCCGTCTCCGTCTCGGTGCCGGGGTCGGCAGGACGCGCCGCGCGCGCCGGGTCGGGGCGGGCCTGCCGGAACTCGGCGATGCGGCGGGCCACTTCGCGGAAATCGGCGCCTTCGGCGAATGAGAGATCGTCCGTCGAGGCGCGTGACCCGGCGGATCCTGCCGGGCCGGAGGCCGGGCGAACGGGTTTGGAAGGCGTGCTGGGAGGAGTCATCCAGGTCCGGGAATCGAGGGCCGACACGAGACGGTCTACCGTGGCTGCGATGTCGTCGGCATCACGGTCGAGCGAGCCTCCCGCAAGCCACTTGCGGGCGGTCTCGCTCCGGACGCGGTTGTCGCCTTTCGGGGCCGGCTCGGTCAAGCGCTCGTGGTCGCCTGTCGACAGCGGCGCGTGGACCGCCGGGGTGCCGGGCGTCGCGCCTGCCTTGGAGCGCCGGTCAGGCGCCAGGCGGGGGAATTTCGGCACGCGGCTCAGTGCAGACATCGGGTGCGGCTCCGGCGAAACGGGACCGCCCGAAACGGCGCGAATGCGTCGCCGGGCGGTCATCGGGCTTTCGCCGAATTTCGACGCATCGTGGTTAACACCCGGTGAAGGCAGTCGATCTAATCGAGAAGAAGCGGGGGGCGCGTGCGGTCGGGGCTTGACGTCGCCTGCTGCGGGTCCAACCTCCGCAACGAGGCCGCCGGTCACAGGCGGCATAGGGAGAACCGCCCATGCCGAGCTACAAGGCCCCCGTCGCCGACGCGCTGTTCCTGGCGAACGACGTGTTTCGCCTCGCCGATCATGCCGACCTCGCCGGCTTCGAGGACGTCGGAGGCGACACGCTGGGCGCGATCCTGGACGAGGCGGCGAAGCTCGCCGAGGAGGTGATGGCGCCGTTGAACCGGACCGGCGACGTCGAGGGGTGCACCCGCCGGCAGGACGGCTCGGTGGAAACGCCTGACGGATTCAAGGAGGCGTACGCCAGGTTCGCGGAGGGCGGCTGGATCGGCCTTGCCGGGGATCCGACCTATGGCGGCCAGGGCCTGCCGTTCGTGGTGGCGGCGCTCGCCAACGAGTTCTTCTCGTCCGCCAACATGGCGCTGGCCATGTATCCGGGCCTGACCCAGGGCGCCATTACGGCGATCACCCTGCACGGCTCCGACGCCCAGAAGGAGCTCTATCTGCCGAAGCTGATGTCCGGCGAATGGTCGGGAACCATGAACCTGACCGAGCCCCAGTGCGGCACCGACCTCGGCCTGGTGCGCACCAAGGCCGTGCCGGCAGGCGACGGCAGCTACCGGATCTCCGGCACCAAGATCTTCATTTCCGCCGGCGAACACGATCTCACGGACAACATCGTCCACCTGGTGCTTGCCCGCATCGAGGGCGCACCGGAGGGCACGAAGGGCATCTCGTTGTTCGTCGTGCCCAAGGTGCTGCCCGACGGCGACGGGCTCGGCGCGGCAAACGGCGTCTCCTGCGGGTCCATCGAAAGCAAGATGGGCATCCACGGCAACGCCACCTGCACGATGATCTACGAGGACGCCGTCGGCTGGCTGGTGTCGGAGGAGAACAAGGGCCTGCGGGCCATGTTCACGATGATGAACGAGGCCCGCGTCGGCGTCGGCGTGCAGGGGCTGGCGCTCGGCGAGGTCGCCGCGCAGAACGCCGGGGCCTATGCCCGCGACCGCCGCCAGGGGCGGGCGCTGAGCGGCGCGGCAGAGCCGCAGGCGCCGGCCGATCCGATCATCGTCCACCCGGACATCCGGCGCACGCTGATGCGCGCCAAGGCCTTCACCGAGGGCGCGCGGGCCTTCGTCATGTGGGTGGCGCTGGCGAGCGACATCGCCCATCGCTCCGCCGATGCGGCCGCCCGGCAGGCGGCCGACGACCGGCTGGCGCTGCTCACCCCGATCCTGAAGGCGGTGCTCACCGATCAGGGCTTCGAGACGGCGGTGGCGAGCCAACAGGTCTACGGCGGCCACGGCTACATCGCCGAGACCGGCGTCGAGCAGTTCGTGCGCGATGCCCGCATCGCGATGATCTACGAGGGCGCCAACGGCATCCAGGCGCTCGATCTCGTCGGCCGCAAGCTGCCGCGCGACGGCGGCCGGGCGGTGACCGCCTTCCTCGGCGAGGCGCGCCAGCTGGTCGCCGACTGCGAAGGCGAGGCGGAGCTGGCCGATCTCGCGGCGGGGCTGGCGAAGGGGCTCGACGATCTGCAGGGGGCCACCATGTGGTTCGTCGGCAACGCGCTGGCGAAGCCCGACAACGCCGGGGCCGGCGCCACCGACTACCTGCACCTGTTCGGGCTCGTCGTGTTCGGCACGCTGTGGCTGAGGATGGCGCGGGCCGCTCAGGCCCGCCGCGCCGCGGGCACGGCCACACCGGCGATCGACGGCAAGCTCGCGACGGCGCGCTTCTTCATGCAGCACATGCTGCCGGAGACGGCGCTGCGCCGGGCCCGGGTGGAAGCCGGCGCCGGGATCGTGATGGCGTTGCCGGCCGACGCGTTCTGACGCATCGTTGGCAAAACCCGCCGGTCGCGTGAGCGCACGAGAGCGGGTGGGCCGGGGAGGCCGGGTGGTCTTGCCGATCGGGTGACCCCATCTGATCGGGAAGGCATGGCGCCGGGTTGAGAGACGCGCTTTGGGAGCGGGACATGAGTGATGCGTTCATCTACGACCACGTCCGCACGCCGCGCGGCAAGGGCAAGGTCGACGGCTCCCTGCACGAGGTGCCCGCGGTCCGGCTGGCCGCCGGCACGCTGACGGCGCTGCGCGAACGCAACGGGCTCGACACGGCGCTGGTCGAGGACGTCATCCTCGGCTGCGTGGACCCGATCGGCGAGGCGGGCGGCGACATCGCGCGGGCCGCCGTGTTCGTCGCCGGCTACGGCGAGAGCGTGCCCGGCGTGCAGATCAACCGCTTCTGCGCCTCCGGCCTCGACGCGGTGAACTTCGGCGCCGCCCAGGTGATGAGCGGCCAGCACCGGATGGTGGTCGCCGGCGGCGTGGAATCCATGAGCCGGATCGGCATCGGCGCCTCCGGCGGCGCCTGGCCGGTCGACCCGCAGGTGGCGCTGCCGTCCTATTTCATGCCCCAGGGCGTCTCCGCCGACCTGATCGCCACCAAGTACGGCTTCTCCCGCGACGACGTCGACGCCTACGCGGTGGAGAGCCAGAAGCGCGCCGCGCGGGCCTGGGAGGAGGGCCGGTTCGCCCGCTCCGTGGTGCCGGTGGTCGACGTCAACGGCCTGCCGATCCTGGAGCGCGACGAGCACATGCGCCCGGGCACCGACATGCAGGCGCTGGCCGCCCTGCAGCCGTCCTTCGAGATGATGGGCGAGCTCGGCGGCTTCGACGCCGTCGGCATCCAGGCCCACCCGGAGGTCGAGGCGATCCGCCACGTCCACCACGCCGGCAACTCGTCCGGCATCGTCGACGGCGCCGCCGCCGTCCTCATCGGCGACGCGGAGAGCGGGGCGGCCGCCGGCCTGAAGCCGCGCGCGCGCATCCGGGCGTTCGCCTCCATCGGCTCCGATCCGGCGCTGATGCTGACCGGCCCGGAGAAGGTCACCGCCAAGCTGCTCGGGCGCGCCGGCATGGCGATCTCCGACATCGACCTCGTCGAGATCAACGAGGCGTTCTCCTCCGTCGTGCTGCGCTTCCAACAGGTGTTCGACCTCGATCCCGACATCGTCAACGTCAACGGCGGCGCCATCGCCATGGGCCATCCGCTGGGGGCGACCGGAGCGATGCTGCTCGGCACCGTGCTCGACGAGCTGGAGCGGCGCGATCTCACCACCGCGCTGGTCACCCTGTGCATCGGTGCCGGCATGGGCACCGCCGCCGTGATCGAGAGGGTCTGACCATGAGCGACGCAACGCTTCCCGAAGCCGCCGGCTTTTCCCTCACCGTCGAGGACGGCATCGCGGTGCTGGTCTGGGACATGCCCGGCCGGTCGATGAATGTCTTCACGCTGGAGGCGCTGGATACCCTCGGCGCCCTCGTCGACGATCTCGCCGCGCGCGACGACGTCACCGGGGTGATCGTCACCTCGGGCAAGGCGTCGTTCTCCGGCGGCGCCGACCTGACGGTGCTGCAGACGCTGCTCGGCGGCTATCACGCGCTGGTCGCCGGCGGCGACGCGCTGCAGGCGAACACGCGGCTGCTGGAGGAATCCAGCCGGATGTCGCGCATCTACCGGCGGCTGGAGACCTGCGGCAAGCCATGGGTCTGCGCCCTCAACGGCACCGCGGCCGGCGGCGCCACCGAGCTGGCGCTCGCCTGCCACCGGCGCATCGCGGCCGACGACGACACGCTCCGCATCTCGCTGCCGGAGGTGAAGGTCGGCCTGTTCCCGGGCGCGGGCGGCACCCAGCGCGTCATGCGGCTGGCCGAGCCCCAGGGCGGCCTCCAGTTCCTGCTGCAGGGCCGCGAGCTGTCGCCGAAGCAGGCCAAGGCGCTCGGCCTGATCGACGAGATCGTGCCTGCGGCTGACCTCATGGCCCGCGCGAAGGCGGCGCTGGCCGAGGGCGTCGACCCGAAGAAGCCGTGGGACAGGTCCGGCTTCAAGCCGCCGCTCGGGCGCATCTACTCGCCCCAGGGCATGCAGCTGTTTTCCGCCGCCAACGCCCTCTATCGCCGCGAGACCTACGACAACTACCCGGCCGCCCGCGCCATCCTGCAGTCGGTCTACGAGGGGCTGCTGCTGCCCATCGACCAGGCGCTGAAGGTCGAATCCCGCTGGTTCGCCCACGTGCTGACGACGCGCGAGGCGGCGGTGATGATCCGCTCGCTGTTCGTCTCCATGCAGGCGCTGAAGAAGGGCGCCCGCCGCCCCGACGTCGAGAAGACGCGGCTCTCCACCGTCGGCGTCGTCGGCGCCGGCTTCATGGGCGCGGGCATCGCCTCCGTCGCCGCCCAGGCCGGCCTTTCCGTCGTGCTGATCGACCAGGATCTGGCCGCCGCCGAACGCGCCAAGGCGACAATCGGGGAGGGGCTGGCCGACCGCGTGAAGAAGGGGCGCATGGCCGAGAGCGAGGCCGAGGCCGTGCTGGCGCGGATCGCCCCGTCGGCCGACATGGCGGCGCTGGCGCCGGCCGACCTGGTCGTCGAGGCGGTGTTCGAGGACCGCGGCGTCAAGCGCCAGGTGATCGAGGCGGCGGGCGCGGTGCTCTCCGACACCGCGGTGCTGGCCTCCAACACCTCCACCCTGCCGATCACCTCGCTCGCCAAGGACGCGGCGCGCCCCGACCGCTTCATCGGGCTGCACTTCTTCTCGCCGGTGGAGCGGATGATGCTGGTCGAGGTGATCGTCGGCGAGGAAACCGGGCCGGAGGCGCTGGCGGTTGCCCTCGACTTCGTCAAGGCGATCCGCAAGACGCCCATCGTCGTCAACGATTCCCGCGGCTTCTACGTCAACCGCTGCGTCATCCGCTATCTGACCGAAGCCCACCTCATGCTGATGGAGGGGGTGCCGGCGCCGATGATCGAGACGGTCGCCCGCATGGCCGGCATGCCGGTCGGGCCGCTGGCGCTCACCGACGAGGTGGCGATCGACCTCGTCCACCGCATCCTCAAGGCCGCCAAGGCCGACCTCGGCGGCGGCGCCGTCGATCCCGCCCACGACCGGCTGGTCTCGGCGATGGTGGAGACCCACGGCCGGCTCGGCCGCAAGAACGGCAAGGGCTTCTACGACTATCCGGCCGGCGGCAAGAAGCGGCTCTGGCCGGATCTCGACCAGATCACCGGACCGTCCAAGGCCGCCGACGACATCTCCGTCGACACGCTGAAGGCGCGGCTGCTGGCGATCCAGGCACTGGAGGCGATCCGCTGCCTGGAGGAGGGGGTGGTCACCGACGTGCGCGAGGCCGACGTCGGCTCGATCCTCGGCTACGGCTTCGCGCCGTTCACCGGCGGCACGCTGTCCTACGTGGACGGCATCGGCGCGGCCGCCTTTCTCAAGGAGTGCCGCGCGCTGGAGGCGGCGTTCGGGGAGCGCTTCGCGGCGCCCGACCTGCTGGTCGAGATGGCCGAGAAGGACGAGACCTTCTACGGACGCTTCGCGCCACCCGCCGACCGCGCGGCCTGAGCGGCTGCGCGGCTTCGGGTCGGGCCCGGCCCGACCTTCGGTCAGCCGGCGAGGGCGTCGGCCGGCTCGAGCCCGAGCAGGATGCGGATCGGCCGGAACGAGCGCCGGTGATGGATGGTCGGGCCGAAGGAGGCGAGCGCCTCCTGATGGTGCCGGGTGCCGTAGCCCTTGTGGCGCTCGAAGCCGTAGTCCGGGAACGACAGCGCCATGTGCTGCATCAGCCGGTCGCGGGTGACCTTGGCGACGATCGAGGCGGCGGCGATGGCGGCGGACTTGGCGTCGCCGTCGACGATCGCCTCGCCGGCGCAGGCAAGCCCCTTCGGCACGTCCTTGCCGTCGATGAGGGCAAGCCGGGGGCACTCGCAGAGGCCGGCCACGGCGCGCGTCATCGCCCACAGCGTCGCGCCGCGGATGTTCATGGCGTCGATGCGGTTGCTGGACGCGACGACGACCGACACGTCCGCCCGGGCGACGATCAGGGCGTAGAGGTCGTGGCGCGCCTCCGCCGACAGTACCTTGGAATCGGCGACGCCCGCCACGCTCACGCCCCTGGGGAAGGTGACGGCGGCGACCACCACCGGTCCGGCCCACGGGCCGCGGCCGGCCTCGTCGACGCCGCACACCGGCCCGCCCGCCCGCTTGCGCGCGGCGCGGTCGAATGCGGGGTTCGGGTAGATCGACGGAGGGCTGGCGGCTGCGGCTGGCATCGGCTTCGACGGGGCTGATTCGCGGATGGCTCCCATCCTGCCCGTGTTGGCCGGCGGGGAAAACCCGCCGCCCGGAGCATGTCCCGTCCGGATCGGTCCCGCCGGACCGAAAAGGCACGGCTGACCGCACCGAACCTCAAGCAATGCCTCATCCCCAGCCATGCCCGATCTGGAGCCATGCCCGATCGATCCGGTGGTTCCCGCTGATCGGAAAAGGCCCTGGCCGCGCCCGACCGGCGGCGGCCCGCAGCCGCCCGCCGCCCGCGGGTGCCGTCAGAACAGGCTGAGCTGGCGTCCGTCGCCGAGCGGGCGGACGAACAGGTCGGTGCGCAGGCGCGTCTTCGACGTGTTGAGCTTGTGGCGTTTCGCCGCAAGCTCGAACCGGCGGCCCAGCGTCCAGGCGTACGGGCCTTCGCCCTTCATCCGCTTGCCGAAGGTGGCGTCGTAGTCCTTGCCGCCGCGCATCGCCCGCAGGATCGACAGCACCCGCCGGTAGCGGTCGGGATAGTGCCGCAGCAGCCAGTCCTTGAAGACGTCGGAGACCTCCAGCGGCAGCCGCAGCAGCACGTAGCCGGCCTCGCGCGCGCCGGCCGCCGAGACCCGCTCCAGGATGGTCTCGATCTCCGCGTCGTTGAGGGCGGGGATGACCGGGGCGACCAGCACGCTGGTCGGGATGCCGGCGGCGGCAAGCTGTTCGATGGTGTCCAGCCGCTTCTGCGGCGTCGCGGCCCGGGGCTCCATCGCCCGGGCGAGCTTGCGGTCGAGGGTGGTCACCGAGATCGCCACCTTGACCAGCCCGCGCTCGGCCATCCGCTGCAGGATGTCGATGTCGCGCAGCACCAGCGTCGACTTGGTGACGATGCCGACCGGATGGTTGGTGCGTTCCAGCACCTCCAGGATCTCCCGGGTGATCTTGTAGTCGCGTTCGATCGGCTGGTACGGGTCCGTGTTGGTGCCGAGCGCAATGGTCTTCGGCTGGTAGCGCGGGTTGGAGAGCTCGCGTTCCAGCACGGCGGCGGCGCCCGGCTTGGCGGTCAGCCGCGTCTCGAAGTCCAGTCCCGGCGACAGGCCCAGATAGGCGTGGGACGGCCGGGCGAAGCAGTAGACGCAGCCGTGCTCGCAGCCCCGGTAGGGGTTGATGGAGCGGTCGAAGCCGATGTCGGGCGACTCGTTGCGGGTGATCACCGTGCGCGGCGTCTCCAGCCGCACCTCGGTCTTCAGGGCCGGCAGGTCGCCGAGGCCTTCCCAGCCGTCGTCGATCGTCTCGGTCGCGTTCTTCTCGAACCGGCCGGCCGGATTGACCGCCGCGCCGCGCCCGCGGCGGCGATGGTCGTTGAGGCGCGCTCCGAACGGGGCGGGCTCGCCGTCCGGATCGACGAACGGCGGCGGCGCCAGGGTCGAGGTCAGAGGCTGTCGCAAAGGGGCATTCATGGCGCCACCTCTCCGGTTGGGTCGCTGCCGCGCAAGGCCGGGCCACCCAGGCCACGGAGACGCGGTGCGACGTGTGTTTGATCTCGTTTTGTTCCAGGTTCCGGTCGGCGTGTCCGGGGTGCGGACGGCCGGGAACGTGGGGACCTGAATAGGAACAATACAGGAACAAATGCGCCGTGCAAGGCAAATGTTCCTATCCGTTGGCGAGGCCGGGGGCCTCTGGGCCCGTCGCGGCGGCAATGTGCGTGACGTGAATGCAGGCTTGCGCAATTTTTGGACGCGATGCGCTCGCCTTGTGCGCCGCAACATGATATGCACTGGGAATGCTGAGCGTCATTATTCCGACACACAACAACGAATTCGCGCTCGCTCGCTGCCTCGCGGCGCTTGTCCCCGGTGCGGTCGACGGGGTGGTCGCCGAAGTGATCGTCGCGGACCGGCGGTCCGAAGACGGGACCTCGAAGGTCGCCGATGCCGCCGGTTGCCGGCTGATCAGCCTGGACGAGCCGCGCGACGAACGGGTCGCCGCCGCGCTGTCGGCGGTGGAGCGCGGACGCTGGATTCTGGTTCTGGAGCCGACGGTCGCGCTCGAGCCCGGCTGGCAGCGGGAAGTCTCCGCCTTCGTCGAATCCGCCGAACGGGCGGGATGCGCCGGCGAGCGCACCGCGGTGTTCCGGTTCGCCTTCGACGAATTCGTCCGCCCGCGCCGCATCTCCCAGGCGGTCGTCTCGCTGCGCTCCCACATTTTCGGCCTTCCGGTGCCCGAGCAGGGCCTGCTGGCGACGCGCAGCGCGCTCGCCAAGGCGCTCGACGACGGCCGGCACGCGCCATCCCTGGATGCCGCGATCTCCTGGCGCCGCCTCAGCGTGCTGAGGTCACGGGCGCTCGTTCACCCCTGAGCCCCCAGAGCCTGCCCACCCGCGGCGGCCGCTCTCCGCAAGCGGCCGCGTGCGGTCGCCTTTGCAGCGCGCGACGGCAGCGCTCTCCGCCTTCCAGCCCCGATCTCCCGGACCCGCTCAGACCGTGCGGCCCGCTCCCTGGGCGGCCCCGCGGCGCATCGTTTCGGACAGCCGGGGCATGATCTCGACGAAATTGCAGGGCGTGTGGCGATAGTCGAGCTGCGCCTTGAGGATCCCGTCCCAGGCGTCCCGGCAGGCCCCCGGCGATCCGGGCAGGACGAACACGAAGGTCGCGTTGACCAGGCCGGCGGTCGCGCGCGACTGGACGGTCGAGGTCCCGATGGTGTCGGCGGAGATGCGGTGGAACAGCGGCGAGAAGCCGTCCATGTGCTTGTCGAACAGCGGGCTGATGGCTTCCGGCGTCACGTCGCGACCGGTGAAGCCGGTGCCGCCGGTGGTGATCACCACGTCGATCGCCGGATCGGCCGTCCATTTGCGCACGTGTCCCCGGATGGCGGCGATGTCGTCGCTGCAGATCGCCCGGTCGGCGAGCCAGTGGCCCGCGTCGGCAATCCGCCCGGCCAGCGTGTCGCCGGACCGGTCGGTCTCGGGCGTCCGCGTGTCGGAAACCGTCAGAATGGCGATGGACACGGGGATGAAGGTTCGTGTCTCGTCGAGATGGGGCATGGTCGGATCTCCAAACGAAGAACTATCATGGCGACCATGGCGATAGGCGCGGCTGTTCACAAGCGTGCCGGAGCAGGGGAAAGTGCGTCGTGACCGAGGCGTTGGATCTGTACTGCGAACGCACCGGGCCAAGCTTCTGGTCGGAACCTCTGAATGCGGTCAGCAACGTCGTCTTCATCGTGGCGGCGGTGCTGATCGTGCACCGGTGGAGCCGCCAGCGGGGCGACTGGCCGGTGCTGGCGCTGGCGCTGCTGACCGCGCTGATCGGCATCGGCTCCTTCCTGTTCCACACGCTTGCGACCGGCTGGGCGGCGATCGCCGACACGGCGCCGATCGCCGCGTTCATCTTCGCCTATTTCTTCCTCGCCATGCGCCGCTTCCTGGGGCTGCCCGTCGCCTGGGCGCTCGCCGCGACGGTGGCCTATCTGGTCGCGAGCGTGGGCACGGTCCCGTTCCTGCAGCTGGTGTTCGGCGGATCGGCGTCCTACATCCCGGCGCTCTTCGGGCTTGTCGGCGTCGGCGCCGTGCTGGCGGCGCGCGGCGATCCGCGCGCGGCGGGCCTGCTGTTGGCCGCCATGCTGTTCGCGGTCTCGCTGGCCTCGCGCATGGCCGATCTGCCGGTGTGCGCCGCGTTTCCGATCGGCACGCATTTCCTCTGGCACATTCTGAATGCCACCGTGCTCTATGTGGCGATGGCGACGGCCTTCGATCGGCCCCGTCGCCGCCGTAGCGTTTGAACCGGGCGCGTCAATTGGGCTAATGCGAGGTCGGCGCGCGCGGGATCCCGCAGACCCGTCGCCGGACGTGGCCGCAGGCCGGATGGAGAACACATGTCGCAGATGAAGCCGACGAGCGAGACACTGGACGAGGCGGCGCTCAAGTATCACCGGCTGCCGCGTCCGGGTAAGTTCGAGATTCAGCCCATCAAGCCGCTCGGCACCCAGCGCGACCTGTCGCTCGCCTATTCGCCCGGCGTTGCCGCGCCCTGCCTGGAAATCGCCAAGGACCCGACCGCGGCCCTCGATTACACGCTGCGCGGCAACCTGGTCGCCGTCATTTCCAACGGCACCGCCGTGCTCGGTCTCGGCGCCATCGGGGCGCTCGCCGGCAAGCCGGTGATGGAGGGCAAGGCGGTCCTCTTCAAGAAGTTCGCCAACATCGACGTCTTCGACATCGAGGTCGAAGAGCGCGACATCGACAAGTTCTGCGACGTGGTGGCGGCCATCGAGCCGACCTTCGGCGGCATCAACCTGGAAGACATCCGCGGCCCGGACTGCTTCGAGATCGAGGACAAGCTGAAGGCCCGGATGAAGATCCCGGTCTTCCACGACGACCAGCACGGCACCGCCATCATCGTCGCCGCCGCCACGATCAACGGGCTGGCACTCGCCGGCAAGAAGATCGAGGACGTGAAGATCGTCTGCTCCGGGGCGGGGGCGGCCGCGCTCGCCTGCCTGAACCTCCTCGTTTCGCTCGGGGCCGACCGCCGCAACGTCTGGGTCTGCGACATCGACGGCGTCGTCTACGAGGGCCGCGCGGCGAGCATGGACCGCTGGAAGGCCGTCTACGCCCAGCCGACCGACAAGCGCACCCTCGCCGAGGTGATCGACGGCGCCGACATGTTCCTCGGCCTGTCCGCCGGCGGGATCCTGAAGCCGGAGATGGTGGCGCGGATGGGCGACCAGCCGCTGGTGCTGGCGCTCGCCAACCCGACCCCGGAGATCATGCCGGAACTCGCCCGCCAGGCGCGTCCCGACGCGATGATCTGCACCGGCCGGTCCGACTTTCCGAACCAGGTCAACAACGTCCTCTGCTTCCCCTACCTGTTCCGCGGCGCCCTCGACGTCGGCGCGACGGCGATCAACGAGGAGATGAAGCGCGCCGCCGTGCGCGCCATCGCCGACCTCGCCAAGGAGGAGCCGTCGGAAGTGGTCGCCAAGGCCTATGGCGGCGAGACGCGGATCTTCGGCCGCGACTACCTGATCCCGTCGCCGTTCGATCCCCGGCTGATCCTCAGGATCGCGCCGGCGGTGGCGCGGGCGGCGATGGAGACCGGCGTCGCGGTGCGGCCGATCGAGGACTTCGATGCCTACAACGACCGGCTGACGCGCTTTGTCTTCAAGACCGGCGTCCTCATGAAGCCGCTGTTCGCCGAGGCGAAGACGCGCAAGCAGCGCATCATCTACGCCGAGGGCGAGGACGAGCGCGTGCTGCGCGCCGCCCAGATCATCAAGGAGGAGGGGCTGGCCGAGCCGATCCTCATCGGCCGGCCGAAGGTGATCGAATCCCGCGCCGAGCGCCACGGCCTGAAGCTGCGGCCGGGCGAGACCATCGAGGTCATCAACCCCGAGGACGACCCGCGCTTCCGCGACTATTCCGACCTCTACTTCAGCCTCGTCGGCCGCGACGGCATCACCCCGGATGCCGCCCGCACGGCGGTGCGCTCGAATTCCACCGTGATCGGCGCGCTGGCCGTGAAGCGGGGCGAGGCCGACGCGCTGATCTGCGGCCTGGAGGGCCGGTTCGACGACTACCTCACCCACGTGGAGGGCATCATCGGCTGCGCGCCGGGCGTCAATTCGTTCGCCGCGCTGTCGATCCTGATCGGCCAGACCGGCACCTATTTCCTGGTCGACACCGCCGTGACCGACGACCCGAGTGCGGCCGAGATCGCCGAGATGACCCGGCTGGCGGCGCGCCAGGTGCGCCGCTTCGGCACCACGCCGAAGGCGGCGCTGCTGTCGCACTCGAACTTCGGGTCGCGCGACAGCGCCTCCGCCCGCAAGATGCGCGAGGCGGCCGAGATCCTGTGGCGCACCGTGCCGGATCTGGAGGTCGACGGCGAGATGAACGGCGAGGACGCCCTGTCGGAGCTGGTGCGCGGCCGCTCGATGCCCGACAGCAAGCTCACCGGCGAGGCGAACCTGCTGGTGTTCCCGAACCTCGATTCGGCCAACATCGCCATGACGCTCCTGAAGGAGATGACCCAGGCGCTGCACATCGGCCCGCTGCTGCTGGGCGCGGCCCAGCCGGCCTACATCGTGTCGCGGTCGACGACGGCGCGCGGCGTCGTCAACATGACGGCGGTGGCGGCGGTGGAGGCGGCGAGCCGGTCGGTGGCCGTGGCCGCGGCGACGTGAGGGCCGTGCGCACGAACGCAGTGCGCACGAGCGGGGTGCGCACGAGCGGGGTGCGCACGTAGCCGCGTCGCAAAGCGCAGAAATGCGCAGAAGCGCGCCGTTTTTGCCGCGTTTTGCGCACTTAGGGCCATGCCCGCTCAGAGCGCCACGATCTGACCGGGAAGGAATGGCTCAAGGTCTTGATTCTGGGGCCATTTCTCGTCGACCGGGCGTCGCCGCCCGGTCGGGGTCTAGGCGACGCCGGAGCGCAGCAGGTCGTGCAGGTGGATGATGCCGACCGGGCGCGCGCCTTCGACCACGAACAGCGCGGTGATCTGCGAGGCGTTGAGGCGTTCCAGCACGGTGGCCGCGAGTTCGCCCGGCTCGGCCGTCTTCGGGCCGCGGCTCATGACGTCGTCGACGGTCTTCTGAAGCAGGTCCGGACCGAGATTGCGGCGCAGGTCGCCGTCGGTGATGATGCCGATGAGGTGGCCGAGATCGTCGGTGATGCCCAGCGTGCCGAAGCCCTTGCCGGTCATCAGCACGATCGCCTCGCTCATCGTCGTGCCCGAGGCCGCCAGCGGCACGTTGGCGCCCTGGTGCATGACGTCGCGCACGTGCTGCAGGCGCGCGCCGAGCTTGCCGCCCGGATGGAAGACCTTGAAGTCCTGGGCGGTGAAGCCGCGCGCCTCCAGCAGGGCGACGGCCAGCGCATCGCCCAGCGCCAGCATGAGCAGCGTCGAGGTGGTCGGCGCCAGCCCGTGCGGACAGGCCTCCGCCACCTTGGGAAGCTCCAGGTTCACCGTGGCGGCGCGGCCGAGCGCCGAGCGCCGGCTCGACGTCATGGCGATGATCGGCACCCGGAAGCGGCGCGCATAGGCGACGATGGTCGCGAATTCCTTGGTTTCGCCGGACCACGAGAGGGCGATGATCACGTCCTCCTCGGTGATCATCCCGAGGTCGCCGTGGCTCGCTTCCGCCGCATGGACGAAATGGGCTGGCGTTCCGGTGGAGGCCAGCGTCGCGGAGATCTTCGAGCCGATGTGGCCGCTCTTGCCGACGCCGGTGACGATGACCCGGCCCTTGCCGGCGCGGATCGTCTCGATGGCCTTGACGAAGTCTGCGCCGAGGCCGTTGCCGAGCGCCGCCTTGAGGCCGGCGAGACCGGCGATTTCCGTTTCCAGCGTGCGCGTCGCCGAGGCCAGGCAGTCGGTGCCGTCCTCGGTCAGCGGGGCGGGCGTGGACGGTGCGGGAGCCGAAGTCGTCATGGGCCTGTCGGTGCTTTCGTGAAGAGGTGGCGGCCGATGCGCCACTCATAGTCCCGCCGGGCACCCGAATAAAGGGCACGGCGCCGATGCTCCCCGGCAAAGCCGGCGACACGATGTCGGCGGCGGACGGGCGCGCCGGACGGGACGCCACGCTTTCTTAACCCTGTTGTGGTTACCAGATCATCGGCCCCATCCGGCGCGGCGCATGCTGGTCCGCGACGGCTTCGGCCCCATCTATTGCCTGGGAGCGTTTTGCGTCCGCCGCGAAGCGAAATGCTCAAGGCATTGACTCTGGAGCCTTTTTCCACCGCCCGGGCGCTGCCGGCTGGTGGGGCGAGGGCTTCGGGCACGTGCCCCGCTGCATGCCCGCGAGACGGAGCCCCGTGCGCCCGTCCCGCGAGATGCGTCCGACAGCCAGCAAGCCGGTTCGACGAGGAAAACGCCATGGCGATCAGATCCGCTCGATTTTCTGGACACTCGGTGCTGGCCGCGGCCGGCACGCTGCTGCTGGCCAGCCTGACGCTCGCCGCGCCCGCGGCGGCGTCGTTCCAGTCGTGCGTGCAGGCCATGTGGCCGGCGGCGCGCTCGGCCGGTGTGTCGCAGGCGACGTTCACTCAGGCGACGGCGCGGCTGACGCCGGATCCGGACACCGTCCGCCTGATGAGCAAGCAGTCGGAGTTCGTGAAGCCGATCTGGGACTATCTCGATTCCGCCGTCTCCACCTCCCGCATCACCACCGGCCGGCAGATGGCGCAGAAATATGCCAGCCAGCTCGCCGCCATCGAGCGGCGCTACGGCGTCGAGGGGCAGGTGGTGCTGGCCGTCTGGGGCGTGGAGACGAGCTACGGCAGCTACATGGGCAAGCACAACGCCATCCGTGCGCTGGCGACGCTCGCCTGCGACGCGCCGGACCGGCGCGATTACTGGCGCCAGGAGTTCGTGACGGCGCTGCAGATCGTCCAGGCCGGCCACGTGTCGGTGGCGAACATGGAAAGCTCGTGGGCCGGTGCCATGGGGCACACCCAGTTCATGCCGTCGAGCTGGCGGCAGCACTCCGCCGACTATGAAGGCGACGGCAAGAACGACATCTGGACCAACGTGCCCGACGCGCTCGCCTCCACCGCCAACTATCTCCACAATTTCGGCTGGGAACCCGGCAAGACCTGGGGTTACGAGGTCGACCTGCCGCGCGGCTTCGACTATTCGCTCGCCGACGAGGAGACCTGGCGGACGCTCGCCCAGTGGCGGCGGATGGGCATCACCCGCACTCGCGGCCGCGAGTTTCCGCGCGGCGGCGACAAGGCGTTCCTGCTGCTGCCGGCCGGCGCCAACGGCCCGGCCTTCCTGATGCTGAAGAATTTCGAGGTCATCAAGCGCTACAACAACGCCACCTCCTACGCGCTCGCCGTCGGCCACCTCGCCGACCGCATCATCGGCGCCGGACCGATCGAGAAGTCGTGGCCGCGCAACGATCCGCCGCTGTCGCGCGACCAGGTCCGGCAGATGCAGACGCTCTTGTCGTCCAAGGGCTTCTCCACCGGCGGCGTCGACGGCAAGGTCGGCCCGATGACCCGCTCGGCCATCCGCGACTACCAGAAGCGCAACCGCCAGGTCGCCGACGGCTACGCCTCGGTCAGCCTGCTGCAGGAGTTGCAGCGGTAGGGGGCGGTCAGGCGAGGCGGGCGACCTCGCGAGGCTGCCAGCAGAGCGAGCCGGTGCGGGTAACGGGAACGGCGCGTCACAAATCTGGACGGAAAGCCGGGCCCGCTTTCTCGGGCTTTGCGCTTACTTCCCGGGCGCCTCCACTGCTGCCGCAGCCGGCGGCGGCGCGGAATGGCTGACCGAGATCGGGTTGGGCGAGCGCGACTTCAGGTCTTCGAACCGGTGTTGCCCGACCGAGGTCCAGAACATCAGCACCAGCGCCGCAATGGTGATGGCAAGCGTCATATAGCGCACGAACTTCGGCACGCCGCCGCCGGTCTCCACCTCGTGCGCCTCCACGTGGCGCTTGTGGTTGAGGGCGAGCGCATAGAACACGATCGTGCTGACAACGAAAATCAAAGACCAGCGGGTCTGCTCTCCGTTCGATCCGGCGATTGCCCACAGGCAGTAGAGCGCCGCGATCAGGCCGATCATCGTGTAGAGCGCGTACTCGTGCTGTTTCAGCGTCTTGAAGCCAAGAACCTTGATGGAGATCGCGGAGTAGATGTACGGCAAGAGCGTCATGATCACCGCGATCGAGGCGACCTTTCCGAACTGCTCGGTCGCCGTCGGCGACATCGTGGCGAGCACCTGTACGCTCATCAGAATGGCGACGATGGCGAGGCCTGCCGACGGGACGCCCTTGGCGTTGATCCGGGCGAACACGTTTGGGAACAGGCCGTCGTCGGCGGCGGCCTTGGCGCTCTGGCCCACCAGCAGGGTCCAGCCGGCAAGCGAGCCGAGGCAGCCGATCGCCGCGCAGATGGCCACGATGTCGGCGGCCTTGGAGCCGAGCGCGATGCGGGCGGCCTCGGCGAACGGCGCTGTCGACGAAATGAGATCCTTGTTCGGGATCATGCCCATGATGGCCGTCGACGAAAGGATGTAGCAAACCCCGGCGAGGATCACGCCGCCGAGCGTGGCAATCGGCACGTTGCGGCGCGGGTTCTCCACCACGCCGGCAGAGACGGAGGCCGTCTCCACACCGATGAACGCCCATAGCGTGAAGTTCAAGGTCGCCCCGATGGCGCCGAACGAGCTTTCGCCGGAGACGTTCCAGCCAGCGGCATAGGTATCGGCGGAGAACCAGAACCAGCCGAAGATCGCCATGCCGATGATTGGCACCAGCGCGAAGAGGGTGGTGAAGGACTGCAGCCGGCCGACGAAGCGCGGGCCGAGGATATTGGCGTAGGTGAAGAACCAGATGACCGCGATCTGGCCGAGGGCGGCCACCAGCGGGATCGTCAGGCTCGGGAAAAAGTAGGTGAGATAGCCGAGGCCGGCGACAGCGAGGCCGACGTTTCCAACCACATTGGCGAGCCAGTAGATGAGGTTGGTCTGGAAGCCCATATAATCGCCGAACGCCTTGCGGGCGTAGGCGTAGGGGCCGCCGGCGGCGGGATCGATGGTCGCGAGCTTGGCGAACACCAGCGCCAGCGCCAGCGCACCGACCATGGTGATGATCCAGCCCACGAGCGCGATGCCGCCGATCGAGGCGAGGTTTGCCGGCAACATGAAGACGCCGGAACCCATCATGTTGCCAGCCACCATCAAGGTGGCGGGGACGAGCCCGATCTTGGCGATGGTGGGAGCGGCGGAGGAGGCAGCGGTATCGGCCATCTGTATCGCTCCCCGATCAGGCTGCGGCGGCGGGCGCGATGCAGAGGATCTTGTAGCGGCCCTCCTCCACCTCGACCCCGTGCGTGTCGTGGCTAAAGCCCTGGAATTGCCCATCGAACGCTTCCAGAGCCTTCAGATAGGCGATCAGCGGCCCGTCGGCGGCGCCGGCATTCTCGCCCGGCATCAGCAACGGGATGCCGGGCGGATAGGGGACCACGCCGGTGGCGACGACCCGGTTCGAGATCTCGTCCAGGGTGAGAGGCTCCACATGGCCCAGAACCAGCTGCTCGTAGGCCTCGACCGGAGAAAGCTCCGGCACCGGCAGGATGGAGAATCCCTGATTGAGGGTTTCGGTGGTTTTCAGTTTGCCCATGGCGTCGAACATCTCGTCGGCGAGATCCTTCAGGCCCATGGCGCCGTAGCGCTCGGGATGGTCGGCGACCAGCGGCGGGATCGCTTGGGCGAGCGGGCGGTTGGCGTCGTAGTCGCGCTTGAAGTCCATCAGCGCGTTCACGAGCGTGCCCCATTTGCCCTTGGTGATGCCGAGGGAGAACAGGAACAGGATCGTGAAGTCGGTGGTCTTCTCCACCACGATGCCCTTGGTATCGAGATAAGCGGTGACGATGGTGGCCGGGATGCCGGTCGCCGCCGCCGCGCCGGTCGCCGACATCCCCGGCGTGACGATCGACACCTTGATCGGGTCGAGCATGCAGTAGTCGTCTTCCAGCTTGCCGAAGCCGTGCCAGTCCGCGCCCGGATGGAGCACCCAGGCGGACGGGTCGGTGGCGAGCCGGTCCGGGTCGGCCTTTTCGAACGACACCCGGCCGCCATCGGAAAACACCACCGTATCCGGCTGCCAGGCGTCGAAGAACCAGTCGCCGCTTTCGGCGAGCTCGGTGCGGATGCGGGCGATGGTCTGGCGGAAGCCGATCGCCTCGTGGATCGATTCGGAGGTCAGCGTCGGTCCACCGGTGCCGTCCATCATCGCTGCGCTCACGTCGTTGGAGGCGATGATGGCGTATTGGGGTGAGGTCGAGGCGTGCATCATGAACGCCTCGTTGAACCGGTTGTGGGGGATCGGCCGGCGTCCGTCGCGCACGTGGATGAAGGACGCCTGCGAGAGGGCAGCCAGCAGCTTGTGGGTCGACTGGGTGGCGAACACCGTCGGCCTGGAGGCGTCGTGGTCGCCCGGCTCGCCGTGCATGGCGAAGCGGTCGCGGTAGATCGGGTTGAAGCGGGCGTAGCCGTACCAGGCCTCGTCGAAGTGCAGCCGGTCGACGGTGTCGCCCAGCAGATCCTCGACCCGGGTGACGTTGTAGCAGAGCCCGTCATAGGTGGAGTTGGTAATGATGGCGTGCACCGGGGTGCGGTCGACGGCCTTTTGAGACAGGGGATTGTCGGCGATCGAGGCTGCGACGGCGACCGCGGTGAGTGCTTCCGGGTGGATCGGACCGATCAGGCCGAGCCCGTTGCGTGAAGGCACCAGATAGGTCGGGATCGCGCCGGAGAGCGTCATCGCGTGCTCCACCGACTTGTGGCAGTTGCGATCGCAGAGCGCGATCTGGCCGCGCGTGACGCTGGCCATCAGGATGACGCGGTTTGAGGTGGAGGAACCGTTGGTGACGGTATACGAGCGGTGGGCGCCGAACACCCGGGCGGCATAACGCTCGCCCTCCCCGATCGGGCCGGAATGATCGAGCAGGGAGCCCAGTTCGCCGACCGAAATGGAGAGGTCGGATCGGAACAGCTCCTCGCCGAAGAACTGGAAGAAGGCGCGACCGGCGATATGCTTCAGGAACGCGGTCCCGCCGGTGTGGCCAGGCGTGTGCCAGGAATATTCGTAGACACCGGCGAACTTCGTCAGCGCCTTGAACATCGGCGGAAGAACCGTTTGCCGGTAGCGGTCGATGGCGGCGACGATGCGCCCGCCGATGAACTCCGGCGTGTCTTCAAGCAGCCAGATGAAATCGTCGGCCTTGCCGAGCACGCTCACCGGCAGGTCCGACGCGGCCTCGCGCGAGGTGACCAGAAAGATGGGCAGATCGGCGTGGCGGGCGCGGATCTTCGTCAGAAGCGCTTCGGCCTGGGGTGTGCCATCTTCGCCGGCGATGTCCCAATCAAGCAGCACGCACTGGATCGCGGCATCGGAGACGATCAGCGCGTTGGCGTCCTCCGCCGAGGTCGCCTCGATGATGTCGACGTTGCGCTGGACAAGGTCTTCCGCGAGGGCACGGGCAGCGCGTCCCGCCGCGCTTGAAATCTCCAGATCGCCATGCGCGAACATGGCCCGCTTGCCGAGCCGTTCTTCCAGTGTCGGTCCCATACCCGCCTCCTGCTCGCTGCCGACACACCGCCCGGCAAGGGCTTAGACGACGGCGTTCCGGAGCGACCATGAGGCGGCGAATCAAAGGCCGCATTGATGCCGCGCAAAAGGCAGCTGGTGCGTTTGTTGGGTGCTGCGCGGCAGGAGGTGTTTGAGATATAAGCCTTTTCGCGCCTACCGCTCCGCCAGCGCCAGCTTCGCGCCCAGCCCGACGAAGGCGGCGGCGAAGGTGCGGCGCATCCAGGTCATGACGCGCGGGCGGGCGATGACGTGGGTGCGGAGTGCGGCGGCGAAGACGCCGTAGACGACGAACACCGCAAACGTCAGCCCCATGAAGACGCCGCTCATCTCCAGCATGCGGGCGAGCGCGTGCGGCTCGCCGGGCGTCACGAACTGGGGCAGGAAGGCGAAGAAGAAGATCGACAGCTTCGGGTTCAGCACGTTGATCAGGATCGCCTGCAGCACCGTGCGCCGGGCCGAGCGCGGCGCGACCTCGGTCTCGACCCTGAGTGCGCCGGTTTCCTTCAGCGTCTGCCACGCCATGAAAAGCAGATAGGCGACGCCGAGATATTTCAGCGTCTGGAAGGCGAGTGCGCTGGTGTGGAGGAGGGCGGCAAGTCCCGTGATCGCCGCCGCCATGTGGGGGAGGATTCCCAGCGTGCAGCCGAAGGCCGCGACGATGCTGGCCTTCGTGCCGCGCGACAGGCCGGCGGCGAGGGTGAACAGCACTCCGGTTCCGGGCGCGACGACGACGATCAGGGTGGTGATCAGGAAATCGAGGCTCATGGACCGGGCTCCGCATGCCTTCGGGAGGCGATCGGCCTCCCTGTCCCCGGATCATTCCACCCAGGGTCGCAGCCGTCCAGTGGCGCCGGAGCCTCTACCGATCGGGTGGAACCACCTGATCGACCGGGAATGGCCCCAACCGCACTATCTTGAGCAATTCCTTCCCGTCAGATCGCTTCGATCTGAACGGGAAATGCTCTCAGACGCAAAGCGGCGCCCCGGTGGAGGCCGGAGCGCCGCCTTGTCAGTGTACGAGATCCCGGTGGCCGGATCGGCGCGGGTTTCTTATCCCGCAACTCCGGACGGAAAGCCGGTTCTCCCTTTTCCCCGATTGCTCAGAGCTTCACGCAGACGTTCCGGAGTTCGGTGTAGAATTCCAGCGAGTGGACGCCGCCCTCGCGGCCGATGCCGGAGCTCTTGGAGCCGCCAAAGGCCGTGCGCAGGTCGCGCAGGAACCAGCAGTTCACCCAGGTGATGCCGGCGTCGACCTGCTTGGCGACCCGGTGGGCGCGCGACAGGTCCTGGGTCCAGATCGAGGTGGCCAGCCCGTAGGGGCTGGCGTTGGCGAGCGCGATCGCCTCCTCCTCGGTGTCGAACGGGGTCAGGTGGGCGCACGGGCCGAAGATCTCGTCGGTGATCACGGCGGAGGTCTCCGGCAGGCCGGTCCACACGGTCGGCTCGACCCAGTAGCCCTTCTCGAAGCCCGGAACGGTCGGCGCGCCGCCGCCGGCGAGCACCGTGGCGCCCTCGGCCCTGGCCTTCTCGTAGTAGGACAGCACCTTGCGCTGGTGCTCGGCCGAGATGGTCGGGCCCATGTTGGTGGTCTTGGCGAACGGATCGCCGAACGCGTAGCCCCTGGCCGTCTCGGCCAGCGCCTCGGCGACCCGGTCGAAGATGCCGCGCTGGACGTAGACACGCTCGGTGCCGAGGCAGACTTGGCCGGTGTTGGCGAAGCAGGAGCGGCCCAGGCCCTCGATGGTCTTGGCCAGGTCGGCGTCGTCGAAGACGAGGGCGGGGTTCTTGCCGCCGAGTTCCAGCGACACCGGGCGCACGCCCTTCGAGGCGGCCGCCATGATCGCCTCGCCGGTGCGCGTCTCGCCGGTGAAGGTGATGGCGTCGACGTCCGGATGGGTGGTCAGGAACTCGCCGGCGCTGCCCGGGCCGAAGCCGTGCACGACGTTGTAGACGCCTTCCGGAATGCCCACGGCGTTCATGACTTCGCCCAGAAGCGTGGCGGTCGACGGCGTTTCCTCCGACGGCTTCACCACTACCGTGTTGCCGCAGGCGAGCGCCGGGGCGACCTTCCAGGTCATCAGCAGCAGTGGCAGGTTCCACGGGCAGACGACGCCGATGACACCGCGCGGCAGGCGGATCGCGTAGTTGAGCGCGCCGGCGCCGTCGGGCGTCGACATCTCGAAGGTCTCGGTGCCGATGGTGGTGATCTGGTCGGCGAACACGGCGAAGTTGGCGGCGCCGCGCGGGATGTCCACGTGGCTCGCCAGCGAGGCCGGCTTGCCGGTGTCGCGGATCTCGGCGGCGAGGAACTCGTCGAAGCGGGCGGTGATGCCGTCGACGAGCTTGCGCAGCAGCGCCACGCGCTCCGGCACGCTCATGCGGCCCCAGGGCCCGTTGAGGGCCTTGCGGGCGGCGGTGACGGCGCGGTCGACGTCGTCGGCGGAGGCCTCGGTCACCAGCGAGACCACCTCGTCGCTGGCCGGATAGCGGTTCTCGTAGGTGCTCCCGCGGCCTTTGACGAACTGGCCGCCGATGAAGTTGGGCACGCGGGGCAGGCTGGCGGTCGCGGTTCCGGCGGCGGGGCGGGTCGCGTCGTTCATCAGATCAGCTCCGGGTCGGCGAAGGTGAGATGGTCCCACATGCGTTCGAAGATCAGGCCGGCCTTGGTGGCGCGGGCCTTGGCGGCCTCAAGCGTGATGGTGGGGGCGGTGTCGGCGAGCCCGGCCTTCAGGGCCTCCAGCTCGACGCGGCAGCAGTCTTCCAGGTACCAGGCGAGCACCACGGCCTCGATCAGGCTCTCGCCCGCGGTGACGGCGCCGTTGCCGCGCATCAGCACGCCGGCATTGGTGCCCATCGTCTCGACGACGCCCTTGGCCTTCTCGTCGTCGCGGATGAGCTGGATGTCGTTCCACAGCGGCGCCTCGGGCGCGAAGTAGGTGCCGAAGCCGTGCCTGGGCTTGGGCGAGCGGGCCAATGCCGCCAGCGCCATCACGTTCGGCCCCATGAAGCGCACGACGCCGCCGGCGTCCGGCCGGTTGCGGTAGATGTGCTGATGGATGCGCACCTCGCCGAGCACGCCGTCGGGCAGCGGGCCGTCGACCGGCACGCGGGTGCAGGCCTCGCCGACCTCGACGAGGCCCATCGGCCGGGCCGGGCAGACGAGGAAGCTGTCGGCGTCGAGCCGGGCCGAGCAGTGGCCGTAGGCGTGGACGAGGCCGTGCCGGCCCAGCGCGCGGGAAGCGACGCGGACGAGCCGGGCCGCTTCGGTTTCGGTTGTCATCGTGTGCTGTCTCACCTGTCGTTCGAAAATCAGTCGCCGAAGGCGGCGATGCGCGGCCTGGCGCCCCACTGGCAGAAGCCGACGGGCTCGAAGGCGAACTGCCGGTCGCGCCACATGGGCTCGTCGTGGATCTCGCAGACGCCGGTGGAATATTCGAAGGTCATGCCGTCCGGGCCGGAGAAGTAGAGGAACTGGGCCGACGAGGTCGGGTGCCGTCCGGGGCCGAAGGTGATGTTGATCTGGCGGTCGCGCAGCAGATTGAGCGAGCGCTGGATGTCGTCGGTCGCCTCGACCTGGTGGTTGATGTGCTGGATGCCCGGCTTGTGGAACGGGAACAGCGCGATCGAATGGTGGATCGCGCCCAGCCGCATCAGCGGCGCGTCGCCGATCCGGTCGGAGACGCGGGCGTTGCAGACGGTGGTCCAGAATTTCTCGTCGCGGGCGGCGTCGGTGGTGCACAGCCCGACGTGGCTGAAGCCGGTGATGCCGGCGTCGCGGGTGCCGTGATAGCGCTGGGCCGACTGGTCCGGGCGCACCACCAGCTCGATCCCGTTGCCGGTGGGATCGGTGAAGCGGATGAACGCGCGGACGTGGCGGACCGCGCATTCCTCCGGCGTGCCGGCATGCACCGGATGCCCGAGCCGCTCCAGCGTGGCGGCGGCGGCCTGCAGCTCCGACGTGCCCGCCACTTCGAAGGCGGTGACCTGCTCGTCGGGATCGCCGTCGAAGTAGCAGAGCGTATGGGAGCGGCTGTCCGACTTGAAGTGGACCGACCCGCGCTGGCGTTCGGCCACTTCGAGGCCGAGGATGTTCACGGCAAACCACTCCGCACCTTCGAGGTCGCGGGTGCCGAGGCGGCAGTAGACGACGTCCTTGAGCTCGATCATCGGAAATCCTCCTTGGATCTCTGCATCGGCCGCGCCCTCGGGGCTGCGGTTCGATCGGTTGCTTGCGTCCGGCGCTCCGCCGATGGCGGAGCCGTCCGGGCGGCGGACTTAAAGGTTGTCTCCCAGAAACTCCGGCTGGGTGGTCGGGGATCCCCAGGCGCAGTGCGAGGAGGGGGCGGCGGGAAACTGCCGGGGGACACGCCCGTCCAGCTCTGCGCCGCGATCCATCTCGGTTGAATATGAGAACAGAAGCCCGCGCGGGCCACGGGTGGTGACGAACTTCTTGCCCGAGGTCGGCTGGCGGCCGGGACCGTGGACGATCGGCAGCTGCAGGCCCTGGAGGAAGTAGAAGTTCTGCATGACGTTGTTCATGCCCTCCACGGCGAAGTCGACGCCGAGGAGGCCGTCCGTGCTGGACGGGTAGAGGACGATGCGGTGGTGGGCGTCGTCGAGGCGCAGGAACGCCGCGTCGCCGGCCCAGTCGGAGACGGCAAGCCCGACGGCGCCGGTCCAGAACGCCTCGTCGGCGGCGATGTCGCGGCAGGCGAGGGACACCGACGACAGCTCGACGATGCCGGCGTCGCGCGGACCGTGGTAGCGCCAGCCGGAGGTCAACGGCCGCCGCACGAACTCGACGACGAGCCCGTTCGGGGCGCGGGTGGCGATGCCGCGCTTGGTCTTGCGGGCGGCGCAGTCGGTGTCGTCGAGCGCCTGCACCGGGAAACCGGCGGCCTCGAGGCGTCCGGCGACGGCCGCAAGGTCTGCCTCGGCGGCAACGGTCAGGGCGATGGCGTCTTCGTCGCCGGCCTCGGTGAAGCAGACGGAGTAGCCGCGGGCATCGGAGCGGAAGTAGGCCCGGCCGTTGTCGGCGCCCGCCGGCTCGAGGCCGAGGGTATCGCGCGCGAAGGCGGCCGGCGCGGCCAGCCCGTCGACCGCGACGCGGACATAGCGCAGGTCCCGAAAAGTCACCGTCTCCGACATCCCTGTCCTCCCGAGGTTCCTTGGTGGTGGGCGGCCGCGCCGGATGCGCGACCGCCGGTTGCCGATCAGTTCTTGATCTTGTCCGCTTCCGCCTCGAGCTCGACGAGCATCGGCGACTTCTCGCGCCACGTCGCGTACCACTCGTCGATGGCCGGGCCGAAGAAGGCGCGGTCGACGGTGATCACCGGCACGTCGGTGCCCTTCAGCTTGGCCAGGTAATCCGCATCGATGCCTTCGTAAGAGGCGACCAGCTCGTCGAGGTAGGTGTCGAAGGCGGCTTCGATCTTGGCACGGTCACCGGCCTCGATCTGCTGCCAGCTGCGGCCCGAGGCCACTGCGATCATCGGGAACATCATGTGGTTGGATTCGATGATGGTACCAGCGTGATCGTAGTACTTGGAGTTCCAGGTGCCCTCGAAGTCGATCTGCATGCCGTCCACCTGGCCGTTGGCGAAGGCATCGTAGAGCGCCGGCAGCGGCATCGGCGTCGGCGCGGCGCCGATCTTCTTCCAGAAGTCGAGCTCGGGCGCGAACGGGATGGTGCGGATCTTCTTGCCGGCCAGGTCGTCGACCGTCTCGACCTTGTCGGCCATGACGATTTCGCGCATGCCGGCCATGCCGTAGCCGAGACCCACCAGGCCGAACTGGTCGACCTGGTCGAGGAGCTTGTTGGCGGTCTCGCCCTGCAGCAGCTTCCGCGCACCGGCGACGTCGTCGACGATGTAGGGCGCGAGGAAGATGCCGTAGTTCGGGTCGCGGTTGGCGAACTCGCCGAGCGTCAGGAAGGCGAAGTCGAGGGCGCCGGTCTGCATCTGCTGCAGCATCTGCGCCTCGTTGCCGAGCTGTCCGCTCGGGAAGATCAGGATGTTGACGCGGCCGTCGGTCTCTTCGTTGAGAGCCTTCGACATCTCCGTCGCGGTGATCGTCCACTGGTGCGACGGCGGGGTGATCAGGCCGAGGCGATAGTCCTTGGCGGCGGCCGGGCCGCCGGCGACCAGGAGCGCCGCCGCGGCTGCGACGACGGGCGCGAGGGTCAGACGTTTCATGAGGTTCCTCCAGCTGTGCAGGATCGCGAAGACGGATCCTTGTTGGTTTTCAGGCAGTCGATGAGGTCGAGCATGACGCGGTCGCGCTCGGCGCCGATGTCGGCGGGGCTGCGACCCGCGGCGACGTCCGCCATTCCCTCGATCAGGATCGCGCGGGTGCGGGCGTCGAGGCTGGGCGTGCCGAGGCTCGCCCACCAGCGCTCCACGTCGTCGCCCAGGTCGTCGAGAAATTTCGGCAGGCCGGCGGGACCGCCGGCGAGGTGGAAGATCGTTGTGGGGCCGACCACGGCCCAGCGCGCGCCGAGGCCCGCCGTGACTGCGCGTTCGACGTCCTCGACCGAGGCGATGCCCTCGCTGGCGATGTGGACGGCCTCGCGCCACAGCGCCGCCTGCAGCCGGTTGACGAGATGTCCGGGCGCCTCGCGGCGGACGGTGAGCACCACCTTGCCGAGGCTGTCGTAGAAGGCGGCGACCGCCGAAAGCACGTCCGGGCCGGTTCGATCGCCGGCGCAGATCTCCACCGTCGGCATCAGATAGGGCGGGTTGCAGGGGTGGCCGAGCACCATGCGCTCAGGATGGGCCATGCCCTGCTGAAGCTCGGAGACCGACAGGCCGGAGGAACTGGTGGCGATGATGGTGTCGGCCCCGATGCAGGCTTCCAGGTCGGCCAGGGCGGTGCGCTTGAGCGCGATCCGTTCCGGCAGCGCCTCCTGCACGAAGTCGGGCACAAACGGCAGCTCGGCGCAGGCCGCGACCCGGCTGGGCGCGGCGGAACCGGCGGCGTGCTGTCCGAGGCGGTCGAGCACCGGCAGGGCCGTGGTCCATGTCTCCGCGAGCCGCTCGGTCACCGCCGGGTCGGGATCGACCACCACGGTCCGGTGGCCGGCGGCCGCGAACAGCACGGCCCACCCGCAGCCGATGGTGCCGCCGCCGAGGACGGCGATGGAGCGGGTGCCGGTCATCCGAGCAGGGCCTTCAGCCCGATGGTGAGCGGGGGAAACAGCGACAGCAGGACGATGACGACCGCGGAGGCGAGGAAGAACGGGATGATCAGCCAGGCGATCCGTTCCGCCCGCACCCCGCCCATCAGCGCCGCGGTGAACAGCCCGGTGCCGACCGGCGGCGTCAGCAGCCCGAGGGTGAGGTTGAGGCAGACGATGACGCCGAACTGGAACGGGTCGATGCCGTAGGTGTCGATGGCGACCGGCAGCAGCACCGGCACCACCAGGATGATCGCCGGGATCGGGTCGGTGATCATGCCGAGCAGCAGCAGCAGCACGTTGAGGAGCAGCAGGAAGACCAGCGGCGACTGGGTGAGAGAGGCCAGCCAGGCGGCGACCAGCGCCGGCAGGTTCTCGAACGTGATGACCCAGGAGAACACCTGGGCGGCGGCGATCAGGAACAGCACGATCGCCGAACTGCGGGCGGCGCGTACGAAGCTCGGGAACAGGTCCTTCACGCTCATGTCGCGGTAGATGAACAGCCCGATCAGCATCGCCATCAGTGTGGCGATCGCGGCCGCCTCGGTGGGCGTCGCGATGCCGCCGAGGATGGTGCCGATGATGATTCCCGGGATCAGCAGCGCCGGAAGCGCGTCGCGCAGCGCCAGCACGCGCCCCTTCAGGCTCATGGCCTCGGTGGTCGGGAACGCGTGCTTGTGGCCGAGCCAGGCGATGACGACGATGAAGGCGCCGAACAGCAGGAAGCCCGGCACCACGCCGGCGATGAACAGGTCGCCGATCGGGATCTGGGCGATCACCCCGAAGATGATGAACATCATCGACGGCGGGATGATCGGCGCGAGCACGCTGCTGGCGGCGGTGATGGCGACCGAGACGTCGCGCGGGTAGCCGGCGCGCTCCATCTCCGGCACCGCCATCTTCGACATGATGGTGATCTGGGCGACGGCGGAGCCGAGAATCGACGCCATGAACATGTTGGCGACGAGGTTCACGTAGGCGAGGCCGCCCTTGATCCGGCCGAGGAGCGCCAGCGACAGCGCCATCAGTCGCCGGCCGATACCGCCCGAGTTCATGATCTCGCCGAGCAGGATGAACAGCGGCAGCGCCAGCAGGCCATAGTTCTCCAGCCCGCCGAACATCTGCTGGGCGTAGGACTGCAGCAGCACCGTGTTGCCGCTGGCCATGATGTAGATCATCGCGGTGGCGGCGAGCGCGAAGGCGATGGGGAAACCGATGCCGATGAGGGCGACGAAGGAGCCGGCGACGAACATCAGGCGGTCTCCTGCAGGACGGTGATGCTGTTGGCGAGGTTGCGCGCCGCGTGGATGAACAGCGTCACGCAGGCGTACGGCATCACCAGCCAGAACCAGACCTTGCGCATGCCGATCGTCGTCGTCGGCTCGGTGTAGATGAAGTTGAAGGTCGCCTTGGAGAAGTCGCGCAGCGTTTCCGACGCCATCACGGTCAGCGGGTCGAACCAGCGCCAGACGATGAAGCCGAGGGCGGCGACGAACACCAGCACCAGCGCATCCACGACGATCTGGAGGATGGCGCGGCGCCTTGGCGGGAGCGCATCCGGCAACAGGGTGACGGCGATGTGCTCGCGCCGCGGAAGCCCCGCCGAACTGCCGAGGAAGGCCGCCCAGATCATCGCGTAGATGGCGAGTTCGTCGATCCAGATCACCGGCGTGCCGAAGGCGCGGGTGCCGGCGTTGACGATCAGCAGGCAGAAGATCGCCGCGACCAGCAGGCCGGCCAGCCAGGAATCGATCGTGGCGATGGCGTCGCTGACCCGCGTGAGCCAGCCGGTCCGCACCGGCGCAAGCGTGGTCTTGTGGCCGGCGTCGATATCGCTCACAGCCGTCGCCATGCCGCCGCCCGCGCTGTCGTCGCGATCCCCATGCCGCATCCTCCCCGGTTCGTCTTGGCGTTCTTGTCGGCGGTTCTTCGTGAAAAATATCAAAATTTTCTGGATGTCAATTCGATTATCGAGATTGCAGGGGATCGAAGCTCTCTCTAGAAATGGCGTAGAATGCGAAGGCCCGCGCACGCCTGCTGCCCATTCCGGAGGCCAGGCACCGGGAGCTCCATTGCCGAGAGGCGGTTCCTGCAGGTGGCCGGACGGGTGGCGAGAACGGACGCAGAATGATCGACACGCTGGCCAACGGCCGCTACGACGGGCCTGAAAAGACGCTGGCCGAGCGGGCCTATCGGCGCATTCGCGAAGACATCGTGGCCGGCGACCTGCAGCCCGGCCTGAAGCTCAAGATCCAGATGCTGCAGGAGCGCTACGGCCTCGGCGCCGGCCCGTTGCGCGAAGCCCTGGCGAAGCTGTCGAGCGATCAGCTGGTCGAGCTGGAAGGCCAGCGCGGCTGCCGGGTCGCGATGATGTCGGTGAAGGACGCGCGCGAGATCGGCGACCTCCGGAAGGTGCTGGAGGCCCAGGCGCTGGCGCTGTCCATTCCGGCCGGCAACGAGGCGTGGGAAACCAACCTGATCACCGCCTACCACCGGCTCGAGCAGATCGAGCGCCGGCTGAACCAGGGCATCGACGAGCTTCCCGAATGGGAACTGCGGAACAACCAGTTCCACACCGCGCTGGTCGGGGCGTGCGACTCACGCTGGCTGCAATGGATGCGCCAGCTGATGTTCGACCAGCACGAGCGCTACCGGCGTCTGTCGCGGATGAAGACGATGATGACCCGGGACATCAACGAGGAGCACAAGGCGCTCTTCGAGGCGGCGATGGACCGGAACGTGGACACGGCGGTGGCGGTGATCGGCGTCCATGTCCAGCGCACCACCGACGCGGTCCTGAGGGCGCTGGCGGATCAGCCCGGGTGAGGGGAAGACCAGGTCGCCTCAGTCGAGGCAGCCTGTCCCTCGTGCACCATCCGGTTCGCTGCATCCGGCATGGCGCATTGGATGCGGTCAGACCGAGTGCAGGTCGACGGTTGCGTTCGCGTCCTGGCGCACGCCGAAGAGATCAGCGTCGATCTCCTCCTGGGTGATTTCGATCGTGATGTTGCCGAGTTCGGCCATCGCATTGCTGAAGGACGTGATCGCGTTCTTCACATGGGCGACGACGCCGCCTGTCAGGATCATGCCGGCCGTGTTGAGCAGCGACTTGTTGTCGAGCTTGGTGACGAACGCACCGCTCTTGACGAGAGCCATGGTCGACGCGCTCACGGCGTTCTTGGTCTCCTGGCCTCGGATCTTCATGCGCCAGCTCGAGAAGGACGGGTAGACACCGATCGGGATGTCGACGAGCGAGCCGAGGATGATGCTGTTCGATGTGCCGTTGGACTTTTCCTGGTTGCCCCAGATCTCCTCGAAGCCGGTCGAGATGTTCTTCTTGTAGCCTTCCGCCGGGCAGATGATGTTGACGTTGCCGGTGTCGGAGACGGCGTGAAACTCGAACGCGGTATCAAGCTTCGCCTGGCCGGCCGGAACGGCGGGAACCGCCGAGTTTGCATCGATCAGCTTGCCGGACTGAAGGTAAACACTCTTCGCCGTCACGCTGAGCGTCGACGCGGCCTCCATCGAGAACGCGCCGGCCTTGACGGCGATGTCGACGCTCTTGTCCGTCTCCACGTAGCCGTCCTTGGCAGAGGCGAGCGTGAAACCGCCGGTGGTCGTCATCAGCACGCCGTCGCTCTTCGTCTTGTCGCCGGTGAAGTTGCCCGGGAAGACCGTCTCGTCGGAAACGTAGGATCCAAGTCGAAGATAGCCCGCGGGCTTTCCCTGGCTGGCGGCAGCGCCGACGCGAAGCGTCTTACCCATTTTTCAATCCTCCCGGACGAGGCGCACGGGGCGTCCGTCGTCGTTGCCGCCTTGCACATTCCTGTCCAGCGCCCAGCGATCTGAACGGGGAAGAGGTGCGCAAGGCATCGAGTTCGAAGCCGTTTCCGGTCAGCACGTGATGCCACCGGGCCGGAGACGGCGCTACGCCACGTTCGAGACGCCCATGTTGGACGACACCGTGCTGGATTTCACGCCGGCCATGCGCAAGGCGAGCGACGAGCCCTTCGTTTTGTTGCCCAGGACCTTCTGCTTGCTCTTGGCCAGACTTTTCTTCTGGGCAGCCACACCGACGAACGCGGTGCAGCCAAGGAGAAAGGCCACCATCCCCTGGTTCTCACTCTTGTATCCGATGAACTCGTTCTTGCCGAGACAGTAGGAGAAGTCGTTTCCGGAGATCTTGCAGTCCAGTGGGCGGATCTGGATCCGTATCCCGACCATCGCCGACATGTAGAGTCCGGCAACGATCTTCGCCTGCATGCCGAACACGATCGAGTTGACGAAACCGAGGTTGAACTGGAGCGTGTTCGAGCCGTAGGTCGACTCGCTCTTGTTCTTGACCGACACGTTCACGCCGGCGGTGAATTTGCTCATGCCGTCCGAGTTGATGATGATCTTGTCCGCGGCATTGAGCATCAGCTTGCCGGCGGTGGCCGCCGCGGCGGTCGACGCGTCGGTGACGGCATTCAGCGCGACGCCCGACCCCTTGAGGGTGCCGGATTCGCCACTGTAGCTGGTCGACGAGTGGGAATAGCCATTCGCATCGGTGTAGGTGCTGGTCGTCGCATTTCCCTCAAGCACATCGATCTTCAGGTACTTGTCGGTGTCGGTGCTGAAATTGCCGATGTGAACGGTTGCGTCGCCTTGTATTTCGATGTCGATCGCTTTGTCGGTCTGCAGATACCAGTCGCCGGTCGTCGCCATGAGTACGCCGTCCGACTGGTTGAAGGTGCCGGCATATTGCGACGGCTTCAGCGCGTCTTCGTCGGGGAGGTACGTGCCGAGACGCAGATAGTTGGTCCTGTCGCTGCCGTCTGCGGTCCACTTGCGCATGCTGGTCATGATCGGTCTCCGTGCGGACGCGTCGGGCGGTCAGTTGGACGAGATGGGCGAGGATTCCACCGACACGACGTTGTTCTCGCTGACCACCCCGCTCTGGGAGGAACTCAGCACCGCCTGGTCGTTGGCCACCAGGTCCTCAGAGTTGTCGGCGACGACCGCTTCTGCCTCGGCGCCGCTGAACGGCAGCAGAAGCCCGGTCAGGAAGGCGCGCAGTCCGTAGTTCTCGGTTTTGTAGACTTCGCCAGTGCCCTTCACCAGCACCGCCGAAAAGTCGCCGAGGGCAAATTTCCAGTCGTAGATGCGCGGCTCCCAGCGCAGGAACCCGCTGATATCGGTGTTGTTGACCACGTAGAGACCCGTCTTGCCGCCCATAGTGAAGATGGTCTGGGTCGCGTAGTTGGATTCGGCCTTCGCCTCGGTGCTGATCTTGAGGTTCTGGTTCACGACGTAGACGAAGCGCTGGCAGGTCACCTCGATCCCGGTGCCCGCCTGCAGCGTCACGTCGCCGTTGGCGGCAAGGGTGATGTTGGTGTCGCCGGTCTGTGGCGACTTCGATGCGGCGATCCCGACGGTCATCGCGCGCAGGCTGGTCTCTCCGGCATCGGTGATGGTGATGGTCTTGCCGCCCTTCACCGACATCCCGTTGCCGGCTTCGATGTAGATCGCGCCCGCGACGTCGGTCACGTAGTTGGCCGACGTGGTCAGGTAGATCCCGTGGCCGGCCGCAAACGAGGTCACCTTCGCGCTGGCCTCGGCCGCCTGATAGGCGCCGAGACGAAGATAGCCGAGGCTTTTCGTCTCGGAGCCGGCCACGTTTGCGATGTAGGCAGGATCCGTCATCGGGTCATTCCCGTGGTCGTTGGGGGCGTCGGTTCCGGTCGCATCAGGTCACCGATTCCGGCGTACGGAAGGCCGTCTGCACGAGATGGGCGTCGTGCAGGTCCGTTCCGACGAGCCGGGCGAGCGAGAAGTCCGCCTGGTAGGCGTTGGCATTGCCCAGGCAGGCAAACGACAGGTTCGCCTTGCGGAACTGGGCCCCCATCAGGTTCGCGCCGGAAAAGTCGCTCTCGCGGAAGTCGGCGCGCATGAGCAGCGAGTCGCGCAGCGAGGCGAGCCGGAAATCGCTGTGCCGGACGTTGGACATCATGAAGTTGCAGGCATGCAGCTCGGCGCGCAGGAAGCAGCTGCGGAAGAGGTCGGCGGTCATCCAGCTCGACTTGGAGGCGTGGACGCCGAAGAAGCTGGCGTGCCGCATCGAGGGCTCGCCGATGAAGCCGCTCTGGCGGATCGTCGCCTTGTCGAAGACCGCCTCGTCGAGGGGCAGTTTGATGAAGCCGACCTTCTCCAGGTGGGCGCCCTTGAAGCGGACGCCGACGGCGCTGCCTTCCAGGAAGGCGGTCTTGAACAGGTGCGCCTTCTTGAAACGCGCCTTGTCGAAGATGCAGCGCATGAAGGTGCATTCGGACAGGTGGGCGCCGTTGAACGAGACGCCCGCAAAGCTCTGGTTGGCGACGGTCCAGCGGACGAGCGTGGCGCCTTCCAGGTCGACGTCGTCGAGCGTCGCCAGCATGAGGTTCGGGCGTTCGATCCGGGCTTTGGCAAAGTTGGCTCCGGTCATCCTGGCCGAGGCCAGATTCGCCTCGATCAGTTCGGCGCCATGGAAGTTCGCGCCCTTCAGGTTGGCGCCGGTGAACGCCGTGCGATGCGCCTTCACGCGGGCGAGCTTGGCGCCCTCGAGGTTGGCGGCATCGAGCATGGTTCCGGTGAGATCGGCACCGGAGAGGTCGGCACCAGACAGGTCGGCGCCTGCCAGATCGCGCCCGGCGAGGTTGTTGATGCCGATTTCGCCGAGGATCAGCCGCCCGAGGCGCTTGGCGCTGCGGGCATCGAGCGGGGGCTGCGGCTCGACCGGTTCCAGCGAGATCAGGCGCGCCTTGCGGTTCCCGTCGATGACCAGAGGCTCCATCAGATCGAACATCGCGGTGAACTCGCGCACCATCGCCTGCGGGTCGGCGGGCGCGCGCGCGGCGGCGTGTCCGGCGATGTCCGCCAGAAGCGCGTCGAAGCCTTCCCCCGGAACGTCGGACTTGAGGATTGGCAGAAGTTCGGCGAGCTTTGCTTCCGACGAGGCGAGCTGCCCGCGCGCAGCGCTCACCGTGGCGGGATCGATCCCCTCGTCCTCCATCCGGGCAAGCATCTCGGAAATCTTGTCGGGCGCGATGATGTCCCGGACTTCCGACAGCATCTCCGACAGGCCGGCGGTCTCCAGCCGTTCGGCGGCCTCGCCGATCTGTCGGCGCGCCTCGAAGAACGGCCTGGCCTCCGGCAGGTCGAGCGCCCGGGCCCGGGCCCGGGCAAACCGGTCCTCGGGAGGCCCGGCAAGCGCATCGGGATCGTCGAAGATCTTGCCGGTGATGAGGTCCTTGGCGGATGCCACCGCAGCATGGACTTCGGCCTGCTGCTCGGGGGACCGATCGGCCAGGGTCGGCATCTGCTCGATGAGCGCGTCGAGCTGTGCCATCGCCTCGGAGCGGTCGACCTCCTCGATGTGGATTTGGCCGAGCGCGCCCGCATAGGCCGGATCGGCCTTGATGTGCGGCGCGATGTCGGCGAGCGAGGGCAGGGCGTCGAGGGCCGCCATCCCGCTCTTGGCGATCATGTCGCGGCGGAGCTGTTCCATCTCCACCATCACCGTGTCGGCGAACTTCTTCTGCTCGGCGAGATCGTCGAGCAGCTCGGCGAAATCGGCCTCGCCCCGCTCGATCTCCTCCTTGGTCGGGACAGCGATCGGCGGGATCTTCGGCATCGGGATCGTCGGAAGCAGGGCCGTCGGCAGGCCGTGCTGCTCGTACTGCTTGCGGATCTGGAAGGCCTGGGCGTCGGAGAAAGCCTGCATCCGCCGCTCGAAGTCCTCCAGCTTTCGTTGCCGGCGGGCCTCCTTCACGGCCGGGTCGATCACCGGTGAAAGCTGGAAGTCCGAAAGAAGATGGGCTGCCTTGGTCTTGGGGTCGCGGCGCAGCGCATAGACTTCCGAGTAGTGCTCGGGGTCGCGCGGCGGATCGGTCATGCGCTCGTAGGCGATCATCACGTCGGCGACGTCGTCGCCTTCGATGTCCTCGACCTGGCAGGAGCCGCGGAAGGCGACGAGCCCCTTGTTCACCGACCCGAAGATCCACACCGTGTCGAGCTTCATCGGGAGCTCGTGCAGGCCGGCCGGCTCGGAGGTTCGCCGGATGAACGCGCGGGCGCGGATGCCGGGCAGCCGCGACTTCACCTTCGGATGGCTGGACGACATGCCCGAGACCCGGATCGGTTCGTCGCCCCGGAAATAGCCGTCGAGCTGCTGGTCCGCCGGTGCGGTCAAAAAATAGCGGGTGTCGAAGTCGGCCGGATATCCCGGGAAGTGCGTCTTCATGTACGCGCGGTTGTAGGTGCCGAGATACTTCTTCCGCCACGGGGCATCCGGCGGGTAGGGGCCGAACCAGGCCGGCGGAGGTGCGTCGTCGATGTCCAGGATCGGCCGCGCGGGGTCCTCCAGATTGGGCAGCGAGGCCTTGTGGCCGGCTTCGTAGAGCTGGCGCCCGCCCGCCCCGCGGCCGACCGGGTTCGCCTCGATGCCCTGGCCGCCGAAGGCCAGCTGCGGCACCAGGGGAATGGAATTGAACTTCAGCGGATCGCTGAACACGGGACCGTGGTCGCCGCGCACCCAGGCCCGGTTGCCGATCGCCATGATCGTCTTGCTGATCGGGCCGACGCTGACGCGGACCAGGAGCTTCTCGACCGGGTGCCCGCCCGGCGGAATGGCGCTGCCGCCGACGATGAGCTCGCCGTTCGGCTTGGGCGTTCCGAGATCGAGGACCGAGCCGGGCGGCAGCTGCTCGGCCGCGGTCGGCCAGAGGCCCATCTCCATCAGGAGATAGTCCGGTGCCAGGAGGTCGAAAAAGCCCAGGGCGGTGACCGTGAAGATCGCGCCGCCCTCATGGGGGGTGCACTTGGTCAGGATGCCGAGGCGCATCGGCTTGATGATGCCGGGCATCGTCTCAGGCCCGCGGCGCGGGAGCAAACGTCCGCCGTGCTGCCGGTGTGATCCGGAAGCCCGGCCGTTTCGCCTGATCCATTGTCGTGGCCCCTGATCGAAATTGCTTAGCCATGCCCCTATTCATAGTAGGTCGTGATCGGCGACAAACGAATGACATCGGACGCCGAAGATCACGGTTCCCGCGGGGTCGCAGGCCGCGATCGATCCGATCGGCGCCGCCGTCGCTCCCGCATGGGCGGGCGACTGTCGTCATTCCGAAGCAAGCGTCCTGCTAGAGAGCGCTGGGCGGGGCGATCGTGATGGTTCCGGCTCACGAACCCGGCGGCGGTCGTTGCGACCATTCGTTGAGCTTGTGTTCATCAATTTCACGTTTCAGCATTGATGGCTCTCGCATTGGCTCATGCGACGCCCTAGGACTGGGCCGAGGCTGGGAGGGAATGGATCAATGCACGTCTTGTACCCACGCGCAGCTGCCGGCCGCGCCCTTGCCGGCGTGGCCGCGATCGGTGCGGTGCTCCTGTCGGCGACGCCGTCGCTTGCCGACTGGTCGCTGGCTTCCGACGGCAACGGCGGCTATACGCTGACCGGGTCGGCCGAGCGTGCCGACAGCGTGCAGGCCCAGTGCGGGCCGGGCGGCAAGCTGTCCTTCTCCTATATCCAGCCTGGCAACTGGGAAGCCGTGCTCGGCACGATCCCGATGACGCTGTGGACGAGCACCGACAGCGGGCCGAAGCACACGATGAGCGTGACGGCGCGGCAGTTCGGCGAAAAGGGCGTCGCCTACACCAACGACAGCGACGTCGCGGCGATCTACGTGGCGCTCCAGGACATGCGCAACGCGCTCGTCACCATCCATCTGGGCGTCGATGCGCAGAGCTACGGGGTGTCCTGGACCGACACGGCGTCGGCCAAGGATTCCACCGTGACCACCCGGACGTTCGCCCGCAAATGCGGGATCGACATCGACAAGCCGCCCGCCGCGCCCAGTGCCGCGGCGCCGGCAGTATCCACTCCGGCCGGACCGAAGTTGCCGGCCCCGGATCTGTCGCCTGCAAACTTGCGCTGATGGTTTCGTAAATGAAAAGTTGCGCGTTCGATGCGTTTTCGAAGGTTACATTTCGCTAATTTGTCACGCCAGTCAGATTTAACGATACTTGTGTCGTACGGAGCTGCCGCCGGACCGGCTGGGCGGCAAGCTTGTTGGGGGAGCTGATCGTGTCTGCCTGGCGCGACCAATTTCAGGACCCGCGCGCCGCGATCGGCGGTGCGGCGATATCCGCCGACGCTCCTGCCGGAGCGCCGGTGCGGGGCGGGGATTCCTTTGCCACGCTCGAGGACGAGTTCCGCAAGCTGGAGACCGAGGGGCCGTCCGCGGTGCATTGGCCGGCGGTGCGCGACCGCGGGCTGGCGATCCTGCGCGAGCAGGGCAAGGATCTCCTGCCGGCCTGCTGGCTCGCCTACGCGCTCTTTCGCACCGAAGGGTTTTCCGGACTGGCGACGGGGCTCCTGATCCTCGACGGGATGTGCACGTCCTACTGGGACGAGATGCAGCCGCCACCGGCCCGTGCCCGTGGGCGCGCCGGCGTGTTCGACTGGCTGTCGGAACGCTTGGGACCGCTCGTCGAGAAGGAGACCCCCGGCCCGTCGGACGATCTCGCGGTGGTGACGGCGTTCGAGGCGGCGGAATCCGTCGCGGCGACGCTCGACGAGAAGCTCGACCTGGAGACGACGATCGCGGTTCTCGTCCGGTCGTTGCGCACGCCGGCAACGACGGCGCGCGGCAGGCTTGAGGCCGCTGCGGCCGAACGGGATCGCGCGATTGCGGCCGCCGAGCAGGCCGCCAGCGGCGACGCGCCCGGCGAAGGCGGCGCTGGCGCCGATGCGCTGCAGGGCGGGCAGCCCGACGGCAGCCAGTCCGGCCCGGCCGGCCAGCCGACGGCACCATCGTCGACGGCACAGCCGCAGGGCTCGGCCGCGCCGTCGAGCGCCGGCGGTGTCGCGATGCCATCCGTCGACCTCTCCTCCGGTGATGTCGGGCGCGCCGTCTCGCAGCTGGCCGATGCCATGCGTCAGGTCGCGCGGATGCTGCGCCAGGCCAATATCGCCGACGCGCGGTCCTATTCGCTGGCGCGCACCGCGATCTGGAGCCGGGTGTCGGAACTGCCCGAGATCGACAACGGCCGCACGGCGTTGCCGGCGCCCGACGGCGACACGATCGCCTTTCTCGAGCAGAGCTTCGCCGCCGGAGCCTATGCCGCCGTGGTGGAACAGGCCGAGGAGATGCAGGCCGACAGCCCGTTCTGGCTGACGGCAAGCCGCTGGTCGGCCAGCGCGCTGCGCAAGCTCGGTCCCGACCACGAGGCGGCCGCGGCGGCGGTGGAGGGGCAGACTGCGGTCTTCATGAGCCGGTTCGCCGATCTGTCTTCCATGAGTTTTGCCGACGGAACGCCGTTTGCGGACGCCGAGACGCTGAACTGGCTGCAGGCCACCCGGTCGGGCGGCGGCGGCGGCGCCGGCGATCCCACGGCCGAGGCCGCGGCGCGGGCGCGGGCGCTGCTCGCCGGCGGCAAGGGCGGCGAGGCGATGAGCCTCCTGGCGGGCGAGGCCAGCAAGGCCCCCTCCGGCCGAGACCGCTTCTCCTGGCAGCTCGCCCAGGCGACGCTGTGCCTGGACGCCGGGCGCATTGCGGATGCGGTCGCACTGACCGATCATCTGATCTCGCGGTCGCGCTCGGTGGATCTCGCCGACTGGGATCCGCGGCTGGTGGCGATGGCGGCCGAAACGCGCCTCAGGGCGCTTCAGCACGAGTCCGCCACGACGATCTTCGCCGAAGACGACCTCGCCCGGCGGAGGGGGCAGGCGCGCATCGATCTCGTTCAGGTCGATGCGGCCAGGGCTTTCGGGGTCGGAGTTTGAATTCGCCAGGACTTGAAGCAGGATAGCAGGATAGACAGACCGGGGAGCCGTGGCGCCCGGGCGAACAGGGGAAGCTCAGAATGTCTAAGGAATCTTCGGTTGCACCAAAGGAACGGGTCAACATCCGCTACAAGCCGGCGACCGGCAACGCCCGGGAGGAGGTCGAGCTGCCGCTCAAGCTCCTCATGCTCGGCGACTACACGCTGAAGGCTGACGAGACGGCGATCGAAGATCGCAAGCTGTCCGACATCAACAAGGACAACTTCAACGACGTCATGCGCAGCCATGACCTGAACATCGATATGAACGTCGACAACAAGCTCGAGGACGCCGCCGAGGGCGCCGAGCCGGAGCAGATGTCGGTCTCGCTCAAGTTCGAGACGCTGAAGGACTTCGAGCCCGAGAACGTCGCCCGCCAGGTGCCGGAGCTCAACCGCCTTTTGGAGCTGCGCGAGGCGCTGGTCGCGCTCAAGGGGCCGCTCGGAAACGTGCCGGCCTTCCGCAAGATGATCCAGGGCATGCTCGACGATTCCGACCAGCGCGAGAAGCTTCTGTCCGAGCTCACCGCGGTGACCGAGGCGAAGCGCGCGGACGGCGAGCCGCAGGCCTGAGTCCGCCGACCCGAGCGGCAGGTTCCGTGACCTGCCGCCCCGCCTGCCACGACGCGTCGCCGGCTGCTTGATGCCGGCTTGTGACTGATCGGACCCACGGTCCGCGACAAGAACCATCGCCCCGATGGGCGTAACCAGGTAATCGAGGGCTTCAAGCCATGGCCGAATCCGAACTCCAGAAGTCGCAGGGTGCGACAACCGAAGAGACGACCGATGGGTCCCTGCTGGATCAGATCCTGCAGGAAACGCGTATGGCGCCCGAGGACGACGGCTATGACGTCGCCAAGCAGGGCGTTGCGGCGCTCATCGCCGAGTTGATGAAGCCGAGCCGGGCCGACGAGAAGGTCAACAACTCCGCCGTCGACCAGATGATTGCGGAAATCGACCGCAAGATGTCCGCGCAGCTGAACGCCATCATGCATCAGGAGCACTTCCAGAAGCTGGAATCGGCCTGGCGCGGGCTGAAGTTCGTCGTCGACCGGACCGACTTCCGGCAGAACATCCGGATCGAGATGCTGAATGCCTCGAAGGACGATCTCCTCACCGACTTCGAGGATGCGCCCGAGACGGTGAAGGCCGGCCTCTACAAGCATGTCTACACCGCCGAATACGGCCAGTTCGGTGGCCAGCCGTTCGGCGCGGTCATCACCAACTACGATTTCGGTCCTGGTCCGCAGGACGTGAAGCTGATGCAGTACACCGCGGCCGTCGGCGCCATGGCGCATGCCCCGGTGATCGGCGCGGTGGCGCCGGAGATGTTCGGGGTCGAGAAGTTCGAGGAACTGCCGAACCTGAAGGACCTGGAATCGATCTTCGAGGGTCCGAAATACGCCAAGTGGAAGAGCTTCCGCGAATCCGAGGACTCGCGCTATTTCGGCCTGACCCTGCCGCGCTTCCTGCTGCGTCTTCCCTACGGCCGCGAGACGGTTCCGGTGAAGAGCTTCGACTTCGAGGAGGATCCGGCCGGCGAGACCGAGAACTACCTGTGGGGCAACACGTCCTACGCGTTCGCGACGCGCCTCACGGACTCCTTCGGCAAGTACCGCTGGTGCCCGAACATCATCGGCCCGCAGTCCGGTGGTGCCGTCGAGGATCTGCCGCTGCACAACTTCGAATCCATGGGGCAGCTGCAGACCAAGATCCCGACCGAGGTGCTGGTCTCCGACCGGCGTGAATACGAGCTCGCCGAGCAGGGCTTCATCTCGCTCACCATGCGCAAGGGCAGCGACAACGCCGCCTTCTTCTCCGCCAACTCGGTGCAGAAGCCGAAATATTTCGGCACCACGTCGGAGGGCCGCGATGCGGAGACCAACTACAAGCTCGGCACGCAGCTCCCCTACATGTTCGTCGTGTCGCGCCTTGCCCATTACGTGAAGGTGCTCCAGCGCGAGAACATCGGCAGCTGGAAGGACCGCAACGAACTGCAGCAGGAACTGTCGACGTGGCTCCGCCAGTACGTGTCGGACCAGGAAAATCCGTCGGCCGAAGTCCGCTCGCGGCGCCCGCTGAAGAAGGCGGACATCGTGGTCGAGGACGTCGAGGGCGAGCCCGGCTGGTACCGGGTGAACATGGCGATCCAGCCGCATTTCAAGTACATGGGCGCCGACTTCACCCTCTCGCTGCACGGCAAGCTCGACAAGAGCTGACCGATCGCCGGATCGGTCCGGAAGACGGCCTTGCCAGGCGCGTCTTCCGGGTCGACCCGGCGCATGACACCAGCGCCGTCGGGATGCCCCGGCGGCGCGCTTCGCCGGACGGGTCAGGGTAATGCGTTACGAACTCACCCTTCTTGAACGTTTGGACGCCGCCCAGGCAGGGCGGCCGGTCGCGCGCGGCAATCCCGACCCGTCGGGGGTGGCCGAAAGCGTGATGACGAACCTGCTGCGCGTGCTGAATGCCCGCGAGGGGTGCTGCGAGATCCGGCCGGACTACGGGGTTCCGGATTTCAACTCGTTCATCGGGCTCTATCCGGACGCGCTTCCCGCCATTGCGCGCACCGTGCGCGAGCAGATCGAGATGTTCGAACCGCGCCTGACCGACGTGGACGTCAATTTCGTGCCGAACCCGGATCAGCCGCTGGCGTTGAATTTCCACATCGAGGCACAGCTCGTCGTCGACGGTGCGCGGCGAAAGGTGTCGTTCGAAACGGTGTTCTCCGACGACGGCCGGGTGATGGTGCGCCGATGAGCTGGAGCCGCGTCCGATGAGCATCAATCGCTACTATGAGGACGAGCTGAGCTATCTGCGCGAGCTCGGGGAGCAGTTCGCGCGCGCCAACCCGAAGCTGGCGTCCTTCCTCGGCCGGGAATCCGACGATCCGGACGTCGAGCGGATGCTGGAGGCGTTCGCCTTCCTGACCGGGCGGCTGCGCCAGCGGCTCGACGACGAACTGCCGGAGCTCGCGACCAACCTGCTGCAGCTCGTCAATCCGCAGCTGCTCAAGCCGATCCCGCCGATGACGATGATCAGCTTCCGGGCCAAGGCCGGGGCCGGGACGGAGCGTCTCGAGGTGCCGCGCAACACGACGATCGCCTCCCAGTCGGTCAAGGGCAGCGAATGCCTGTTCACCACGCGCTATCCAGTATCGGTGGTGCCGCTGGAGGTGGAGGACGTCGCGCTGGAGAACCGGACCACGTCGGCGCGCCTGTCCGCGACGCTGCGGCTCACCGATGCGATCCCGGCCGAGGAGCTGGCCAGGGTGCCGCTGCGGCTGCATTTCGCCAGCGAGCGCGAGCCGATCGTCGGGCGCACGCTGCTTCTGTGGATGCTGCGCTATCTGCGCGAGGTCCGGGTGCAGGTCGGCAGCGGGGCGTCGGTGAAGCTGTCGCCGGACGTCGTGCGGCCGGTCGGGTTCGGGCAGGGCGATGATGTCATCCCCTATTCGCTGAACACCTTCTGGGGTTTCCGGGTGCTGCAGGAATATCTCCTGTTCCCCTCCAAGTTCCTGTTCGTCGACCTGGACTGGGCCGAGGCGCTGCCGGCGGCCTTCGCCGAAGGCACGGACCAGAAGATCAGCATCGTCTTCTCGTTCGCGCGTCCGCTGCCCGACCAGGTGCGGGTGAGCACCCGGCACATCGAGCTCAACGCCACCCCGGCGGTGAACCTCTTCCGCACCGATGCGATGCCGATCCTCGTCGATCCGCGGCGCACCGAGTACCGCGTGCGCGCCCCCCGTCCCGACCAGTCCGTCCACGGCATCTGCCAGGTGTCGGGCTATGTGCAGGGACAGAGCGGCCGGGTCACCTACTACCCCTTCGAGAGCTTTCGCCACGACCACGGCAACCGCGACGACTCCCGCTTCTACTACCGGGCGTTTCCGCAGCCCTCGACGCTTTCCAACGGGATCGATCTCAGCGTGTCGTTCGTCAACGGACGCGAAGAGTTCGTCAGTCCGAAGGCCGAGACCATCACGCTGCGCATCGACGCGACCAACGGCGGCGTCGCCCATCTCCTGCCGATCGGCTCCGTCACCCAGGCGACCGCCGATACGCCGGGCAGCGTCAGCTTCCGCAACATCTCCACCGTCACCCACGAGGTCGCGCCGCCGCTGACCGACGGCATCCAGTGGCGCCTGGTGTCCTCGCTCGCGCGCAACTTCGGGTCGCTGCTTTCGGTGGAAGCGCTGCGGGCGGTGATCGATGCCTACGATTTTCGCGCCGCCTACGACGTGGCGGAGCGCCAGCAACTCGACAACCTCCTCTCCGCCATCTCGGCGGTCGAAGTCGAACCGTTCGACCTGTTCCTCGACGGACGTCCGGTGCGCAGCCGGCGGATCGTTCTGAAGATCAGCGAGAACGCCATCGGCGGAGAAGGGGAACTGTTCCTGTTCGGATCGGTGATGAACGTGCTGTTCGCGGCCTACTCGGCGGTCAACAGCCATCACCTGCTCCGGATTGTCGGCATAGACAGCAACGCGGTGTACGAATGGGCGCCCAGGATCGGGGAAGCGAGTCCGCAGTGAGCGGCGCCGCTCTCGCGGCGCTGGCCAACTACGGGTTCAACAATGCTGTGTCCCGGCTGCAGTCGCAGCTGGACGTGGAAGGCATCGGCGGCGTCGCGCAGCGGCCCGACGCCGAGCGGTTGCGGTTCCGCGCCGCGCGCTCGCTCGGCTTTCCCGCCCGCGAGGTCGCGGAGGTGCGCGAGGCGCCCGATGGCAGCGGCCTCGTCGAGCTGCGGGTGAATTTCCTCGGCCTCTACGGGCCGTCGTCGCCGCTGCCGCCCATCTACACCGAGCGGATCCTGCAGTCCGACGTCGACGATTCGGTGCTGGAGGATTTCCTCGACTTCTTCAACCATCGCCTGATCTCGCTGTACCGCCGGATCTGGGCGCGCTGGCGCTATCATCTGCGCTATCGGCACGGTGGCGACGATCCGATCTCGGCGCGGCTGCTCAGCCTCTACGGCGCCCCCTCGGCGAAGGGCCAGCGCCGCGCGGATCCGGAATCCGCCCTGTTGCTGCCGCAGATCGGGCTGCTGGCGCTCTACAGCCGGTCGTCCGACGTTGTCGCGAGCATCCTGACGCATCATTTCAACGTGCCCATCGAGGTGCGCGAGTTTGCGACGCGCGAGGTGCGGATTTCCCCGGCTGACCGCGGCCGGCTTGGAGGATCCATGACGCTTGGCCGGAACATGATCATCGGCTCGTCCGTGCACGACAGCCTCGGCAAGTTCCGCGTGCGCGTCGGCCCGCTTTCGATGCCGCTGTTCAAGCAGTTCCTGCCGAGCGGCGAGAACCACGCGCGTCTGCGCCGTCTGATCGAGCTCACCCTCAAGGATCCGCTGGAGTGGGACGTCGAGCTCCTGCTCGAAGACAACCAGGCGTCCGGCTCCAGGCTCGGGCGCGCGCAGCTCGGATGGACCGGGTGGCTTGGCAGCGTCGAGGGGGCCCCCGAGCCCATTCGGGTGGCCGGCGAACATCGCCCGCTGGTGGCCGAAGAGCCCTCGCCCGGGACCGCCGCATCGCAGACCGGGAGGCAAGCCGCATGAAACTGACGCTCTCCATCCGGTCCGGCCAGGTCGGCGGTCTGAAGCGGGGTCTCGAACACACCTTCGACGAATCCGGCGGCGTGATCGGCCGCAACGCCTCGTGCGACTGGCAGATCGAGGATACGACCCGGACGCTGTCGGGCCGGCATGCGACGATCACCTTCCGCGACGGCCATTTCTACATCACCGACACGAGCACCAACGGGGTGTTCGTCGGGGGATCGTCCGAGCCGCTCGGGCGGGGCCGCTCGGCCGAGATCAGCCAGGGCATGCGCTTGAGCTTCGGCGACTACGGGGTGGTCGCCGCCCTGCAGGAAAGCGAGCGGTTCGCGGACACCCGCGCGGCGCCGCGCATGTCGATCGCACCGGAGGCGCCGTCGCGCGGCCTCAGTACGGATCCGCTCGACATGCTGGGCGCGGGAACCGACCACGAGGCGCTTTCGGTCGTGCCCGAACGCGCCCGCCCGGCGGCGCCCCAGCCGGCCCAGAGGCGATCGGGCGAGGGCGGCCGCAAGGGCAGGGACGACACGCTCGGCGCCTTCTTCGGATCGACGGCACCGCAGCGCAAGGACGATCCGTTCTCCGATCTCGGCACGTCGTCGACCAGCCTGCCGCGCGGCTCCGACGGCGGTCGGGTCGGGACGGATTGGCTGTCTGCGGACCCCGGCTACGGCGACGGCAACGCCACCACCCATGCGCCGCAGATCCCGCCCGAGGCCGCGCCGGTTCCCGTCAGGCCGACCGACCTCGGCACCCGCCTCAGCGACGCGCTGGCGACCGAACTCGGCGAGCCGTTCGCCGAGCCCGTTCGCCCGTCGGTCCGCCAGATCCCGCGCGATGCGACCGAGATCACCTCCTACGGCACCCAGACGACGTCGCGGTCTCCCGACGACGGCGGCGGCGGGGAGGCGGCGCTTCCCCACGACCTGTCCTGGGAGGACCTTCTCGGCGCAGGCGGTTCTGCCGCGGCGGCGCCCGGCAGCTTCATCGCCCCGATGAGCCCGCCCGCGTCCGGACAGGCGGCGGTCCCGCCGCTGCCGCCGATGGAGGAACTGCTCGGCGCCCCTCCGGCGCCCGGCGCGGCGACGTCGGTTCCGCCTCAGCCGGCGGGCCGCGATGCGACCTCGGTTTCGGCGACCGCCCGGACGGACGTGCCGCCGGCGCAGGACGCCAACCCGGCCCGGCGCCCGCGGCGCGCGCCGGGCAACAATCTGCTGTCCGACCTGGTGACGCCGGCGACCGGCGGCGGCGCCCGGCGCGAGACGCCGGCCGGCAACTCCCTCGACCCCGTGTCCGTCCTGCGCGAGCGGGCCAGCCACAGGGCGGCCGCCACCCAGTACGCCGCGGAAGCCCAGGCGCCTGCACCCGCCGCTTCGCCGATGCCTGCGCCGGCGGTGGCCGCGGTCGGCGGCGTCTCCTATGATACGGTGCTGACGGCGGCGGGGATCGATCCGGCAACGGTTCCGGAGGCCGATCGCGAGGCCGTGGCCTGCGAGATCGGCCGGACCGCGAAGGCGGCTGCCGCGGGGCTCGTCGACGTGCTGGCCGCCCGGCGCCTCTTCAAGGAGGAATTCAGGCTCGACCGCACCCGCATCCGTCCGGAGAAGAACAACCCGTTCAAGTTCTACAAGACGGGTGCCGAGGCGCTCAGAAAGGCCGTCGCCGGAAAGGCCGGCGACGATACCGAGACCGGGTTCCTTTCGGTCAGCGCGGGCATGAAGGAAGGGTTCAACGAGCTGAAGGCGCATGAGCTGGCGTCTGTCACGGCGATGCAGGAAGCGATCGCTACGGTGCTGGCGAAGCTCGACCCGGCATCGATCCAGGCCGAGGACGCCGCCGGCGGGTTCTTTGGACGCGGTGACGGAAAAGCGCTCTGGGAGCGTTATAAGGATCTTCACGCGGGCTTGGCCCAGGATCCGGAGGCCACGTCGCGCAAGATCGTTTCGGAGCAGTTCCTGCGCGCCTACGAAAAGACACTCGCCACCCTCCGAGCCAAGGATCGGCCCTGATGACTGAGACGTTTCGAGCCCGTTTTCGCCATTTCCCCTTCGCGGCGCTTGCCCTGGCGCTCGTCGTTGCGGGCTGCGGCGGAGGCGGTCTCTTCAAGAAGGCTCCGACCGCGCTCGACATTACGGTTTCCGCCAATGCGTCGCTCAATCCGAACGCCGACGACGAGTCCTCGCCGGTCGTCGTGCGGATCTACGAGCTGAAGGCGGTTTCGGGCTTCAACCAGGCGGAATTCTTCCAGCTCTACGACGACGACACCAAGACGATCGGTGCCGATCTCGTCGCCAAGGAGGAATATGAGATCGCGCCGGGCACGACCAAGAAGATCAAGAAGACAACGCCCGACGAAACCGCCTACATCGCCGTGCTGGCCGGGTTCCGCGACATCGATTCCGCGACCTGGCGCGCATCGGCGCCGCTGGTCAAGAACAAGGAAAACATCGTCACCATTGAGCTCACCAGCCTTGCCGTCACGCTGACGGCCAAGGAGAAGAAGGCGCTGGGCGTGTTCTGATGACCATGCGACCGCGCCCCTGGACGTCTGTGCCGGCTGTCCGCCGGGGCCGGCGTGTGCACCCACAAACCGTCGTACCCGACGAGGCATGCTGTTAGATGTCACTGACGAGCAGAACGCTTTGGTTCGAGGGGATGTTCATGTCCCCGCAGCACTTCCAGCAGCACGACCGCTGGGTGGAGCGGCTGGTGGACGAGCGCGCCTCCGGGCTCTCGCCCGCGGCCTGGGGCCTCCGCAGCATCGCGATCGACAAGCAGGCCCTCGCCATGGGCCGCATCGTCGTGACCAGCCTGCGGGCGATCCTGCCGGACGGCACCGCCCTGCGCGCGCCGGAAGACGTGGCGCTCCCGCCGGCCAAGAAGGTCTCGACGGGCGATGCGGGCATGCCGGTGAAGCTGGTGCTGCCGCTGCGCGCCGGTGACGGCGTCGAGCTCGGCCGATCGACCGAGTTCGAGCGGATGGTCGCGAGCGAGATCGAGACGCGTGATGCGACCGGTCCGGACCGTCCGGCGGTCCGCATCACCGTCGGTGTGCCCAACGTGCGGATCGCCATCGGCAGCGCCGCGGTGGAAGACTGCTGCGAGCTACCGGTGGGGCGCATCCACAGCGTCGAGCCCGGCGGGGCGGTCGAACTCGACCGGTCGTTCATGGGGCCGTGCCTCGACATCCATGCCGTGCCGGCGATCCTGGAGGTGACGCGCGAGACCCATCGCCTGCTGAGCCAGCGCGGAACCTATCTGGCGGAACGGGCCGGCCCGACGCAGAGCGACAGCGACACCGCCGGACTGCTCGACATCATCCTGCTGAGCGTGATCAACCGGCAGGAACTGCTGTTCCAGCATCTGTCGCAGATGCCGGGAACGCATCCCGAGGCGCTCTACCGCGCGATGATCGCGGTGGTGGCCGAGCTGACGGCCTTCCTGGGCCAGGTGCGGCGGCCGGACGAGATCCCGCCCTATATCCACGAAACGCCGGAGGCGGTGTTTCCGCCGCTCCTCGTCCGGGTGCAGCAGCTGCTCGCCAGCGTGACGGAACGCAAGGCGATCCGCATCCCGCTGGAGCAGAAGAATTACGGCATTTGGATCGGCCAGATCGCCGATCGGACGATCTTCACCGGCTGCCGGCTCATTCTCGTCGCCACGGCCAGCGTGCAGAGCGAGAACATGAGCCGGGAATTCCCGGTTCGCACCAAGGTCGGCCCGGTCGAGCAGATCCGCGACCTCGTCAACCTGCAGCTTCCGGGCATCTCGCTGCGGCCGGTCAACGTGGTCCCGCGCGAACTGCCGGTGCTGCGCAACGGCTTCTATTTCGAGCTCGACCAGTCCGCCGAACTCTGGGGCCGGCTGAAGAATTCGGCCGCTTTCGCCTTTCACGTGAGCGGCGACTATCCTGATCTGCACATGGAATTCTGGGCGGTGAGAACATCCTAGGGCCGATCCCCACCGGGAAATGGCACCAGAAACAATGCGTTGAGCACTTCCTTCCGGTCCGGATCGGGTCGATCTGAACAAGGGATGCTCTGGGACGGCGAGACGGAACGGGCGACGTACGAGGGGGGCGGCCGCGGCCTGACCCGGAAGGGAGAAGCCGCCAGGTTGCGGGAGCGATGACAGACACAAGCGACGACGATCCGACGATCCTCCAGCCGGGCGCCCGGGGCAGCGCGAAGGTGAGCCCGCGTGCGCGCACCAGCCTGAAGGACCTGGTCGACGGCGACGATGACGACGACGCGACGCTGCGCAGCGACCGCGCGGGCGACGAGTCGACCGTTGCCATGCCGCGTCCGCGCGAAACCGGTGCCGACGTGTCGTCCGGCACCGACGGATCGTCCGATGGCGCCGGCTACGACATGCTCCTTCGGCGCCAGCCGCAGCGCAGCGACGAGATCCTGCTCGTCTGCGCCGAACCGCTGCTGGTGCTGGCCGCCGAACTGAGGAACGCCGTCGAGTTCGCCGACATCGACGCCTTGCGGCGCCGCATCTCGGTGGAGATCACGCGGTTCGAGGAGCGCTCCGCCAAGGCCGGCGCCTCGGCGGGCGAGATCACCGCGGGGCGCTACGTCCTCTGTTCGCTGCTCGACGAAACGGTGCTGACCACGCCGTGGGGAAGCCGCTCGACCTGGAGCAAGCAGAGCCTGCTCAGCGAGTATCACGGCGAGACGTGGGGCGGCGAGAAGGTGTTCCAGCTGCTGGAGCGCATCCTCGATCAGCCGAAGAAGTACATTGCGGTGCTGCGCCTGATCGATGCCTGCCTGCTGCTCGGCTTCGAGGGGCGCTACCGGGTCATCGAAGGCGGCCGCGATCAGCTCGAGAACGTCCGCACCCGGCTCGGCCGGCAGTTGCGCGAGTACCTTCCGGCTCCGCCGTCCGAACTGGCGGCGACGGTGGAGGGGAAGAAGAAGAAGCGCTCGATCCGCTCGTTCGTGCCGCTCTGGGTCGCCTTCACGGCGAGCGGAGTGCTGCTCGTCATTCTCTATGTGTTTTTCCAGCTCCGCCTGCACGAGGATCTCGATCCGACGCTCAGTGCGATCCAGGCTTTGCAGAATTCGGTGAGGTAGGCTGCGATGCTGGGTGCGCTGGTACGCGAACTTTTCAAGCTGCGAACGCTCGTGTTCCTCTTCGGGCTGGTGGCGCTCGCGCTGGTCATCTGGTTCTTCGGGCCGGAATTCTCCCTGATGGGGGGCAATCCCCTTGCCTCGGCGAGCGCGCGCATCGGCCTGATCGTCGGGCTGATCGTCGTCCTGCTGCTGATCGCCTTCGTCCGGTTCCTGCTGATCCGCCGCGCCAATTCGCGGCTGATCAAGAACCTCATCGAGTCCGATGAACTGGCCTCGCTCGCCACCTCCGACCGCGATGAGGAACTGGAGATCATCCGCGAGCGCTTCCAGCACGCCCTTGAGGTGCTGAAGGAATCGACGATCGGCCGTCACAAGGGCGGCAGCTTCCTCTACGAACTGCCCTGGTACGTGCTGGTCGGCGCGCCGGGGACCGGCAAGACTACGATCCTGAGCAATTCCGGGCTGGAGTTCCCGCTGTCCGACCGGTTCGGATCGGAAGCGGTGCAGGGGTTCGGCGGCACCCGCCACTGCGACTGGTGGTTCACCGACAAGGCGGTGCTGATCGACACGGCCGGCCGCTACACCACCCAGGACGTCAACCGCGACACCGACCGGGCGGCCTGGCTCGGCTTTCTCGACATCCTCCGCTCGCACCGCCGCCGCCGGCCCATCAACGGCGCGCTGCTCCTGGTGAGCGCGGCCGACCTGCTCAACCGCAGCGACACCGACCGGCGGATGTTTGCCGACACCCTGCGGCGCCGCCTGCAGGAACTGGTCAAGGCGTTCGAGGTCAGCGTCCCCGTCTACCTGCTGATCACCAAGGCCGACTTGATCTCGGGCTTCACCGAGTTCTTCGAGGATTTCCGCGAGGACGAGCGCGAGCAGGTGTTCGGCGTGACGCTGCCGGCCGACACCTCGCCGGTTCAGGTGCCGCTGGAGATCGACCACCGCCTGAGCGAGCTGTTCGCCCGGGTGGAAGCGCTGGCGCCGGACCGGCTGCATTCCGAACGCGACGTGGAACGGCGCGCGCGGATCTTCCTGTTTCCGCGCGAACTGGCGGCATTCCAGGGCCTGATGACGTCGTTCGTGCGCGACGTCTTCCGCACCAGCCGGTACGAGAAGACCCCGCTTCTGCGCGGCGTCTACCTCACGAGCGGCACCCAGGAGGGCACGCCGATCGACCGGCTGCTCGGCGCCTTCAGCCGCCGCTTCGGCCTCGCGCCTGGCCAGATCGTTCCCTATTCCGGGCGCGGCAAGGCGTTCTTCATCCACCGCCTCCTGACCGACATCGTCTTTCAGGAGTCCGACCTGATCGGCACCAACCGCCGGCTCGAGACGTCGCTCGCCCTGCGCTACGGGTTCGGCTATGCCGCTGCGATCCTGCTGTTCGTCCTGTTCGCCGGCCTCTGGGCCAAGGTGGTGGACCACAGCAACGATCAGATCGCCGCGGTCGCCAACGAGCTGCAGACGACGGAGGCGGTGATCAAGGGGGTCGGGCCGAAGCCCACCTATGATCAGATCCTGCCCACGTTGAATTCGATCTCGCGGCTGGAGGACGCCGCGGAAGAGCCCGGTGCGCTGCCGATCGTCGGCGGCTTCGGCCTCGACGCGAATGCCACGCTCGGACCGGCCACCAGCCAGCTCTACGACACGGTTCTGTCCAAGTTTCTGCTCCCGGTGGTCGCCGACCGCCTGGCGGCGCGCGTCGCCATCCTGACCCAGAGCGAGAACGAGGCCGACATGCCGGCGCTGCGGCAGTCGCTGCAGGCCTACATGATGCTCAACGACCCGAAGCGGTTCGACGCGACCTACCTGATGGATACGCTGAAGACGGAGTCCCAGCGCCTCTATCCGCTGCAGCCCGACCAGCAGGCGGCGCTCAACGCGCAGTTCTCGGCGCTGGTGGCGGAGCTCCCGCAGCCGGTCACCTTCAACCAGGGCATCGTCAGCGCGGCCCAGCGCCGCCTCGCCACGGTGCCGCAGACCGACGAGATCTACGCCGCGCTGCTGCGCAAGGCGGATGCCGATCCGACGCTGCAGCCGGTGGTGCTCACCAGCATCATCGGCACCTCGGCATTGACGACGGACCCGGCCAGGATCAGGGCCAAGCAGCCGATCCTGCAGATCCCGGGGCTCTACACCCGCGACGGCTTCTACAAGTTCTTCCTCGCCCAGGCGCCGAACATCGTCAACGACTCGCTCAGCCAGGACTGGATCGCCGGCCGGGCGCAGCCCCAGAGCCCCACCTACCAGTCGGTGATGCAGAACCTGGTGAAGCAGTACGTCGCCAACTACATCTCGATCTGGCAGGACGCCATCGACCAGGTGGCCGTCGTCGACTTCGATTCCGTCCAGCGGGCCCAGCAGGTCCTGAAGGTGCTGGCGGCGCCGGATACGCCGCTCATCGCGCTGGCCAAGGCGGTGCAGACCAACACCCAGCTGCCGATCCCCGGGAGCTCCTCCAGTTCCGATAGCGCCGCGGGTGGCGCGGCCGGCGGAGGAGCGGCAGGCGCGGCGGGGGCTGCTGCCGGCGGGGCTGGCGGTGCGGGTGGTGCGGGTGGCGGGAATGCCGTCGCATCGGCCGCCAAGGGCGTCGCCGGCAAGGCGATCGGCGCGGCGGCGCAGCAGGCGTTCGGCAACATGGCCTGGCCCGGCGACCAGATCGCGTTGCCGTTCCAGCCGGTGGTGGCGCTGCTCGGCGCCCCCTCCGCAAGCGGTGCCCCGCCGGCCGCGCCGGCGGGCGGGACGACGCTTCCCCAGGTGCAGCAGCTCATCGGCTCGGTGTTCGGCGACATCGATTCCATTGCCGCGGCGCCGGACCCGGGTGCGGCCGCGCTTCAGTACGTGTCGAAGCGGGCGAGCAGCCCCTCCCAGGATGCGCTCAGCCAGCTCCGGACCACGTCGGCGACGCTGCCGTCGCCGTTCGGCTCGATCATGTCCGACATTTCGATCCACTCGTGGCGCGTGCTGATCGGGCTCGCCTATCAGAACGTCAACGCGAACTGGCAGCAGCAGGTGATCCCGTCCTGCAATTCGCTCCTCGACAACCTCTTCCCGATGACCAATTCGACGAACGAGGTCACCCTGGCCGACTTCACCGAGATGTTCCGGCAGGGCGGCACGATCGACCAGTTCTTCACCAAATACGTGCAGCCGTTCGTGAAGCAGCAGGGCACCCAGCTCGTCGCGGCGAGCTTCGACGGCCAGACGATGGGCTTCTCCGATCAGACGCTCAACATGTTCCAGCGCGCCGAGCAGATCCGGAACGCCTTCTTCAGCGGCGGAGCGACCCTCGGGGTGAAGTTCTCCATCACCCCGTCCTTCCTGTCCCCGGACACCCTGCGTTCGGTGTTCACCCTCGACGGCACCTCGGTCACCTACCGGCACGGACCACCCCGCACGACCGACCTGACCTGGCCGAACCGCGGAGACGCCAGCACCGCCTCGGTGATCATCACGCTGGTCGAAGGCGGCACGGTGAAGGAGGAGCGCTCGGGCGCCTGGGCGCTGTTCCGGCTGCTCTACACGACCGGCATGCAGCGCACCGGGTCGTCCGGCCAGTACACGTTCTCCGTCGCCAACAAGTCCGGCGCGCGGGCCGACTACACGGTTCAGGCGAGTTCGGTGGTCAATCCGCTCGCGCCGGGCGTCATTCAGGGGTTCCAGTGCCCGGGCCAACTATGACCGGCGGTATCTACGGAAAGATTCCGTCCGCCGCCGACTTCTGCCGTCAACGGCTGCCGAACACCTTCGTCGAGCCGTGGGACAAGTGGCTGCAGCAGTGTCTCGCCGGGTCGCGCGACAAGCTGGGCGACGCCTGGGCGCGGACCTATCTGTCGAGCCCGGTGTGGTGTTTCGCCATCGATCCCGGTGTCATCTCGGAAGTGGGCTGGACCGGCGTCATCGCCACGTCGGTGGATTCCACCGGGCGCTACTACCCGCTGACGCTGGCCGTCGCTGTCGAGCAGCTTCTGCCCTGCCAGACGCTGGCGCTGCATCTGCAGGTGCCGTTGCGCGAACTGGAGGCGACGGCGCTGTCGCTGATCGAGGGCGAGGCGTCGATCAACGATGCGGTGATGCTGATCGACCGGATCGCCGCCGGGCTCGCCGCGATCGACACGCTCGGGGAGGAGCCATCGGTGTTCCTGAACAGCTATGGCGGCGAACTCGGCACCATGCAGTCCAACCCGCTGTTCCCGCCGGTGAGCGAGCTGCGAAGGTCCGGCTTCAGCGGCTATTCGCCGGCGCCGCGCCCCGCCAATGCGAGCGTCTGGTGGCACTACGGATGGCCCGGCCGCCAGCCCGAGGCCGTCAAGGCACGGGGGTTGCCGTCGGCAGCCATGTTCGGCTCCTTCCTCGACGGGCGCTGGAAAGACCATGGCTGGAGCCGCTGACGCGTCCCCGGTACCGGTCCTGGCCGTCGCCGCGGCCAGCCGCTGTGGCGCGCGGAGCGACGTCAACGAGGATGCCTACCTCGTGCTGGCCGAGCGCGGCCTGTTCTGTGTCGCCGACGGCATGGGCGGCCATGCGGACGGTCAGCTGGCGAGCCTGTCCGTGGCCCGCATCCTCGAGCGGATGGTCGCGGCCGGATCGCTGGAGGACCGGGTGGCGACGGTCGAACGCAGCCTCCACCGCATCAACACGGCCTTGCGCAGCGAGGCCGCGAAAGGCGGCCTGGCGGCGATCATCGGCGCCACCGTCGTCGCCCTGGTGCTCGATGCGGACTACGCCGTCTGCGTGTGGGCGGGGGACTCGCGATGCTATCTCGTGCGCGACGGACACCTGTTCCAGATGACCCGCGACCACGGCGCGGCGCAGGCGCCGGATCAGCGGCGCACCAACGTGGTGACCCGGGCCATCGGCAGCGGCGAGACCCTCGAGCTGGACCGGGTGGTCGTCGAGGTCGAAGCCGGCGACAGCTTCCTGTTGTGTTCGGACGGGGTAAGCGACTATCTCAGCGCGGAAGACATCCTCGCCCACCTGGCGGGTTCGTTCCAGACCGCGGCGGACGACCTCGTCGCGGCGGCCGCCGCGGCAGGGTCGCGCGACGACGTGACGGCGGTGCTGGTGCGGGTGGACGGGGCGGTGTGATCGGATGGGGAAGTATGGCGGTCGACGATCCACGGCAGGGTGCCCGGGCGGCGCAGGCGAACGCCGGCCGCGATGACGCCGCGCGCGACGGCCTCGGGCAGACCAACGCGGCCCGTCGTCCGGGATGAGCGAACCGGTCCCCACCGCCAAGCCGCTGCCGCTGCCGCTCGGAACGATGCTGCGCGGGCGCTATGAGCTGATCTCCGTGCTCGGCCGTGGCGGCATGAGCACCGTCTACAGCGCGCTCGACCACTTCCGCCTGCGCGCCGCCTCCCAGGTGCCGCTGGTGGCCATCAAGCTCCTCAACGAGGATCCGACGATCAACGCGGAGATGCGCGAGCTGATGCACCGCGAGGCGCGGCGCATGCAGGAGTTCGTGCATCCGGCCATCGCCAGGGTCTACGACTGGGATGAGGACGCCGGCCGGTCGTTCATCATCATGGAGCAGCTCGAGGGCCAGACGCTCAGCCGCATGCTGCGCAAGCGCGGCACCGATCCGGTCTCCCGGGTGACCCGCAACCGCATCATCGCCGACATCGGCTCGGCGCTCGACTATGCCCATGAGCACGGCGTGGTCCACACCGACGTGAAGCCCGGCAACATCTTCGTGACGACCTCGGGGGCGGCAAAGCTCCTCGATTTCGGCGTGTCCTATGCCAACGAGGCGGTGGATCTCAGCGACGAGGACGATCGGCCGACCATCGCCTATTTCGGCCATGTCGGCGCGCTCACGCCGTCCTATGCATCGCTGGAGATGCTGCTGGGGATGGTGCCGGCCCCCGCCGACGATGTCTATTCGCTGGCCGTGGTCGCCTACATGCTGGTCGCGGGAAAGCACCCGTTCGACCACAAGTCGGTGCGCTGGGCGATCGCCAACGGCAAGGTCCCCGAGCGGCCAGCCGGCCTCGGCGCCGGGCCATGGCGGGCGCTCAGCCAGGCGCTGGCCTTCGAGCGCAACGAGCGGACGCCGGAGGTGCGGGAGTTCGTCGATGCGTTCACCGCCGTGAGTTGGTGGGAGAGGCTGCGCGGCTAACTGCGGCGTTTCGATCGGTTGCCTGAGGGGGCGCCGAGGCGGCTGACGGGTGTCTGGTCATCGGTGCCGCCATCGGGTCGATGCGGCGGGGGCGGAAAGTGCACGGGATGGGGTCGGCGATTGATCGCGGCTGTTTTCGCTGCTGTCATCCAAAACCGGTTACACTGCCGGACGATCGGGCCGGCCCGTGGCGAGGACAGCGAGAGACATGACGGACCTTACGGAGAGTCTCGGGCGGTTGCGGGAGCTCTCCCAGAAGGTCGCCCATGGCGACTACGACGTTTTTGAGGATATCGCTGCGCTGACGACGGCGGAGGCCGCGCCTGCGGTCCACGAACTCGCCGAAGCCTTCGGCATGATGGTGGTGCGCATCGAGGCGCGCGAGTTTCATCTGTCGGGCGTGATCGACGACCTGACCGAAGCGCGGCGGCGGCTCGAGGACGCCCGCCAGCGGCTGGAGCGGGAGAACGGCACGCTGCGGGCGGAAGTGAGCGAACTGCGGATCCACGTCGACCGCGACAAGAAGGATCGCGAAGTCGAAACCATCGCCGAAAGCGACTATTTCAAGGACCTCCAGAAGCGGGCGCGGTCGATGCGGGCCCGGCATTCGGACGTCTGACACCACCCGGGTTGCCGCATCCGGCCGCCGGCATGCGGCCGTCGGATGCGGGCCGCGCAGGGACCACAGGGGACAACGCAGACCGTGCACACGCGGACAGTCTCGATCCACTCCTATCGGGGTGGCACCGGAAAATCCAACATCACCGCCAACATCGCCGCCGGACTGGCGCGCCGTGGAAAGCGCGTCTGCATCGTCGACACCGACATCCAGTCGCCCGGCATCCATGCCCTCTTCAACGTCGACCCAAGGAACCTGCGCTACACCCTGAACGACTATCTCTGGGGGCGCTGCAAGGTCGAGGAGGCGGCGGTCGACGTCACCGACGCGATCAACGAGGAGGCCGAGATCGGCGGCCGGCCGCCGGTCTCCGGATCGGTCTATCTCATTCCCTCCAGCCTACGGGCCGGCGAGATCGCCCGCATCATCCGCGAGGGCTACGACGTCAATGCGCTGAACGACGGCTTCCGCGACATCTGCGGCGCGCTCGAGCTCGACTATCTGCTGATCGACACCCATCCGGGGGTGAACGAGGAGACGCTGCTCTCCATCGCGATTTCCGATTGCCTGTTCGTCGTGCTGCGGCCCGACGTGCAGGACTATCAGGGCACCGCGGTCGCCCTCGAACTGGCGCGCCGGCTGGAGGTGCCGCAGCTCTTCCTGGTGGTCAACAAGGCGATCTCGTCGCTCGATTTCACCGAAGTCGCGAACCGGGTGTTCGCGACCTACAAGTCCCCGGTGGCGGCCGTCCTGCCCCTGTCGGAGGATCTGATCCTGCTCGGCAGCGACGGCATCGTCTGCGAACGACACTCGCAGAGCGCGTTCTCGAAGGGGGTCGAAAGGATCGTCGACCGGATCGAGGAAATGGAGGCCGTCCGTTAGGGCCGGTCGCGGGCAGGGCGCCTCAGCGCCGGAACCAGCCGCGGCTGCCGCCGTCGAGGCGGTCGACGAAGTCCGGCACCGTCGCGATCCGCTCGGTCGGCTCGAAGGAGAGCGCCCGCAGGATCGTGTCCATCACCCGGCGTTCGACGTTGGGTATCGGCTGCGGCGTGCGGCCCTGGTCGCGCATGTCGAGCGCGGTGCCGTCATCGAAGGGATGGCTGCCGGCAAGCGCCTCGTAGAGCACGCAGGCCATCGAGAAGACGTCCGCCGAGGTCGAGCGGAGCAGCCGCTCCATCACTTCCGGGGCGGCATAGCGCCCCGTGAACGACGACAGCTGGTCGACGTCGAAGATCGGCAGGGTCGAGGCCGAGGCGATCCCGAAGTCCAGCAGCTTGGTGGTGCCGTCTTCGGTGACGAAGATGTTCGACGGTTTCACGTCGCAATGCAGGATGCTCTTCTCGTGGGCGAAGGCGAGCGCCGTGAACGCCCCGTCAAGCACCTTGCGGGCTTCCGGAAAGGCCATCGGGACCGGCCGGTCGCCGATCACCGCATCGAGGGCGCGGCCGCGCAACAGCTCCATGACGATGAAGGCGTCGGCCCCGTCGCGGTCGAAGTCGTGCACCTGGACGATGTTCGGATGGGCGAGTGTCTGTGCCTTCCGTGCCTCCGCCTCCAGGGTGCGGAACGCCCGGGAGTCCTGGCTGAAGCTGCGGTCCAGCACCTTGATGGCGACGTAGGGGCGTCCTTCGCCGGCTTCCAGGCGGCGGCGGTCGACGGCGGCGTAGACGGTGCCCATGGCGCCGCCGCCGATCTCGCGGTCCAGCACGAAGCGGTCCTTGAGAAGCGTGCCGACGACCGCACGGGCGCCGGCCGTGGTCGGAAACCTGCTGCCCCGGCCGGCGGGTTTGCCCCCGGTTTCGGACGCATAGGCCGTCCGGCGCATGCGCGCGCCGACGAAGGCGGACATGAAGTGATCGAGATCGGTGTCGTCCTTGCGCTTCTCCGAGGGGCCGCTTCCGCGCAGCGACTTGTATTCCTCGACGAGGGCCTGCAGGACGACGTCGTCCACCCTGTCGTCGATGGCGGTGCGCCCACCGGGCTGGCCGCGGACCAGCGTGTCGCGGCGCACCGTGCTCTCTTCGTCGCCGTCTTCCGCCTCGTCCCGATCCGCGGAACCGCCCTGGTTCGCGACCTCGTTCATGATCATCGAGACGAGGTCGTTGGGCAGGCGGCCGACGGCCTGATACTCGCCCAGCACGGCGCCGAGCGATGTCTGGTCGGCCTCCCCCGCCGCGATCGCCGACCGCAGGCCCGACACCAGGCGCGCGTAGGGAAGGCGTCCGGCGATGAAGGCGTCGACGTGCGTGCGATGCGAGCCGTCTTTTGCCTCGGTCATGTCCCTGCCGAACCCCGCCCGGTCGATGCCGGCACGATCGTGCCGCCCGTATAGATAGGCGTTTAGAAGGGCGAAGTCAGCTCGGCCTTCTGCGTCTCCTTGACGTAGATGCAAATCATCCGGTCGGTGCCGGCCTCGGCGGTGAGCGTGACGATCGCCGCCCCGTAGCTCTCCGATCCGAACGGATTGACCTCCACCGAGACCTCGCCGGCATCCTGGACGAGGGCGGTGCAGGCCTCGGAGACGTCGTTGCGGAACGTCTCCCAAGCATCGTCGCTCGATGCGAAGGCGGGCACCGCAGCGGTTGCGAGCGGAGCGATGGCGAGGAGGGCGATCAGGGTGCGCATGCGGGGTCTCCTGGTGTGTGACCGCCGGAGCCTGTCCCTCAGGGTGATCCACCCACCCGGAGGATACCCGTCTCCGGCATCATCCGGATGACCAACTCCCGTCCGTCCCGATCGGTTCGATCCGGAAACGGGGTTACGACCGCCCGCCGCCGGCGAAACGGCGCTTGAGCGCCATCACCCGCCCGTACGACGCCGCGATGGACTGCCGGAACGCCGGATCGTTCGCCGCTTCGGCCGCCACGGCCGCGGCGACCTTCTGCGGGAAGTCGGGACCGGTGGAGGAATCGCCGGACACGACGATCAGGTCGTTGTCGGCTCTGAGCGCGGCGATGACGGCGTCGCTCGCCGACATGCGGTTGCGGATCGCCTGCATGATCAGGTCGTCGGTCATCACCACGCCGTCGAAGCAGAGCTCCGACCGCAGCATCCCGTCGACGATCTCGGGCGAGATCGAGGCGGGCAGCGCGCTGCCGGTGCCGTGCCGGTCGAGGCGCAGGTGGCCGACCATGATGATGTCGACCAGCCCGGCGTCGATCAGCTCGCGGTAGGGGACGAGTTCGGCCTCGCTCCAGGTGCGCGTGATGTCGACCGCCCCGTCGTGGCTGTCGCCGGCCGACGAGCCGTGGCCGGGGAAATGCTTGAGGGTGGGGGCGACGCCGGCGGCGCGATGGGCGGTCACGAACGCCTTGTCGAACGCCGCGACCACCTGCGGATCGGAGGAATAGGCACGCCCCGCCTTGGCGATCACCGGGTTGTTCGGATTGACGGCCACGTCGGCGATCGGCGCCAGGTTGACGTTGAAGCCCCAGGCCTTCAGCCCTTGCGCCATCTTCGCGTAGATCGCCCGGGCCGCCTCGGGGCTGTTGGCGCGGGCGACCGCTTCGGCCGAGGGCGTCGCGGGAAAGCCGATCTTGGCGGTGAGCCGCGAGACGAGCCCGCCTTCCTGGTCGATCATCAGGAGTGGCGGCGGGGTGCCTGCCGCGGCGAAACCGGCTGTCAGGGCCTTCACGTCGGCGGCGGAGCCGATGTTGTGGCGCAGGAACAGCACGCCGCCCACCCGGCCTTCGGCGATCTCCTTGCGGACGGCCGTGGCCGATGCGCTGGAAGGCGTCTTGCCGGTGAAGCCGACCACCAGCAGCTGGCCGACCATCTCTTCGACCGAGACGCCTGCCGGCGCCGGCGTGACCTGGGGCGCGCAGCTCCGGGACGCGCCGCCGGCTGCCTGGACGGGGGCCGGCTCGCCGCTCGCGGCGACGCAGGCTGCGGTGGCAAGCGCGAACAGGCTCACGCAGGCGGAACGGAAAAACGGCATGAAGGCTCCCTGGCGAACGGGTCGGACCCAACGGAATCAACGCGTCCGCAGAGCAGGCGCTGCCCGTTCCTGCCCGTTTCGCCGGGCGGGATCAACTCGGTCCGGTCGCGACGACGACGGTCGGCCCCCGGCTCTGCGTCCGCATTCCGCGCTCGGATAGGCGTGCGGTCACGGTCGCCGGCTCCAGGTCGTCCGGAGCTGACGTCGGCGTGAGCCGGCACGGACGGCGACGGGATGTCCGCCGCCGGGTGTCCGGTCGCGCGCCCTATTCGGCCGCCTGCCGCTTCTCGGTCGTGTAGTCGTGCTTCGGCCGGGCCTTCAGCTTCAGTTCCTTCAATTCCTCGCGTTTGCGCTGCGCATTGCGCAGGTCCGCCTCGTAGCCGGGGAAATATTGCGGCGGGCAGAAGGTGCCGGTGAAGCCGTAGTCCGCCGACGCCTGCATGGCGATGGACGGATGGGTGAGGTGCGGGCGGCCAATGGCCACCAGGTCGGCGCGTCCGGCCGCCAGGATCGTGTTCACCTGGTCGGCCGAGGTGATGTTGCCGACGGCGATGGTCTTCACCTTCGCCTCGTTGCGGATCTGCTCGGCGAACGGCGTCTGGAACATGCGGCCGAAGATCGGCTTGGCGTCCGGCACCGTCTGGCCGGTGGAGACGTCCATCAGGTCGGCACCGTGCTCGCTGAAGGCCCGGGCGATCTCGACGGCATCGTCGCCGGTGATGCCGCCTTCCTTCCAGTCGGTGGCCGACAGGCGCACCGACATGGGCTTTTCGGCCGGCCAGACCTCGCGCACGGCGTCGAACACTTCCAGCGGATAGCGCAGCCGGTTTTCCAGCGAGCCGCCGTACTCGTCGGTGCGCGTGTTGGTCAGCGGCGACAGGAAGGTCGCCAGCAGGTAGCCGTGGGCGCAGTGCAGCTCCAGCATGTCGAAGCCGGCGCGGCTGACCCGTTCGGCCGCCGCCACGAACTGCGCCTTGATCGCGTCCATGTCGTCCCGCGTCATCTCGCGCGGGACGGGGCTGTGCTTGAAATAGGGAATCGCGGAGGGGGCGATGACGTCCCATCCGCCGTGTTCCAGCGGCTGGTCCATGCCTTCCCACATCAGCCGGGTCGAGCCCTTGCGGCCCGAGTGGCCGATCTGCATGGCGATCTTCGAGCCGGAGTTCTTGTGCACGAAGTCGACGATGCGGGCCCAGGCGGCCTCCTGCTCGTCGGTGTAGATGCCGGCGCACCCCGGCGTGATCCGGCCGGTGTCCGACACGCAGGTCATCTCGGTGTAGACGAGGCCGGCACCCCCCATGGCGCGCGCGCCGTAGTGGACCAGGTGGAAGTCCTGCGGCATGCCGTCGACGGCGGAGTAGGTGTCCATCGGCGAGACCACCAGCCGGTTCGGGACGACCATGTCGCGCACCTTGAGCGGGTGGAACATCGGGGCCGGCGGGTTGTCGAGGTCGACATCGAACCCTTCCGCCGCCACCTGTCCCGCGAACATCTTGTCGACGGCCCGGACGAACGCTTCCTCGCGCAGTTCCAGGTTGTCGTAGGTGATCGCCTTCGACCGCGTCATCAGTCCGAACGCGAACTGCACGGGGTCCATGTCCCAGAAGCGCTCCAGGTGCTCGAACCAGACGAGCGACACGTCGGCGGAGTGCTGGATCTTCTCGACGGCTTCGCGACGCCCGGTCTCGAACGCGGCGAGCGCCGCATCCACCGAGGTGTTCGCGCGGAACGCCTCGTAGAGCGCGACGGCATCCTCCATGGCGAGCTTGGTGCCCGAGCCGATGGAGAAGTGCGCGGTCGACTTGGCGTCGCCGACCAGGACGACGTTGTCCTTGGTCCACCGCTTGTTGCGGATCATCGGGAAGTTGCGCCACATGGAGCGGTTGATGATCAGCGGGTGCCCGTCCAGCGCCTTGGCGAACACGCCCTCCAGGAAGCGGGCCGACTGGGTTTCGTCCATCTTGTCGAGACCGGCGCGCACGAAGGTCTCCGGATCGGTCTCCATCACCCAGGTCGAGAGGCCCGGCTCGTACTGGTAGGCGTGGGCGATGAAGATGCCGGCGTCGGTCTCCTCGAAGAAGAAGGTGAACGCGTCGAGCGGCTTGGTGGACCCCATCCACGAGAACTTGTTCGGCCTGAGGTCGACCTCGGGCTGGAAGTGGTCGCGCCATTTCTCGCGGACGATCGAGTTGATGCCGTCGGCGGCGACCACCAGGTCCGACTCGCGCATCAGCGCCTCGAAGTCGGTCACCTCGGTCTGGAACAGGATCTCGACACCGAGTTCCTGGGCGCGTTCGTGCAGCAGCATCAGCAGCTGCTTGCGCGAACAGCCGCAGAAGCCGTTGCCGCCGATGGTGAACACCGTGCCCTTGAAGTGGGTCTCGATGTCGTCCCAGTAGGCGAAATGATCGGTGATCGAGCGGTAGCTCTCGAAATCGTATTTCTGGAAGGTCTGCAGCGTTTCGTCAGAAAAGACGACGCCGAAGCCGAACGTGTCGTCCGGCCTGTTGCGCTCGAAGACGGTGATCTGCGTCGACGGATCGGCCTTCTTCATCAGGATCGAAAAATAAAGGCCGGCGGGACCGCCGCCCATCACTGAAATCTTCATGTCTCAACTCCCGGACAGGGGTGGCGGGGGGCGCCCGACGCGTCCCTTGTGCGTCTCTGGGAGATATTTTAAGCTTGAAACAAATACCGCTGCAAGCGATGAAAACGACGCAGTCTCCTTGGCATTCCGGCCGCCGCACGGGCGGGTGGCGACAGACGGGCTGCGGAGAAAAGGACGAGGGCAGAGCGTGGACGAGGCTTCAGGCGGGCGGCACGTCATGATCACCGGCGGCGGGACGGGCATCGGCGCGGCCATCGCGTCGCTGCTGAAGGCCGAGGGTGCCCGCATCTCGTTGCTCGGCCGCCGTCGCGACGCGCTGGACGGGACCGCGGAGGCCATCGGCGGCGCCACCGTCGTTCCGGCGGACGTCACCGACCCGGATGCCGTGGACGCCGCCTTCGCCGCCGCGGCCGCGGCGAACGGCCCGGTCGACATCCTCGTCAATTCCGCCGGCATCGCCACGACGGCGCCCTTCCTGAAGACGGATCTCGACGTCCTGCGCAAGGTCTGGCGGGTCAACGTCGAGGGCGTCTTCACCTGCACGAAGGCGGCGCTTCCCGGCATGCTGGAGGCCGGCTTCGGCCGCATCGTCAACGTCGCCTCGACGGCCGGCCTCAAGGGCTATGCCTACACCTCCGCCTACACCATGTCGAAGCACGCGGTGATCGGGATGACCCGCTCGCTGGCGCTGGAGACGGCCGGCCGCGGCGTCACCGTCAACGCCGTGTGCCCGGGCTTCACCGACACCGACCTGACCTCCGAGAGTGTCGACAAGATCATGGCGAAGACCGGCCGCAGCGCCGACGAGGCGCGCGCCGCGCTGTCGAAAACCAATCCGCTGAAGCGGCTGATCCGCCCGGAGGAGGTCGCCGATGCCGTCCGCTGGCTGGTCGGGCCGGCGGCCAGCGCCATCACCGGCCAGTCCATCGTCGTCGCCGGCGGAGAGATCATGTGATGCCGGAGGGATCGACCATCGCCCTCGACGCCGAGACGCGCGCGCTGGAGCGCCCGCGCGACCACACCCGCGAGCTGCGGCTGTGGCTGCGCCTGCTCACCTGCACCAACATGATCGAGAGCGAGATCCGCCGCCGGCTGCGCGAGCGCTTCGACGTCACCCTGCCGCGCTTCGACCTGATGGCGCAGCTCGACAAGGCGCCCGACGGCCTCAGCCTCGGCGAGATCTCGCGCCGCATGATGGTCTCCAACGGCAACGTCACCGGTCTGGTCGAGCGCCTCGCCGAGGACGGTCTCGTCGAGCGCCGCGCCTCCGACACTGACCGCCGCTCGACGTTCGTCCGGCTGACCGACGCCGGCCACGCCGCCTTCGCGGAGATGGCCGCCGAACACGCCGAATGGATCGGCGACCTCTTCACCGACCTGTCGCCGGAGCACATCGAAGGGCTCCTGGACCACCTCGCCAGGACCAAGGCTTCGGTCGACAGCCATTCCAACAAGGGAGAGCCCAGCCGGTGAGCGACCGCTTCCAGATCACCCTGCCGCTGTCGGAGTTCACGCCGCAGCATTTCCTGCTGTCGGTGGCCGGGCCCGTCGCCACCATCACGCTCAACCGTCCGGAGCGGAAGAACCCGCTCACCTTCGAGAGCTACGCGGAGCTGCGCGACACCTTCCGCGCGCTCGCCCACGAGACCCAGGTGAAGACCGTCGTCGTCACCGGCGCCGGCGGCAACTTCTGCTCGGGCGGCGACGTGTTCGAGATCATCGAGCCGCTGCTCGCGCGCGACATGGTGGGCCTGCTCGACTTCACCCAGATGACCGGCGATCTGGTCAAGGCGATGCGCGCCTGTCCGCAGCCGATCGTGGCCGCGGTCGACGGCGTCTGCGTCGGCGCCGGCGCCATCATCGCCATGGCCTCCGACGTGCGCTTCGGCACCGAGGGCTCGAAGGTGGCGTTCCTGTTCACCAAGGTGGGGCTCGCCGGCTGCGACATGGGCGCATGCGGGATCCTGCCGCGCATCATCGGCTTCGGCCGCGCCGCCGAGCTGCTCTACACCGGCCGCGTCATGCGCGGGCCGGAGGGCGAGCGCTGGGGCTTCTTCAACCGCCTGGTCGCCTCCGAGGAGGTGCTCTCCGAGGCCCAGGCGTTCGCCGCCGAGCTCACCCGCGGCCCGACCTTCGCCCACGGCATCACCAAGAAGATGATGCACATGGAGTGGGACATGTCGGTCGACCAGGCGATCGATTCCGAGGCGATGGCCCAGGCCGTCTGCATGCAGACCGAGGACTACCGGCGCGCCTTCGAGGCCTTCGCGGCCAAGAAGACGCCCGTCTTCGAGGGGAACTAGCCGGTGGCCGACACCTCCTTTCTCGACTGGCCGTTCTTCGAGGATGCCCACCGCGCCTTCGCCGCCGAGCTCGACCGCTGGGCCGGCCAGCACGTCTCCGGTCTCGTCGACCACCACGACGTCGACGGCTCCTGCCAGCGGCTGGTGAAGGCGCTGGGCGAGGCGGGCTTCCTGCGCCACGTCATCGTCGCCCCCCATGGCGGGGCCGCCGACAGGATCGACGTCCGCACGCTCTGCATCGCCCGCGAGACCCTCGGCCGCCACCACGCGCTGGCCGATTTCGCCTTCGCCATGCAGGGGCTCGGCACCGGCTCGATCAGCCTGTTCGGCACCGAGGAGCAGAAGGCGCGCTTCCTGCCGAAGGTCGGCGCCGGCGAAGCCATCGCCGCCTTCGCGCTGACCGAGCCCGAGGCCGGCTCCGACGTGGCGTCGCTCGCCACCGTCGCCGAGCCGGACGGGGAGGGCAACTTCCGCCTGTCCGGCGAGAAGACCTGGATCTCCAACGGCGGCATCGCCGACCAGTACGTGGTGTTCGCCCGCACCGGCGAGGCGCCCGGCGCCCGCGGCCTGTCGGCCTTCGTGGTCGAGGCGGACCGGCCGGGCTTCTCCGTCGCCGAACGGATCGACGTGATCGCGCCGCATCCGCTCGGCCGTCTCGCCTTCGACAACGTCGTCGTGCCGGCCTCGCACCGGCTGGGCGCCGGCGGCGAGGGCTTCAAGATCGCCATGGCGACGCTGGACGTGTTCCGCTCCACCGTCGGCGCGGCCGCGCTCGGCTTCGCCCGCGCCGCCCTGGACGAAGGGCTGGACCGGGCCCGCAAGCGCCACCTGTTCGGGGCGCCGCTGTCGGAGCTGCAGATGACCCAGGGCGCGCTCGCCGACATGGCGCTCGACGTCGATGCCGCGGCGCTGCTCGTCTACCGGGCCGCCTGGACCAAGGACCGGGGGGCCGCGCGCATCACCCGCGAGGCGTCGATGGCGAAGCTCTACGCCACCGAGGCCGCCCAGCGGGTGATCGACGCCTCCGTGCAGATCCACGGCGGCGACGGCGTCCGGGTCGGCACGCGGGTCGAGGAGCTCTACCGCGACATCCGCGCGCTGCGCATCTACGAGGGCGCCAGCGAAGTCCAGAAAGTGATCATCGCCCGCCAGGCGCTGGCGGCCCGCGAGGCCGAGGAGGCCGCGGGCCTCGCCTGACGCCGGTCGGCCGGCACGTTTCAAGAGCGGCTGCAGATCGCTCGGATCAACAGGGAAACCAAGACCTTCAGACACAGAGGACTTGATCGATGGGTACCGAAACCGCGCACGTGGACACGTTTGCCGCCGACAATCTCCCGCCGCGCGACCTCTGGCCGGAGTTCCCGAACCTCGAGAATCTCGGCTATCCGGACCGGATGAACTGCGCCGTCGAGCTGATCGACCGGCACGTCACCGAGGGCCGGGGCGACCGCGTCGCCCTGATCGGCTCGGGCGTGACCTGGACCTACGCCGAGCTGCAGAAGGTGGTCGACAGGATCGCCCACGTGCTCGTCGACCGCTACGGCCTGGTGCCGGGCAACCGGGTGCTGCTGCGCTCGGCCAACAATCCGATGATGACCGCAGTCTATTTCGCGATCATCAAGGCCGGCGGCATCGTCGTCGCCTCCATGCCGCTGCTGCGCGCCAAGGAGCTCTCCTATCTGGTCGAGAAGCCGGAGCTGAGCCTGGCGATCTGCGACCGCAAGCTCTCCGACGAGATGGAGAAGACGCGCACGCTGGCGCCGCGCCTCACCGACATCGTCTATTTCGGCACCGACGCGCCGGATGGGCTGGAAGCGCAGATGGCCGCCTACGACGCACCGTTCGAGGCCTGCGACACCTCCACCGACGACGTCTGCCTGATCGGCTTCACCTCCGGCACGACGGGGCAGCCCAAGGGCACCATGCACTTCCACCGCGACATGCTCGCGATCTGCGACTGCTACTCGCGCGAGGTGCTGCGGCCGGAGCCGGACGATCGCTTCGTCGGGTCGCCGCCGCTCGCCTTCACCTTCGGCCTCGGCGGTCTGGTGCTGTTTCCGTTCCGCGTCGGGGCGGCGGCCATCCTGCTGGAGCGTGCCGGTCCCGACGACCTGCTGGAAGCGATCGCCAAGCACCGGGCGACCATCGTCTTCACCGCGCCGACCGCCTACCGGGTGATGCTGTCGAAGCTCGACGACGCCGACATCTCCAGCCTGCGCAAGTGCGTGTCGGCCGGCGAGGCGCTGCCGAAGCCGACCTGGGACGCCTGGTACGAGAAGACCGGCATCAAGATCCTCGACGGCATCGGCGGCACCGAGATGCTGCACATCTTCATCGCCGCCCGCGAGGAGGACATCCGTCCGGGCGCCACCGGCAAGCCGGTTCCGCTGTACGAAGCGATGGTCATCGACGATGCCGGCAACCCGTGTCCTCCGGGCGTCTCCGGCCGCCTGGCGGTGCGCGGCCCGACCGGCTGCCGCTACCTCGCCGACGACCGCCAGACCGTCTACGTCCAGAACGGCTGGAACATCACCGGCGATACCTACGAGGTCGATGAGGACGGTTACTTCTGGTACAAGGCGCGCTCCGACGACATGATCATCTCGGCCGGCTACAACATCGCCGGTCCCGAGGTGGAGAGCACGCTGCTCGCCCATCCGGCGGTCGCCGAATGCGGCGTGGTGGGCGCTCCGGATCCGGACCGCGGCCGCATCGTCAAGGCCTACGTGGTGCTGGCGCCCGGCGTCACCGGCGACGCCGCGCTGGTCAAGGAACTGCAGGACTACGTCAAGGCCGAGAACGCTCCCTACAAATATCCGAGGGCGATCGAATTCGTCGCCACCCTGCCGCGGACCGAAACGGGCAAGCTGCAGCGCTTCCAGCTGCGGCAGATCGCCGAAGCCGCTCCCACGTCCGCGACCACCTGAAGAGACGGAGGTTTTCCGTGAGTCATATCGATGTCGACGGCGACCGGCCGAAGACGCCGCCCGCCCGTCTGCCGTCGCCGCTTTCCGCCGTCCAGCCGCAGGGGTGGGCCGAGCCGCGCGGCTATGCCAACGGCATGGTCGGCGAGGGCAGGGTGCTGTTCGTCGGCGGTCAGATCGGCTGGGATCTGGACGGCAGCTTCCCGGAGGACTTCCTGGGGCAGGTTCGCCAGGCGCTGGCGAACATCGTCGCGGTGCTGGAGGCGGCCGGCGGAGGCCCGGAGCACGTCGGCCGGCTCACCTGGTACGTCACCGACATCGAGGCCTATCGCGCGTCGCTGAAGGAGCTCGGGCCGGTGTATCGTTCGGTCATGGGCAAGCACTTCCCGGCGATGGCCCTGGTGCAGGTGCTGTCGCTGGTCGAGGAGAAGGCCATGGTCGAGATCGAGGCCACCGCCATTCTCCCCACGGCACCCTGAGGCCGCCTGCGGGCCGGAGCGGCCACCCGATCGGGCGATCGCGGTGGTCGGGCGCATCCCCGGATCGCCGGGGTCGTCTGCCCGGACGGCCATCCTTCCGGGGCGCCGCACAAAAAAAGACCGCCCCCTCGGGGGCGGCTTGAAGGTGTCAGACTTGGAGGCGTCAAAAAACTAAGTGGTCGAGATCACTGTAACCCAGCGGACTGGATGTCGTTAGTTATCGTTTGTTAACCTTAACATAGCGTTAACGACACGCAACGTGTCAATCGCAACGGCGGGGGGAAGCCTTGGCAACCTATGTTCTGATCCATGGAGCCTGGCATACGGGCGATCTGTTCGAAGACATCGCGGCACCGATCCGAGCGGCGGGGCATGACGTCCACACGCCGACGATCGCCGGCAACCGTCCGGGCGACAGCAAGACCATCGGGCTTTCCGAGGCGATCGGCTCGATCGTCGCGTATCTGACCGAAAACGACCTGACGGACGTGATTCTCCTGGGCCATTCCTATGGCGGCATGGTCATCACCGGCGTCGCCGATGCGGTGCCGGAGCGCCTGCGCCGGCTGGTCTACTGGAACGCGTTCGTGCCCAACGACGGCGAGTGCCTCAACGACCTGGTGCCGCCCCACTACGTGGCGCTGTTCGATGCCGTCAGCGCCCAGAGCCCGGACAACAGCGTCATGCTGCCGTTCCCGATCTGGCGGGAGGCGTTCATCAACGATGCCGATGAGGCGCTGGCGAAGTCGTCCTATGCGCAGCTCAACCCGCATCCCTACGCGACCTTCACTGATCCGATCGCCCTGAAGACCAATCCGGCCGAGATGCAGGTGGCGAAGTCCTACATCAACTGCCTGGAGGACACCGCGCTTCCCCAGAGCCTCGGCTGGCATCCGCGCCTGTCGGAGAAGCTCGGCCTGTTCCGGCTGGTGCTGTCGCCGGGCAGCCACGAGCTGTGCTTCACCAACCCGGCGCTGCTGGCCGAGAAGATCATGATCGCCGGCCGCGACTGACCGGCCGCGTGCGCCGTTCGGCTCGCGTGGGCCGCCCGCCGGGAAAGCGGGCGAACGCCGGCCGGCGGCGGCGCTCAGCTCTTGAACAGGCTGTCGGCGGCCGCCCGGGTGGCGGTCTTGGCGGCGACCACCCGATCGATCCGCGCGATCTCCTCCTCCAGCGCCGCGCGCCGCTCGGCCAGGTCTTCCAGCGACTGGGCGGACAGATCCTCGCCCACCACGATGAGGGTGCTCGGCGTCAGGCGGTCGTCCTCGCTGCGGATTGCCATGGTTCGCCCCTTTCTGCGTCGGCGCCCAGCGGCGCCGGCGTGCCGCGCGACGTTCCGCGGCGGCCGGCGTCCTGCGGTCGGGCTGTGTCCCATCCGCGCGCAGGCTAGATCAAAATGATCGGTGGGGAAATCCTGCGCCTAGAAAACCGTGGCCGCACAAGGCGATGACGGTCCCTGGCATCCGGGCCCCGCGCGCCGCTGCAGGCGGGGCGCGGCCGCAGGCGCGTTGTCAGTGCCCCGCCCGAAGCGTATGGAACGGCGGTCCGCTGGCGCAACGGAGTCGAGCATGAGCATGAACGTTCCCGAGAGAATGACGGCGATCGCGATCCCGGAGCCGGGCGGGCCGGAGGTGCTGGTCCCCGAGATCGTTCCGGTGGTCGGGCCTGCCTCCGACGAGGTGCTGATCCGCGTCGAAGCCGCCGGCGTCAATCGGCCCGACGTGTTCCAGCGCATGGGCAACTACCCGCCGCCGAAGGGCGTGACCCCCATCCCGGGCCTCGAGGTCGCCGGCACCATCGCCGCGGTCGGACCGGAGGTGACCGGCCATGCGGTCGGCGACCGCGTCATGGCGCTGGTGCCCGGCGGCGGCTACGCCGAGTACTGTCTCGCCGCCGCCCCCAACGTCCTGCCGATCCCGGTGGGGCTGTCGATGGTCGAGGCCGGTGCCATTCCGGAAACCTACTTCACCGTCTGGTCGAACGTCTTCGACCGCGGCCGGCTGAAGTCCGGCGAACGCTTTCTCGTCCACGGCGGCACGTCCGGCATCGGCACCACGGCGATCCAGCTCGCCAAGGCCTTCGGCGCGTTCGTCATCACCACCGCCGGCTCCGACGAGAAGCTGGCAGCCTGTCGCGCGCTCGGCGCCGACGCGACGATCAACTACCGGACCACCGACTTCGTCACCGTCGTCAAGGAAGTCACCGACGGCCACGGCGTCGATCTCATCCTCGACATGGTCGGCGGCAGCTACGTGGAGCGCAACTGGGCGGCGGCGGCCGTCGAGGGCCGGATCGTCCAGATCGCGGTGCTGGAGGGGGCGAGCGAGCAGGTCGATTTCCGCCGCCTGATGATGAAGCGGCTCACCCACACCGGATCGACGCTGCGGGCCCGCGACGTGGCCTTCAAGGCCGACGTGGCGGCGTCGCTGCGGGCCAACGTCTGGCCGCTGCTGTCGGAGGGCAAGGCCAGGCCGGTGATCGATTCCACCTTCCCGCTGGCGGAGGCCTCCGCTGCGCATCGCCGGATGGAAAGCTCGGGCCATGTGGGCAAGATCGTGCTCACCGTCGGCGACGCCCACGCCGCGTAGGCGCCGCGCCACCGGAGGCACCGTCGGGCCGCATCCGTCCGCAGCCCGCCCACACGCACGGTTTGCGTTGGGCGGTCTTGCGGTCTATATCTCCGGATACACTCCCCTACATTCGGTGGAAGAGGGCTTTCGCGGCGCAGGCCGGGGGAGCGAACAGGAGGATATTATATGGCGTTCGGGCAAAATGCTCCGCTCATGCCCAAGGCGACCGCGGTCTGGCTGGTCGACAACACGTCGCTGTCCTTCGAGCAGATCGCCACATTCTGCAAGCTGCACCCGCTTGAAGTGAAGGCGATCGCCGACGGCGATGCGGCGCAGGGCATCAAGGGCCTCGATCCGGTCCAGACCGGCCAGCTCACGCGCGACGAGATCGAGCGCGCGGAGAAGGATCCGTCGCACAAGCTGGATCTCGCCATTTCGAAGGTGCGCGTCCCGGAGACGAAGAAGCGCGCGCCGCGCTACACGCCGGTGTCGAAGCGCCAGGATCGGCCGAACGCCATCCTCTGGCTGCTGCGCAACCATCCGGAAGTGAAGGATGCCCAGATCATCCGGCTGGTCGGCACGACCAAGTCGACCATCCAGGCGATTCGCGACCGCTCCCACTGGAATTCGCCGAACCTGCAGCCGGCCGATCCGGTGACGCTGGGCCTGTGCAGCCAGATCGAGCTGGACCTGGAAGTCGACAAGGCCTCCGTCGGGCTCGCGCCCGCGGCCGTCGACCAGGCCGAGCCGGCGACGCTGCTGTCGGTCGACGATTCGCTCGCCTCGTCGCCTTACGAGGCGGAACGCGCCGAGCGCGCCGAGAACGCCAGGGTCGACCCGGAATCGCTGTTCGCCGGTCTGCGTGCCTGGAAGAAGGGCGAGCGTCACGACGAAGACGAGGACGACGCGGTGCCGCCGGCCCCGCCGGCCGCCGAGCCGGTCCCGGAGACCGCCGCCGCCGAGGACACGCCGATCGTGGACGAGATCTTCGAGGACGTGCCCGAGGATGCGTCGGAGGACGACGATGCCCTCGATGCCTCCGATGAGGCCTCTGACGAGGCGACCGACGACGCCGACGAGACCGACGAAGACGCCGACAAGCGCTGAGCCCTCAGGCGCTGAGCCTTGAAGCCCTCTCCGGCCAGATGCACGCATCTGGCCGGAGAAGAAGTGCCGCCTGGCTCACCGTCTCGGGCGGCCGGGCTGCTTCGGTCTGACCGGTAAATGCCCCAGTGCGGCCGCGCTGGTCGCGCCGACAGCGGCCTCGGGCCGGGCCGCCCCCATTTCCATCCGCGATGTCAGAACGGGACGGGTCTAGTCGAACAGGCTGGAGACCGATTCCTCAAGCGCCGTCCGGCTGATCGCCTCGCCGATCAGCGGGGCGATCGACACGGCGCGGATGTTGCCGGCCGCCTTCACCGCCTCGGTCGGCTCGATGGAGTCGCTGATCACCAGTTCCTTCAGCTGCGATGCGGCGATCCGGGCCACGGCGCCCCCCGACAGCACGCCATGGGTGATGTAGGCGGCGACGCTGGTCGCGCCCTGGGCGAGCAGCGCATCGGCGGCGTTGCACAGCGTGCCGCCGGAATCGACGATGTCGTCGACGAGGATGCAGTCGCGCCCCTCCGGCGAGCCGATGACGTTCATCACCTCCGATTCGCCCGGCCGCTCGCGGCGCTTGTCGACGATGGCCAGCGGCGCGTCGATGCGCTTGGCCAGCGCGCGGGCGCGCACCACGCCGCCCACGTCCGGCGACACCACCATGATGTTGCCGAGCTCGTAGCGCTCCTTGATGTCGCGGGTCATCACCGGCGCGGCGAACAGGTTGTCCGTCGGAATGTCGAAGAAGCCCTGGATCTGCCCGGCGTGCAGGTCGAGGGTCAGAACCCGGTCGGCGCCGGCGTGGACGATCATGTTGGCGACCAGCTTGGCGGAGATCGGGGTGCGCGGCCCGGCCTTCCGGTCCTGGCGGGCATAGCCGTAATAGGGCAGCACCGCGGTGATCCGCCGGGCCGAGGCGCGGCGCAGCGCGTCGGTGAGGATCAGCAGTTCCATCAGATGGTCGTTGGCGGGATAGCTCGTCGACTGGATGACGAACACGTCCTCGCCCCGGACGTTTTCCTGGATCTCTACGAAGACTTCCTGATCGGCGAAGCGGCGGACCAGGCACTTGGTGAGGGGAACATCGAGGTAAACGCCTATCTGCTCGGCGAGCGAGCGATTCGAGTTCCCCGTCACGAGCTTCATGATGCCTGGCCCTTGTTGCGGTCGAGAATGCCGCCGGGTGTCTTGGTCGTCCGGCCCGCCGATCGATGGACTAACTAGCAATGCGGCCGGCGTGCGGCAACACGCCCGCGGCAGAGTTCGGTGCGTCGCTCACCGGTGGCGCATGAAGTGCGCCCCGTTTGCAACAGAAGGTGCGCGGGCGCCGTCCGGCCGGGCGGCCGGCGAGGCTCCGCTACTGGCCGCCGCCGCCCAGCCACACGTCCAGCTGGTAGATCACGTCGGTGGCGATCTGCGTCAGCTGCGCCGTGGCGATGCCCGACCACGGATCGCCGGAGGACACGCCCGCCTGGCGTTCGCCGGAGATGCGGTGCAGCCGCTTGCCCGACGCGTTGAAGACGTCGAACACGTAGACGACGTTGGCGCCGTTGTCGGAGCTGACGGCGGACAGGAAGCCCTTGACGCGATAGGTCGCCGGCGCGCCGACGCGCTGCACCAGCTTGATCCCGTTGACTTCGGCCTGGGTCGCAATCTCCTGGGCGAGGGCATCGGCGATGTTGCCGGGCATGCCGGTGAACGGCTCGAAGGCGACGGTGATGTCTGCCTTGGAAACCGGGGCGAGGCCGGTCTTGTTGGCACCGCCGAGATTGGCCACGCCGGACAGGCCCGAGGATCCGCAGGCCGCCAGCGCCAGGCCCAGCGCGGCGATCGCGCAGAACGTCAGCAGGCGAAAGCCTTTCGGGTGGGCGCGCGCGGGGTCTGCCATGGCCTGGGGCTCCTCGGTCGGCGGGGGCGTTGCCTGGAGCCGTCCCGGCCCGGATGGCGGGGGCGGCTCGGGGGATCTGACTGGCGCCCGTTCCCATAGCCGGATGAAGCGATCCGGCCGGGAAGGGTGCTCGGGTTGTCTAGCCGTGGTGTCGGCGGAGGTCCAGCGCCACGGCGCGGGTCGTGGGGCCGGGCCGCCCGGCGGCGGCCGGCGCCGCTATTTCGAGATCAGTTCGATGGGCATCTTGGAGAGGGGCTCGGGTGAGTCGTCGGTGGTGATGTAGCTGCGGCCCAGCGTCATCGCGGTGCCGGTCTCGCTGTCCATCAGGATCATGTGGGCGAACAGCACCATGTTGGGCCGGATGGCGGTCATGTTGCCGCGATAGAACATCGGCGGATCCATCCACGACGGCGCGAACTTGGCACCCAGCGAATAGCCGCAGGCGTTCATGCGCGCCGCCTGCAGGCCGGCGCCGTCGAGCACCTTGGCATGGGCGTCGAACACGTCGCTGAAGGTGCTGCCGGGCTGCATCGCGCCTTCCACCCGGGCCAGCGCCGCGGACGCCGCCTCGTAGAGCTCCCGGTGCCGGTCGGTGGGCGCGCCGATGGTCACGGTCGCCATCATCGCCGCGTGGTAGTGGCGGTAGGCGCCGGCGAATTCCAGCGTCAGCTGGTCGTGGTCGGAGAGCGTCCGGCGGCCGGACTTGTAGCGGCACAGCAGCGCGTCCTCGGCGGATCCGATGACGAAGCCGTTGCCCGGATAGTCGCCGCCGCCTTCCAGCACCGCCGACTGCATCGCCGCCAGGATCCGGCCCTCGTCGGCGCCGGGGCGGATCTCCGCCAGCCCCGCCTCCCAGGCGGCATCGGCGAGCTTCGCGGCGGTCCGCACATAGGCGATTTCGGCCGGGCTCTTCACCGAGCGCAGGGTCGGCACCAGGTCGGACACGTCCTGGGCCGAGGCGAACGACTGCAGCGCCTCGTCCAGCAGCTTGCCGTGGGCGGCGGTCAGGCCGTGGGTGTTGGTCTCCACGCCGATCTTCGAGCCCAGCAGGTCGAGGTCGAACAGGATCTCCTTCATCCGCTTGGTCCGGTTCACGCCGCTCTCGTCGGCCCAGACCCGGATGTCCTCGATCAGCGAGGTGTGCTGCGCCTGGCGCATGTCCGGCAGCCGCGTCAGCAGCACGAAGTCGCCGCCCTTGGTCAGCACGAGGCACTGGAAGAAGCAGAAGCCGAAGGTGTCGTAGCCCGTCAGCCAGTAGTGGCTCTCCGGCGCGAACAGCAGCAGCGCATCGAGGCCGCGCTGCTTCATCTCGGCGAGCACGCTGTCCTTGCGCCGGGCGTACTCTTCGCGGTCGAAGGCCAATGCCATGGGGTCTGTCCGTCGTTGTGGCGGGAAGGGTGGCAAACTCAGCGCGGAGCGATCGCGATGGCGGAAATCAGCCGGCCGTAGTCCGGCTCGTTGTGGTGCTGCGAGCGCCGGTACGAGTAGAAGCGCCGCGGGTCGCGATAGGTGCAGTGATCGAGCCGCGCCGCCGTCCCGACGCCGGCCGCCGCGAGGCGCTCCTCAATGTAGCGGGGAAGATCGAACATTGCATGTCCCGGCGTCGCCGACGGCTCGAAGTAGGTCCGGTTGTCGAGGTTGTCGTCGAGGAAACGCTCCACGAAGTCCGGCCCGACCTCGTAGGAGCGCTGCGAAATCGTCGGGCCGACGACGGCAACGATGCCGCCGCGCCGCGCGCCGAGCGCCTCCATGGCGTCCAGCGTCGCCTCCAGCACGCCGCCGAAGGCGCCCCGCCAGCCGGCATGGGTCGCGCCGATCACCTGCGCCTCCGGGTCGGCCAGCAGCACCGGTCCGCAGTCCGCCGTGGCGACGCCGATGGCCAGCCCCGGGGTGGCGGTGACCACCGCATCGCCCTTCGGACGCTGGTCCTCCGTCCACGGCGCGTCGACGGTCAGCGCCGTCGCCGAATGGATCTGGTAGGGCGTCACCAGCCGGTCGGCGTCGACGCCGAGCAGGTCCGCGACGCGCCTGCGGTTCTCCACCACGGCCGCGCGGTCGTCACGCGAGCCCAGGCCGACATTGAGGCCCGCATAGATGCCTTCCGACACGCCGCCCTCGCGGGTGAAGAAGCCGTGGCGGATGCCCTCGAGGTCTGCGAGTTCGCGCGCGGTGATCATGGGTGGCGGCTGTCCTCGGTGTGTCGCCCGGCCTCGGCGCGTCGCGCCGGAGCTCGCGGGCCGGGGGGCGATTTCGCAGCATATGCGGGGCCGCGTAAAGAGGCTTTGCGGTCGGCCGGGTCACGCGGAACCGAACGGCGGCGGCAGCAGCCCCGGCGGGGTAACCGCCAGCACCTTGAAGAGCGCGCCCATCTGGTCGACGCCGGCGAGTCGTGCGACGTCGGCCTCGATCGACCGGAACGCCGCCGCGTCCTTGCCCTCGGCCAGCCGGTGCGCCCGTTCGACGAGGCCGAGGCCGAGCAGGAAGGCGCCCTGGGTGATCGGTCCGTGGACCGCCGCGCCCGCCCGTCCGGCCGCCGCCGCAAGCGCGGAAAAGTTGACGTGGGCGGTCAGGTCCGCCGCCCCTGGCGCGGCGAGCACGTCGGCGAAGGCGTGGGCCCGCATCGCCTGCAGCGTGTCGCCGGTGCCCGGGCCGGCGTAGCCGTAGTCGATCGCCAGCAGCGCGCCGCCGTCCCGCGCGATGCGGCCGGCAAGGGTCGTCATGATCGCATCGCTGGCCGGTTGCACCTCCACGATGGTCCCATCCGGAACCGCCGGCAGGCCGGCGGCGGCCGCCGCCGGCAGCGCCCCGGGCCCGATGCCGAAGGCGAGGCTGCCGTCGGCGTCGAGGCCGACCATCCGCTCGCGCCAGCCCTCGCGGGTCCGCACGAACTGGCGGACCGGCAGGGCGTCGAAGAACTCGTTGGCGACGACCAGCATCGGCCCGTCCGGAATGCTGTCCACCCGGTCGTGCCAGGCGAGCGGGCAGGGGGCGCCGGCCAGCCGCTCGGCCTGCGCCGCGCGCAGCGCCGGGCTGGTCTCGACCAGGTCCACGCGGATCGCCGACAGGAACGCCGGCCGGAGCGCCGCGACCCTCAGGATGTCGGCCATCAGCGTGCCGCGACCCGGGCCGAGTTCGACGAGCCGCACCGGTTCGGGGGCGCCGGCCGCATCCCAGACCGCGAGCAGCCACGCCCCGATCAGCTCGCCGAAGATCTGCGAGACCTCGGGCGCGGTGACGAAATCGCCGGCGGCGCCGAACGGGATGCGGGTCGTATAGTAGCCGTCGTGCGGGTCGCCCAGGCAGCGCGCCATGTAGTCGGCCACCGTGATCGGGCCCGTTTCGGCGATCTCGGCGGCCAGCCGGGCGGCAAGCGGCGTGGTCATCGCGCCGTCGTGGGCGGCGCGTCGCCGAGGCGCGGCCGGGAGAGGGCCCGCCAGATCGCCCACGCGCCGACCAGGATCATCGGGATCGACAGCGCCATGCCCATGGTCAGGCCGCCGGGCAGGAAGCCGATCTGGGCATCGGGCATGCGGAACTGCTCGCCGACGGTGCGGGCGATGCCGTAGCCCACCGCGAACAGGCCGGCGTTGAGGCCCGGCCGCCGGAGCGAGCGGAACATCCAGGTCGCCACCAGCAGCACCAGGAACAGGACGATGCCCTCCAGGCACGCCTCGTAGAGCTGGCTCGGGTGGCGCGGTTCGGGGCCGGCGTTCGGAAACACCATGGCCCACGCCACGTCGGACGGGCGCCCCCACAGCTCGCCGTTGATGAAGTTGGCGATGCGGCCGAAGAACAGGCCGATCGGCGTGGCCGCGGCGACCACGTCGAACAGCGTCCAGATGGCAAGGCCGCGGCGCCACGCGAACAGCAGCATGGCGGCGACCACGCCGAGGAAGCCGCCGTGGAACGACATGCCGCCCTGCCAGATCTCGAAGATCTCGGCCGGGTGCGCGGCATAATAGGGGAAGTTGTAGAACAGCACGAAGCCGAGCCGGCCGCCCAGCACGATGCCGATCGTCGCCCACAGCACGAAGTCGTCGATGTCGACGGTCGTCGGCCGCGGCAGGGTCCCCCACAGCCGGTCGGCGGTTACCAGCCGCCGGATGTACCACCAGCCCAGCAGGATGCCGGCGATGTAGGCGAGCGCATACCAGCGCAGCGCGAACGGCCCGAACTCGATGAGGACCGGATCGATCGCCGGATACGGGATCACGAAGACGGGCATGACGGTCGTCCGTGTCGAGGGGCGTGAGGGGCGGGCGGCCGATCGGGCGCCGCCGGGGTCCGGGCGGACCTTGGCCAGAGGGCCGCGCGCGCGTCAAGACGGCGCTCCGACCTTGTTCCTTTTCGGTCCCGTCCCCATAGTCAGGGGACTCCAGACGCGTTTCAGGCAACAAGGTGCGCCATGACCCAGGGATCCAATCGGTTCTTCGACGACTTCTCCAAGCTGGCCACCGATGCGGGCGCCGTCGCCCAGTCCTTCCGGCGCGAAGCGGAAACCGCCGTGCGGGCCCAGGCGGAGCGGTTCCTCTCCGACATGGACATCGTCCAGCGTGACGAGCACGAGGCGGTGAAGCACATGGCGGCGGCGGCGCGCGACGAGGTCGACGCGCTGCACACGAAGATCGCGGCGCTGGAAGCCCGCATCGCCACGCTCGAGGCCAGATCCGGGTCCGCGGCGGCCACCACCGGGACCGGCGAGACCAATCCCTCCACACCTGACGCGTGAGCGGGTCGCCGCGCGGCGATTGCGTCGATATACTCGACTGCGAAAGAGATTCGCGTGTCGCGCGCTTGCGCCTGCAACGACGCGAGCTGACCGCACCGCCGCCGACGAACCCTGTTTGCGCCCCAGATCGGGAGGCTGCATCTGCCTTCGTCTCCCCCGCCACGGCACCCGCGAGGATCGGTCATGACGTTCATGGACATTGAGTTGGAGCGCGCAAGCAATCCGGTCGACCAGATCGAGCACATCGCCGTCTCCAACGACTGGCTGTTCGATCGCTCCGGCGACGACGAAATCACCATCTCCATCGCCGGTCACTGGTGCGACTACCACGTCTCCTTCACCTGGATGGACGAGTTCGAGGCGCTGCATCTCGCCGCCGCCTTCGACCTCAAGGTCAACGAGCCGCGCTACACCGAGGTCGTCCGGCTCCTGGCGCTGGTCAACGAGCGCATGTGGATGGGGCACTTCGACCTGTGGAGCAAGGAAGGCGTGGTGATCTTCCGCCACGCCCAGCTCTTGGCCGGCGACGCCATGCCGACGTCCGCCCAGATCGAGGGCCTGCTCGCCCACGCCATCGAGATGTGCGAGCGCCACTACCAGGCCTTCCAGTTCGTGGTGTGGGCCGGCAAGTCGGCCGGCGAAGCCCTCGACACGGCCCTGTTCGAGACCGCGGGCGAGGCATGACCGATCCTGAGGTGCGGCCGATCGTTCTGGTCGGCGCGGGCAAGATGGGCGGCGCGATGCTCGCCGGCTGGGCCCGCACGCCGCCTGCCGCCCCGGTCATCGTCATCGATCCGGCGGTCTCCGACGAGGTCGCCGCCATCACCGCCCAGATGGGCGCGACGCTTGCGTCGACGCCGCCGGCCGACACCCGCGCCGGCGTGCTCATCGTCGCGGTCAAGCCGCAGATGATGGGCGACGTCCTGCCCGCTCTGGCCGCCATGCGCGACGGCGACACCGCCGTCGTGTCGGTGGCTGCCGGCATCACCGTCGCGACGCTCGAAGCCGCCCTCGGCGCGGGCCCGGTGGTGCGCACCATCCCCAACACCCCCGCCCAGATCGGCCGCGGCGTCACCGTCGCGGTCGCCAATCCGTCCGTCACCGAAGCCCAGAAACAGGCGGCGACCGAGCTGCTCGGCGCCATCGGCATGGTCGAATGGGTCGACGACGAGGCGCTCATCGACGCCGCCACGGCGGTGTCCGGATCGGGACCGGCCTACGTCTTCCACGTGGTGGAGTGCATGGCGGAGGCCGGGCGCCGGGCTGGCCTGCCCGAGGATCTGGCGATGCGGATCGCCCGCGGCACCGTGGCGGGCGCCGGCGCGCTCCTCGATTCCACCGAGACCGACGCCGCCACCCTGCGGCAGAACGTCACCTCGCCGGGCGGCACCACGGCGGCGGCGCTCGGCGTGCTGATGGACGACGACGCCATGCAGACGCTGTTCGCAAATGCCATCGCGGCGGCCGCGAAACGCGCCCGGGAATTGGGGAGCTGAAGCGGGATGAGGAAAAGTGGGCACCGGTTTTCCGCCCGCATCCCGCGTCTGGACCCAGCGGGATGAGGAAAAGTGGATACCGGTTTTCCGCCCGCATCCCGCAGCCGGAGCACGGCCCTCTGCGCCGGTCCGCCTGAGGCCGGTTTGGAATTTCCGGCGGGCTCGCTTATGTCAGGAGAAGCGGCGCAACCCGTGCGCAGGCGTGTGCACCCGTCCCGTCGCCGCGATTGATCGGAGCCGTCTCATGGTCACCAAGCGCCAGCGTCAGTCCGTCATTTCCGCCTTCCTCGGCCTCCTGTCGGAAAAGAGTTTCGCCGAGATCGGCCTCGACGAGATCGCCACGCGCGCGTCGATGTCGCTCGCCGAGCTGCGGGCCGCGTTCGACAGCAAGCTCGCCATCTACGAGGCGTTCGTGCGCGACATCGACGAGGCGGTGCTCGCCGCCGACGTGTCGGACATGTCCGAGGAGCCGCCGCGCGAGCGCCTGTTCGACGTGCTGATGCGCCGGCTCGACGCGCTGGCCCCCCACCGCGCCGCGCTCCGCGGCATTGCCCGGTCGGCCCGCCAGGATCCGCTGTTCGCCGCCAGCCTCAACCGCACCGCGCTGATCTCCCAGCGCTGGATGCTGACCGCCGCCGGCATCCGCTTCGAGGGGCTGCTCGGCGCCGCCGTCACCCAGGGGCTGGTGGTCTCGTTCGCCCGGGTGCTGCGCGTCTTCCTCGACGAGGAAGACCCGGGCATGCCGCGCACCATGGCGGCGCTCGACCGCGAGCTGCGCCGCGCCCAGAGCTCGTTCGAGCGGCTGGAGCGCGTCGGCCGGCTGTTCCGCCGCCCGGCCCGCCGCGCTCCCGCGGAGCCGCGCGCGCCGGCCGATCCCGCCGGCGCCGCCGGGGAGGCGGCCTGACCCATCCCGGCCCCGTCGCCGGAACGATCGACCCACCGGAGGACTGCATGAGTGCTGCTGACGCCCCGGCCGAGACCATCGGCTTCGAGGATTTCCTGAAGGTCGACATCCGCGTCGGCACCATCGTCGAGGCCGGGCCGTTTCCCGAGGCGCGCAAGCCGGCGCTGAAGCTGATGATCGATTTCGGCGCCGAGATCGGCATCAGGAAGTCGTCGGCCCAGATCACCGAGCACTACGCGCCCGCCGACCTGGTCGGCCGGCAGGTGATGGCGGTGGTGAACTTCCCGCCCCGCCAGATCGGGCCGCTGCGCTCGGAGGTGCTGACGCTCGGCTTCCCCGATGAGGCGGGCTACGTGGTGCTCGCCGCCGTCGACAAGACCGTCCCCAACGGCAGCCGGCTGTTCTGACCCGCCCGCCGGCGCTCAGGCCGGCAGGTGCACGCGCGCCCGGAGCCCGCCCAGCGGCGCCTGGGTGAGCAGCAGGTCGCCGCCGTGGCCGCGGATGGCGTCGCGGGCGATCGACAGCCCCAGCCCGGTGCCGCCTAGGTCCTGGTTGCGCGCCGTGTCGAGGCGGAAGAACGGCCGGAACACCTCTTCGCGCGATTCGGGCGGGATGCCCGGCCCGTCGTCGTCGATGGTGATCGTTACCCAGCCTTCGTTGTTGCGGGTGGAGATCTCCACGGTCTTGCCGTAGCGCGCCGCGTTGACGATGAGGTTGTGCAGGCCGCGCCGCAGCGTGTTGGGCTTCGCCTCGATCTCCGGGTCGCCCTTGAAGGTGACGTCGGTGGCGGCGCCGCGGCGGCGGGCCTCGCCGGCCAGGTCCTCCATCAGGCGGGCGAGGTCGATGGTCTCCGACGCCTCCTCGATGTCGGTGCGGGCGAACGCCATGTAGTCCTCCAGCATCGCCTGCATCGCGTCGACGTCCTTCTTCAGCGCCTCGGTCTCCGGTCCCTCGTCGAAGAAGGCGAGTTCCAGCTTGAAGCGCGTGAGGATCGTGCGGAGGTCGTGGGAGACGCCGGCGAGCATCGCCGTGCGCTGCTCCATCTGCCGCTCGATGCGCCGCCGCATCTCGATGAAGGCGCGCGAGGCCTGCCGCACCTCCGTCGCCCCGCGCGGCCGGAAGCCCTCGATCGGCCGGCCGCGGCCGAAGCTCTCCGCGGCCTCGGCCAGCCGCTGGATCGGCCGGATCTGGTTGCGCAGGAACAGCGCCGCGATGGACAGCAGCACCACCGAGGTGCCGCCCATCCACACCAGCGTGATGTGGGAGTTGGTGGCGTAGGCCTGGCTGCGGCGCACGATCGCCTTGAACACGCCGGCGCTCAGCTTGATCTGGATCTCGACGAACTTCTCCTGGTCGACGATGTCGATGGCGAACGGCTTGCCGACCCGGTCGCGGATGGCGCTGGAGAGGGTGCGGTCGAGCAGCGAGAAGAACGGCTTCGGCATCGGCGGCGGCAGCTTGCCGTCGGGGTCGAGGGTGGCGGAGACGAACAGCGAGCGGGCGGCGGTCGCGACGATCGACTGGGCGTCGGCCGGCGTCGGGGCCCGGTCGATCAGCTGGACGATGGTGGCCACCTCCGCGGCGGTCGTTTCCGACAGCCGGTTCGTCACGTTCTGCCAGTGCCGGTCCATGAACACGAACGCCACCACCGACTGCAGCAGCACCATCGGGATGATGATGATCAGCAGCGAGCGCGGAAACAGCCGGCGCGGCATCTGGCGGCGCAGCCAGCGGCCGACCGGCGGCGGCAGGCCTCCGGATCGGATCACCTTCTGCCAGAGCGGGCGCTCCGGCGCCGGTGCGGTCTCGTCGAGGGTGGCCATGTCGGCGGTTCGGGGCTCCATGCGATCGACCTGCATCATGCGCAGCTAAAGTGGGCAAATTCAAAGCGCCGGCGGCGGCCCGGCAGGGCGGTCAGTCGCGGGGGTCCGCCATCAGCCGGTAGCCGATGCCGCGGATGGTCTGCAGGTAGCGCGGGTTGGCCGGGTCTTCCTCGATCTTGCGGCGCAGCCGGTTGATCTGCACGTCGACGGTGCGCTCGCTCATCTTGGTCTCGTCGGTGATCAGCAGGTGGCGGGCGATGGTCTCGCCGGGCTGTTCGGAAAACGTCTTGAGCAGCGTGCGTTCGCGGTCGGTGAGGCGCACCACGGCCGGCCCGTTGCGCAGCTCCTCGCGCTCGATGTCGAACACGAAGGTCCCGAACGAGACCGCCGAATGCCACTGGGTCTGGGTGCTGCCGCGCCGCTTCAGCGCCCGGGCGATGCGCAGCGCCAGCTCGCGCGGCTCGAACGGCTTGGTCAGATAGTCGTCGGCCCCGAGCTCGAAGCCGTTGATGCGGTCGTCGCTCTCGCCCCGCGCCGTCAGCATGATCACCGGCAGCTCGGTGGCGCCCAGCGTCGTGCGCATCAGGTCGAAGCCGGTCTCGCCCGGCATCATCACGTCCAGGATGACGAGGTCGAAGGCGAAGGTCTGCAGCTTGCGGCGCGCCTCGGCCGCGTCGGCCGCCTCGCTCACCCGGTAGCCTTCGCCGGCCAGGTAGCGGTGCAGCAGGCTGCGGATCCGGTTGTCGTCGTCGACGATCAGCAGATGCGCGGCGTCGTCCTTGGGCGTCACCTGGGTGCTCATCGGTCGCCTCTTTCCCCCGTCAGGCGCGCCACGGCGCTGCGCTCGTCGGCGTCGACGAGCCCGGTCAGGAACCGCCGGGCCAGGTCGGCGCCGTCGGGGCCCAGCTCCGCCAGCGCGCCGCGGATGCGCTGGCTCTGGAGCTCCGCCAGCCGGGTGGCGAGCGCCTGGCCCTTCTCGGTCGTGTAGAGCAGCCGCTGGCGCTTGTCGGCCGAGCCCTGGCGCTGCTCGATGAAGTCCTTGTCCACCAGCTCCTTCAGCACGCGCCCCAGGCTCTGCTTGGTGATCTTCAGGATGGCGAGCAGCTCGGCGACGCGGATGCCGGGATTGCGATCGACGAAGTGGACCACCCGGTGATGGGCGCGCCAGAAGCCGAACTCGGCCAGCACCGAGTCGGCCTCGCCCACGAAGTCGCGGTAGGCGAAGAACAGCAGCTCGATCAGCTCGTAGCGGATCTCGTCGGAGACGGGCGGGTCGTCGGCCGGAGCGGCCGCCCGGCCGGAGCGATCGAAGGGATGCGAAATTATGTCAGCCATATTGACATATCGGGTTTGCGATTGTTACGAGAAGAGGTGCCTTGACGAAACAATCCTTCGCACGTGCCGTCATTGCGGATGGACGCGCGAAGGCGTTCAATCCCGCCTGAGTGGCGGCGACCATAGCGAGGTTCGCTTCGTCAGGCAAAACCGACACATCTCGGCCCCTTTGTGGGCGAAGATACCGTGCCGGATGGCAAAAGAACCAGAAGCAAGAAGGAGATATCCGTCATGGCCGGCATCGCATTCGATCAGCGCGACGGACTCATCTGGTACAACGGCGAATTCATTCCTTGGGCCGACGCGAAGGTCCACGTGCTCACCCACGGCCTCCATTACGCCAGCTGCGTGTTCGAGGGCGTGCGCGCCTATGGCGGCGAGATCTTCCGGCTTGAGGACCACACGAACCGGCTGATCAAGTCGGGCGAGATGCTCGGCTTCACGATCCCCTATTCGGCCGAGCAGCTCAACGAGGCCCAGCGCGACATCCTCCGCCGGGAGAACCTCGTCGACGGCTATCTTCGGCCCGTCGCCTGGCGCGGCAGCGAGATGATGGGCGTGTCGGCCCAGTCCAACTCCATCAACGTGGCGATCGCCGCCTGGGAGTGGCCGAGCTACTTCGACCCGGCCGAGCGCCTGCGCGGCATCCGCCTCGACCACGCCATCTACCGCCGGCCCGATCCGCGGACGGCCCCGTCGAAGGCGAAGGCCGCCGGCCTCTACATGATCTGCACGCTGTCCAAGCACGCCGCCGAGGCCAAGGGCTACGCCGACGCGCTGATGCTCGACTGGCGCGGCCACGTCGCCGAGACGACCGGCGCCAACGTGTTCTTCGTCAAGGACGGCGTCATCCACACGCCGGATCCGGACTGCTTCCTTGCCGGCATCACCCGCGACACCGTCATCGGGCTTGCGAAGAAGCGCGGCATCGAGGTGGTGGAGCGGACGATCATGCCGGAGGAGCTGGACGGCTTCGAGCAGTGCTTCCTCACCGGCACGGCGGCCGAGGTGACCCCGGTCTCCGAGATCGGCGAGCACCGCTTCGTGGTCGGCGACATCACCCGCCAGCTGATGAACGATTATCTCGCCGAGGTGCAGCCGAAGGCCGCCGCGGCGCCGCTTGCCGCCGCCGGCTGATCATCGTGGGGTCGGCTGGCCTTGCCAGCCTCTGAAACACCAAAGCCCGCGGCCTTCCGGTCGCGGGCTTTTTCATGCGCTAGGCACCGGTCGTGTAGCTGATCGCCCGGTAGTACTGCTTGGCGTAGGTCGCGACGAGATCGGCGCGCTCAGTTCGATTGATGATCCGTCGGGCATCGCGCCAGTCGGCCTTGGTGGCGTTGAAATAGTCGGCCAGCTTCTTTCCGGTGAAGCTCCCCTCGCGCATTCCACGGAACATGATCTCCAGGGCGACCGACAGCTCCATGGCCCGCTCTGGATGCCCGACGAGATCGATGCCGGTCGCCTGCGCCATCCTCGCGTAGTTGCTCTTGTGGGTGATCTGGACGAAGCCGCGGCCGAGCCAGCTCTTGCCGTCCTCGTCGTAGTCCCAATAGGGACGCTTGACCCACGTAAGCTGGCCTTTCTGAAAACTCCTGTTCAGGATCTTGATGGCGCTGTCGTCGGAGCCGGCGAAGGTCTCGCGAACCGGCTGCATCGTCCGGCCGGTTTCATGGTGCGCGGTTCCCAGCATGTAGGCGAGCCAGCGGTCGTCTCCGGCGGCGCTTTCGGTTTCCCATTTGTCCAGGATGGCTTCGAGGCCCGTCACCTGGGAAGCCCTCAGCGATCCGTCGTAGAGATCTACCCGGACAGCATCGAAGAAGAACGTTCGGTTGATCGTCATGCCAGCCATCTCCCCAGAGCCGCAACATGGGGAAGATACACGCATAACGGGTTTTATGAAATGAATTAACTTATAACGCGCATCTGTCTGCAGCCTCAATCACCGGGCCGGCCGCGAAGGCGGCAGCAAAACAGGGGAGCCTGACGGAGGCTGGACAGAAAAAAGCCCGCGGCCATGCGGCGCGGGCTTTTGCGGCGGTGAACGGGATCGGGCTCTCGCCCGGATCGCCTGCGGCGTGTCAGCCCGCGATCACCGGCGGCTTGCCGGTGTCGAGGCGGCGAATGCCCGCCTTCGCCGATTCCATTCCCGGCTCGATGGTCAGCGCCCGGCTGAAGGCGGCGCGCGCCTTGTTGCGGTCGCCCTTGGCTTCCAGGGCAAGGCCCCGGTTGGACCACGCCTCGGCATAGTTGCGGTTGAGGGCAAGCGCCTGGTTGAAGTCGTCCAGCGCGGAGTCGACGTCGTTGACGGCGAGATAGGAGACGCCGCGGCCGTTGTAGGGTTCGGGGTTGTTGGGCCCCAGGCCGATGGCGGTGGCGAAGTCCTCGATGGCGCGCTGGTGCTGGCCCTGGGCCTGGTAGATCAGGCCGCGGTTGTGGAAGGCTCGGGCATCGGAGCTGTCGACGCGGATCGCGGTGTTGAAGTCCTGCAGCGCCCGGCCGTAGTTGCCGTTCTGGCGGAACAGGTTGCCGCGCCCGATCAGGGCGACGTCGTAGTTCGGTTCGATCGCCAGGGCGGAATCGTAGTCGGCCAGCGCGTTGTTCAGCTCGCCCATCCGCCGGTAGACCAGCGCCCGGTTGGCATAGGCCTGATAATAGCGCGGGTTCAGCTGGATCGCGGCGTTGAAGTCCTCCAGCGCGGCGCGGTTGTCGCCGGCCTGGCCGTGGGCGGTGCCGCGGATGTTGTAGGCGGTCGGGTCCTGCGGATTGGACTCGACGACCGTCGTCAGCGACTGGATGTTGACGGCCGATCCGGCGCGCGGATCGATGACGCCCGTCGAGCTGCCGCCGGCCGACTGGCAAGCCGCCAGTCCGAGGGTCGCGCCGGCCAGGATCAGTCCCCTCCGGGCGAGGTCGACACTCCTAAGAGTGCTCCTCAGAGTGGATGAGGCGGTACCGCGTCTCGTCCATCCCATTGCCGAACTGCCTTGTCACGTGAGAGGGCGGAGGCTGCCTCCGCCAGGTCCGGCCGTCGCTGAACAGCCGGGGGTCCCGAAAGGACTATCGCTTCGCGCCGGGAAGCAGGCCTTCGCGCTGGGCCTGCTTGCGGGCCAGCTTGCGGGAGCGGCGGATGGCTTCGGCCTTCTCGCGCGCACGTTTTTCCGACGGCTTTTCGTAGTGATCGCGCATCTTCATCTCGCGGAAGATGCCCTCGCGCTGCATCTTCTTCTTGAGAACCTTGAGCGCCTGTTCGACGTTGTTGTCACGAACGATAATCTGCACGTATCTGCCCTGTTTCCGTCTACGCTGACCGTCCCGCGTGGCCGTTCAGGCTGCTTGCGGGCGAGGTGATCGTCTTCCAAATACGTGAGCAACGGCCGCGCTGGAGCACGGATCTTGCTCTCGGGTCGGACGCATAGGCCCGTCCGCGGCCGCGTGCCCCGTTGCCAGGGCACAAAAAACAAGATCGCGAGCCCCGGATCGGAATCGCGACCGACGTCGGCGTCCAGCCGACAGGATGGGTTTGGTATCAGATCGGGGAACGGCTGTCCACGCTCACGGGTTGCCGCGAGACCCCTTTGGAGGGGCCTTCAGCCGGTTGACGTGACCCATTTTCCGGCCCGGCCGCACCTCGTGCTTCCCGTAGAGATGGAGCCGGGCACCGGGCTCGGCGAGAATGTCCGCCCAGCGGTCGGCATCGGCGCCGATCAGGTTCTCCATCTCCACGTCGGCGTGGCGGTGGGGCTCGGCAACCGGCCAGCCGGCGACGGCGCGCACGTGGTTGTCGAACTGCGAGGCGGCGGTGGCGTCCTCGCTCCAGTGGCCGGAATTGTGCACCCGCGGCGCGATCTCGTTGGCGATCAGCGTCTCGTCGGCGCCGTCGCCGACGACGAACAGCTCCACCGTCAGCACGCCGATATGATCGAGGGCCTCGGCGACGCGCAGCCCCAGCGCCCGGGCCGCCTCGGCGGTGGCGGCGGAAATCCCGGCCGGCACCCGGCTGAACTTCAGGATGTGGTTCTCGTGGGCGTTCTCGGCGATGTCGTAGGTCACCGCGTCGCCGGCCGCGCCGCGGGCGACGATCACCGAGCACTCGATGCGGAACGGCACCCGCGCCTCCAGCACCGCCGGGGCGCCGCCGATCTCCCGCCAGGCCCGCGCCGCGTCGCCGGCGTCGGCCACCGTGGTCTGGCCCTTGCCGTCGTAGCCGAAGCGGCGGGTCTTCAGGATCGCCGGGGCGCCGAGCTCGGCCAGCGCCGGCGCGATGTCGGCCTCCGCATCGATCCGGCGGAAGTCGGCGATCGGCACGCCCGCCTCGGCCAGGAACGTCTTCTCGCTCAGCCGGTCCTGGGAGACCGACAGCGACCGCGCCCCCGGCCGGATCGGCGCCAGCGGGGCCAGCACCGCCAGCGTCTCGGCCGGCACGTTCTCGAACTCGTAGGTGACCACGTCGACCGCCGCGCCGAACGCCTTCAGGGCTTCCGCGTCGGCGTAGTCGGCGATGGTCGCGGCCTTCGCCACCCGGAACGCCGGGCTGTCGGGGTCGGGGCAGAAGATGTGGCAGTCGAGGCCGAAGCGGGCGGCGGCGAGCGCGATCATCCGGCCGAGCTGACCGCCGCCCAGGATGCCGATGGTGTCGCCGGGGGCGAGGGTGCGCGCCGCGTTCGCCTCACTCATCGCGGGTCGGGACCTCGGCGACGGCGGCGCTCTGCCGGGCGCGCCAGTCTTCCAGGCGCGCGTCCAGCTCGGGGTCCGACAGCGCCAGCACCGAGGCGGCGAGCAGGGCGGCGTTGACCGCGCCCGCCCGGCCGATCGCCAGCGTGCCGACGGGAACGCCCGCCGGCATCTGCACGATCGACAGCAGGCTGTCCTCGCCCGACAGCGCCCGGCTTTCCACCGGCACGCCGAACACCGGCAGGGTGGTCAGCGCCGCCGTCATGCCCGGCAGATGCGCCGCGCCGCCGGCGCCGGCGATGATCACCTTCACGCCGCGTCCCTTGGCGTCGCGGGCGAACGCGAACATCCGCTCCGGCGTGCGGTGGGCGGAAACGATGCGCGCGTCGTAGTCGACGCCCAGCGCTTCCAGCGTCTCGACGCAATGGCGCATCGTGGCCCAGTCGGACTGACTGCCCATGATGATCGCGATCGGCGGCGTTGCGGGTGCCATGGAGGACGGGCTCCTCTGGTGTGGTCGAGCGGGCGGCGGAGGCGCCGTCACGAAAGCGCGCAGGCGCGGCATGCGCTGCGGGAAGCGCGCGATGTAACGAAGCCGGGCGTCATAAGCAAGGTTTTGGGGAGGCGGGTCGCGACGGACCGGCGGCGTGGCGCGCCGGGCCGGGTCGCCCCGGCCTCAGGCGATGATGTCGGGGTAGAGCATGTCTTCCAGCTGGTAGATCCGGTCCTTCAGCTGCAGCTTGCGCTTCTTCAGGCGCTGGGTCTGGATCTGGTCGCCGATGCCCTGCACGTTCATGGCCGCGATGGCCGCGTCGAGATCCTGATGCTCGACCTTCAGGAGCAGCAGTTCCTGACGCGCGGCCTCGGCCTCCTCGTCACTCATGGTCGACAAACTCCCGCCGACGGCCCTCACATCCAAACGCCCGTGCGGCAGAGGCCGCGCGGGCGTTGGCCCGCTTGTACCACGAAAATCCCCCGCCTTGGGAGCCGTCGCGTCGGCCGGCGGGAGGATCCATGTCAGAACGGAACGATTTCTTCTCCGGCTACCCTTTCATCGCCCCATTTGGTGCCCACCTCTAGGAGACAGGCTCGACATGCCTGTGTCACACTCCGACGGTCGACAACGCTCTTTCGGGAGGCAGACGATGACGATGGAATCGCATGTGGCCGAACTCGAACGCCGCCATGCCGCGCTGGAAGCCGAACTGCACACCGCAATGACGCAGCCCGCCACCGACGACCTCACCGTCGCATCCATCAAGCGTCGAAAACTCGCTCTCAAGGACGAGATCAACCGGCTCCGAGCGGGAGACGGTGCCGTCTACGCCCAGGCGTAGGCCGCCGCCCGTCCGGCCCGGGCGGGATCTTTGATCGCGCTCCCCGGGCCCGGTCGATCCGGTTCACCCATCATGACGCTGCGCGCAGCGGTGTCGCCGTCGATGGCGGCGGCATCGCCTTTCGTGCATGGCCCTTCGGGCGTGGGCGCGGCCTGCCGCGTGCGGTCAGGTCAGCCCGGTGATGCCGTCGGCCATCAGCTTCAGCCCGACCAGGAACACCACCACGTACAGGATGCGGTAGAACAGCTCCTGGGGCACGATCTTCACCAGCCAGACGCCGAGCAGCGTCGCCAGCACGGCCACCGGCAGCAGCGCCGCCGAGGTCGACAGGTTCGCCGCCGAGAACTGCCCGAGCAGGAAATAGGGCACCAGCTTCACGGTGTTGAGCGTGAAGAAGAAGATCACCCCGGTGCCCGCGAAGATGCGTTTTTCCAGCTGCAGCGGGATCGTGTACATCTGGTAGGGCGGCCCGCCGGCGTGGCTGATGAAGCTGGTGAAGCCGGCCACGAGCCCCCACACCGATCCCTTGGCGAAGCTGTGCCGCGCCTCCGCCGGCGGGGTGCGGGTCAGGTAGCGCTTGCGCCAGTGGTCGAGCGAGAACGCCACCGCCACCACGCCGATGATCAGCAGCACCAGCGCCTCGTCGACGCTGGTCGCCATCAGGTAGCCGAGCGCGAGCCCCGCCAGCGCCCCCGGCAGCGTCATCAGCAGCACCTTGCGGTCGTAGACGCCCCAGTAGGAGGCGACCGCGATCAGGTCCATCAGGATCAGGATCGGCAGCATGATCCCGGCCGCCTGGATCGGCGAGATCACCAGCGCCATCAGCGGCACGCCGAGGATGGCGATCGAGCCGCCGAAGCCGCCCTTCGAGATCCCGACCATGATGACGGCCGGGATCGCAGCGAGATAGAAGACGGGATCGGTGATCATCGGGCCTGGAACGCGGCGTGAGGGGACGGCGGGCCGGAAACGCCGCCGCGTTTGATCTGGGGCAAGGCGGACCGGCGGCGAACCGTGCCACCGGCATCTGGGGCGATCCGGAGCAACCGGCCATCGTCCGGAAGTCCTTGTCAGCGGGACAAGGTCTAACCCATTCTCGCAGGTCGCGGAAAGTTCCGGGGAGGAAAGCCATGACAAAAAGCGGCTATCGCGACGTCTATGCGGCCTGGCGCGCCGATCCGGACGGGTTCTGGCTGCGCGCCGCCGATGCCATCGACTGGATCCGGCCGCCCGAAACCGCCTTCGACGCGGCGCTCGGCACCTACGGCCGCTGGTTCCCCGACGGCACCTGCAACACCTGCTACAACTGCGTCGACCGCCACGTCACCCGCGGCCGTCCCGGCCAGGCGGCGATCATCCACGATTCCCCGGTCACCGGCACCAGGCAGACCATCACCTACGCCGAGTTGCTGCGCGCCGTCGAGGCGACCGCCGCCGTCCTGATGGACCAGGGCGTGGAGAAGGGCGACCGGGTCATCATCTACATGCCGATGATCCCGGAGGCGGTGGTGGCGATGCTCGCCTGCGCCCGCCTCGGCGCGGTCCATTCGGTGGTGTTCGGCGGCTTCGCCGCCCACGAGCTCGCCACCCGCATCGACGACTGCACGCCGAAGCTGATCGTCTGCGCCTCCTGCGGCCTCGAGCCGGGCCGGGTCATCGCCTACAAGCCGCTGGTCGACGCGGCGATCGCCGAGGCGCGCCACAAGCCCGAGCGCGTCCTCGTCCACCAGCGCGAGACCCATCGCGCCGACCTCGACCAGCCGTACGACCTCGACCTCACCGCGCTGGTCGAGGCGGCGGAAACCGCCGGGCGCACCGTCCCGTGCGTGCCGGTCGCCGCCACCGATCCGCTCTACATCCTCTACACCTCCGGCACCACCGGCCAGCCGAAGGGCGTCGTCCGCGACACCGGCGGCCACATGGTGGCGCTCGCCTGGTCGATGAAGCACATCTACGGCGTCGAGCCGGGCGAGGTGTACTGGGCCGCCTCCGACGTCGGCTGGGTGGTCGGCCATTCCTACATCGTCTACGCGCCGCTGCTGTACGGCTGCACCACGGTGATCTACGAGGGCAAGCCGGTCGGCACCCCGGATGCCGGCGCCTTCTGGCGGGTCGTCGCCGACCACCGGGTGGCGGTGCTGTTCACCGCGCCCACCGCGCTCAGGGCCATCAAGAAGGAGGACCCGGAGGCGAAGCTGGTGGCCGACTACGACCTGTCGGGCTTCCGCACCCTGTTCCTCGCCGGCGAGCGCGCCGACCCGGACACCATCGAGTGGGCCGCCCAGGCGCTCGGCGTGCCCGTCATCGACCACTGGTGGCAGACGGAAACCGGCTGGCCGGTGGCGGCCAATCCGATGGGCATCGAGCCGCTGCCGGTGAAGCTCGGCTCGCCGACGGTGGCGATGCCCGGCTACGAGGTGACCGTGGTCGACAGCGACGGCCAGCCGGTGCCGGCCGGCACCCTCGGCAACATCGTCGTCACGCTGCCGCTGCCGCCCGGCTGCCTGGTGGGGCTGTGGGGCGACGAGGCGCGCTTCCGGCGCGCCTATTTCGAGGCGTTCCCGGGCTTCTACCAGACCTCGGATGCCGGCTACGTCGACGCGGACGGCTACGTCTTCATCATGTCGCGCACCGACGACATCATCAACGTCGCCGGCCACCGCCTGTCGACGGGGGCGATGGAGGAGGTGCTGTCCGGCCATCCCGCCGTCGCCGAGTGCGCGGTCATCGGCGTCACCGACAGCCTGAAGGGCCAGGTGCCCTGCGGCTTCGTCGTGCTGAAGTCCGGGATCGACCAGGACCATGCCGAGATCGAGCGCGAGCTCGTCCAGCGGGTGCGCGACCGGATCGGCCCGGTCGCGGCCCTGAAGCTGGTCATCACGGTGGAGCGGCTGCCGAAAACGCGCTCGGGCAAGATCCTGCGCGCCACCATGCGCTCGCTCGCCGAGGGCGCCGACTACAAGCTGCCTGCCACCATCGACGATCCCGCCATCCTCGACGAGATCGAGGCGGCGATCCGCGGCCGCGGCGTCGGCGGGGTGCGCGGCGGCTGAGGCGCGGTCGGTCGGCCATTGAACCGGCCGCGGGCATCGGGCACCGTGCCGGTTCGATCGGCCACCCGGCGGAGGGAACCCGCGACGGGGCTGCCGGCTTGTTGCAATCGACCGGCTCGCCTGGTCGGCGCCGGATGTCCGGCGCCGGTGCGCCGGTCCTGCGCCAGCGCCATGTCCGGTCGGTCGTCTCCGGCCGACGCGACCGGCACCGGCCTCAACGGGGACGGCTCCAGCCATGCTGCTTGAGAAGAAGGTCGCGATCGTCACCGGCGGTGCCCGGGGGATCGGCTATGCCATCGTGCGCCGCTTTCTCGCCGAGGGCGCCCGGGTCGTCATCGCCGACGTCGACGACGCGGCGGCCGATGCCGCCGCCGCCGACCTCAAATCCCTGGGCGAGGTGCTGGCGGTCGCCTGCGACGTCGGCGAGCGCCTCGACGTGCGCAACCTCGTCGCCGAGACCCTCGACGCCTTCGGCCGGATCGACGTGCTGGTGAACAACGCCGGCGTGGTCTTCGGCGGCGATTTCCTGGAGATCGAGGAGGACGACTTCGACCGCGTGCTGCGCGTCAACCTGAAGGGCTCGTTCCTGGTCGCCCAGGCGGTGGCGCGGCAGATGGTCGAGCAGATCGAGGCGGGCGGCCCGCCGGGCGCGATCGTCAACATGTCGAGCATCAACGCCGTCGTCGCGCTGCCCGACCAGGTCCCCTATTCGATCTCCAAGGGCGGCATCAACCAGCTCACCAAGGTGGCCGCGCTGGCGCTGGCGCCCTACGGCATCCGCGTCAACGCCGTCGGTCCGGGCTCGATCATGACCGACATGCTGGAGAAGGTCGTCGACCAGGACGACGCCCGCGACCGCATCCTGTCGCGCACGCCGCTGGGACGCATCGGCGATCCGTCGGAGATCGCCGCCGTGGTCGCTTTCCTCGCCTCCGACCAGGCGAGCTACATGACCGGCCAGACCGTTTACGCCGACGGCGGCCGCCTCCCGCTCGCCTACACGGTGCCGACGGAGGACTGAACCGCCAGCCCGCTCCTCCGCCGGCCCGATTCTCCACCGGTTTGAGCTGATCGGGTCCCCCCCGCGCGGGCCCAGGTCTCCGCCGGGAACAGCTGATCGGGTACCACCGCGTGGGCCCATGTCTCTGCCGGGACCAGCTGATTGGGCACCACCGCGTGGGCCCAAATCCTCCGCTCATTCCGGCGGAGGCCGGAATCCAGTTGCGGCCCGTCCGCCCGCCCGCAGCGGGAGGATACGCGCCGCCGGTCCGAGCATTCCCCTGTGTTTCTGACCCCAGCCACCGATCGTGCGGAGGAATCTGCACCCCCGCATCCATCCGCCGGCACCTTGTCAGCCGATCCTCGGCAACTGGATTCCGGCCTCCGCCGGAATGAGTGGAGTGAAATTGTCACCGGGACCTATTGGTTCAGCGTCTCGTAGAGGTCCTCCCATTCGGGGTTCGCCTCTTCAATCAGCCGCAGCTTCCAGCCGCGGTGCCAGGTCTTCATCTGACGCTCCCGGGTGAAGGCCGCCTCCCGACTGTCATGCTGTTCGTACCAGACCAGGCGGTCCACGCCGTAGGCGGCCGAGAAGTCGCTTCGCGTCTTGACGCGGTGTTCGTGCACGCGCCTCGCGAGGTCGTCGGTCATGCCGAGATACAGGGTGCCGTTCCGGCCGCTCGCCAGAAGATAGACGCTGAACGCCATGGTGCCGGGCATTGCTCCCTGTCGTCCCAAGGATGCGCCAGGATAGGCCGGTCGCGCCGCCATCGCCACATCCTCCGCTCATTCCGGCGGAGGCCGGAATCCAGTTGCGGCCCGTCCGCCCGCCCGGAACGGGAGGACACGCGCCGCCGGTCCGAGCATTCCCCTATGTTTCTGACCCCAGCCACCGATCGTGCGGAGGAATCTGCACCCCCGCATCCATCCGCCGGCACCTTGTCAGCCGATCCTCGGCAACTGGATTCCGGCCTCCGCCGGAATGAGCGGAGTGAAATTGTCACCGGGACCTATTGGTTCAGCATCTCGTAGAGATCCTCCCATTCGGGGTTCGCCTCTTCGGCCCGCCGTCCCGCCTACTTCTTGTCGAGGTCGTGGATGCCGGTCCAGCCGGCGGGGGCGGGGTGCCCGCCATACTCGGCGAGCCGGCTGCGGTAGATCGCGGCGAGGGTGGCGAACGTGCCGGAGGCGTCGGCCGCCTCCAGGTCGGCCAGCGCCGCGGCCGCGTCGGCGAACGCGCCCGCCCGGTAGGCGTCCGTCAGCCGGTCGGCCGCCGCCTTCAGGCGTTGAAAGTCTGGCGCCCCCGCCGTCTCCGCGTCGCCGAGCAGCGCGAACAGGCTGAGCGGCACGGTCTTGCCCTTCACCCGCACCCGGTCGAACTCGATCAGCGCGAAATCGGGGACCGCGGCCGCCGTTCGCTCGCCGACGATGATCGGCACGCCGTAGGCCTTGGTCTGGCCCTCCAGCCGCGAGGCGACGTTCACGTCGTCGCCGATCACCGAATAGTCGAACCGTCGCTCCGAGCCGAGATTGCCGACGCAGCAGAGGCCGGTGTTGAGGCCGATGCCGATCGCCACCGGCGGATAGCCGTGATCCGCGGCGTTGAAGCCCTCGATCGCCTTCAGCATGGCCAGCGCCGCCCGGCAGGCGTGACGCGCGTGGTCGGCGTCGTCCAGCGGCGCGTTCCAGAACGCCATCACCGCATCGCCGATGTACTTATCGATGGTGCCCCGGTTGGCGAGGATGGTGTCGGTGAGCGGCGTCAGGAAGGCGTTGACGAACGCCGTCAGCCGCTCCGCGTCCATCCCCTCCGACACGGTGGTGAAGCCGCGCATGTCGGTGAACAGGATGGTCATGTCCTTGATCTCGCCGCCGAGCCGCAGCCGGCCGGGGTCGCGGGCGAGCTCCTCCACCAGGCCCGGCGCCACGTAGCGGCCGAAGGCCGAGCGGATCTCGCGGCGGCCGCGCTCCTCGCGGAAGGCGACATAGCCGACGGTGGCAAACAGCACCGCCGCCGCCGAGATCGCCGGGAAGGTCGGGTCGAGCAGCAGTCCGTCGCCGCGGAACGCCAGCCAGCTCGCGCCGCACCAGCCGGCGATCCCCAGCACGCCGATCGCCGAACTCGCCCGGACCGGCAGGTAGGCCGCCGACAGCGCGATGACGACCGCGAGCACCACGAACGCCACCGTCTCCAGCCCGCCCGCCCAGTCGGGCCGCTGCAGCAGCGTGCCGGACAGCATGTGCTCCAGCAGCTGGGCGTGGACCTCCACGCCGGGCACGGCCGCGTCGAGGGGCGTCGCGCGCAGGTCGAGCAGGCCGGGCGCGGTGGCGCCGACCAGCACGATGCGCCCCGCCACGGCTTCCGGATCGAAGCGGCCGTCGGCGATGGCCGCGGCCGACAGGTAGCGCGCCTCGGTCGACGGCGCATAGTGGATGCGGACCGCGCCGCCCGCGTCGGTGGGGACGGTGAGGGCGCCGATGCGCACCGCGTTGACGCCGGTCGCCTCGCCGAACGCCGTCTCGCCGCTGGCGTTGGAGGCGCGCACCACGTAGGTCGAGGCGCCCTGCGCCACCCGGAGCGCCTCGGCCGCCAGCCCCGGCACGACGGTCTCGCCCACCACGAACAGCAGCGGCACCGAGCGGATGATCTGGTCGCGGTCGGGGATCCAGTTCATCGCGCCGAGGCCGGGGGCGCTCGCCGCCAGCGCCGGCAGCGGCGCGGTGACGCCCGAAAAGTGCGGCAGGAACGGCTTCGGGTCGTCGCCGGCGCTGGCGAAGCCGCTCTTCGCCGGCACGCCGCCGTCGTCCGCGGCGCCATGGGTGAGGATGAGCCCCAGCACCGCCGGCACCCCGGCGAGCGTCTCCGCCAGCACCCGGTCGCTGTCGCCCTCGGCCGGCAGGCCCTGCAGCAGCCGGTCGCGCTCGGGGCTTGCCGGCATCTGCCGCAGCACCGTCGCGGCGCTGGTCCGGTCCGGCTCCGACAGCGCCAGGTCGAAGGCCACCGCCGCGGCGCCGGCCTCGGTCAGCCGCGCGGCGATCTCGGCCAGGCGCGCGCGCGGCCACGGCCACTGGCCGAGGGCGTCGAGCGATGCCTCGTCGATGGCGACGATGCGCACCGGCAGCGCCGGGTCGTAGAGGCGCGGCGCCAGCCGCTGGTATTCGTCGAAGGCGAGGTTGCGCAAATGGGAGAGCAGCGACGGGTCGGCGGCGCGCACCGCGAGCGCCCCCGCCACGATCGCCAGCGCCACCAGCGCGACCGCGATCCGCGCCCGCCGGTCGGTGCGCCTGAGCCGCCTGCGCCGGGGCGCCCCGTCCATGCGCTAGAACCGCCCGACCAGCCGGCCCATCACCAGGTGCGCATCGAACTCCCGTGCCGCGTCGTTGGACGTCTGCATCTGGTAGACGTAGTCGACCTGCAGGTCGACGCTGTCGGTCAGCAGGTTGGAGAAGGCGATGTTGGCGCCGGGCGCGAAGTAGGTGTCCTCGCGGTCGCTGCCGCCGGCCGTCGGCGCGTCGGCGAACCAGCGCTGGTACAGCCCCATGCCGATGCCCGCGGTTGCCCAGTCGGCCAGCGCCACCCGGTAGTCGATGCGGCCGCCGATCTCCCAGTAGCGGCCGGCCTCGAACTGGGTCGGCAGGAACGGCGTCGGCACCGAGCCGACATCCGACCAGCGCAGCCGCGGCCGCACGAACAGCGCGTCGGAGCCGAACAGCAGGGCCGGGAACGAGAAGCGGCCCTCCAGGTCCACCACCGGGCCGGTGTCCGACGACCAGTCCTCGCCGTAGTCGCGGTAGACGGCGGCCAGCCGGAGCGCCTGCACGGCGCCCTGGAATCGGCCCTCGATCTCCACGCCGCCGCCGATCTCGCCGTAGAGGTCGGTGCCGTCGAGCCAGCGGTAGCCGGCGATGGCGATCGGCCGCGCGGCGAAGCGCCCGGCCACCGGGATCAGCGGGCCGACGGAGCCCAGCACGTAGCCGGTGTTCATCGAGCTGGTGCGGTCGTAGAGCACGCCGCCGGCGGCGAATTCCGAGCGCCAGCGCCACCAGCCGAGCGGCCGCTCGTCGCGGAAGCGGGCGTCGATCAGGCCGAACACGCTGTCGGGCCGGGTCGCGGTGTCGGGCCGCTGCAGCGGGTTGGAATTATAGCCGACGCCCGTCGAAACGGTGACGTTGGTCCAGGACGGCTCGATCGCCCGGCGGATGCGGGAGAGCCCGTCGCGGGCCTCGCGGTTGCCGGGATCGTTCAGCAGCACGCGCTCGTAGGTGGCCAGCGCCTTGCGCTTCTCGCCGCGCCGTTCGGCGGCGCGCGCATAGGCGAGGTTGGCGTCGGTGTCGGTGGGGTCGGCGAGGATCTGCCGGAACAGCGCGCCCATCTCGTCGGCCGGCGCGTCCGCCAGCGCCGGCCCGGCGCCGAAGACCGCCAGCGCCAAAGCAACGCGGCCGACTATCTCACCAAATCGACGCTGCATCGGCGCTTCTGTTCCTCAATGACGAGACCGGCAAGATCGTCGTGTTTACGGAACGCGTTGAACGGCGCGAGATTACTGACTTTCGCGCGGCGGCACACCCCGCGATGACGCCGGCCGGGCAAAAAAAGACTCCGGGCGTGACGATAATCACACGACTTTCGCAGGCGCCGTGGCAATATTGGATGGATCGAGGCCGGTCGGGGCCGATGGCGACGGCGCGTGCGCGCATCCGTCCGGCCGGGACCCCGCCAGGACGAGGAGCGCCGCCGCGATGCCAGATCCCCGCCGACTGTCGGGACGGATGCCCGGATGCGCGCCGGCGCTGGCGGCATCGCTCGCCGCGGTGCTGGCGCTGGCGGGCCCGCCGGCGCGCGCCCAGGACGGCATCGGCGTCACCTCCACCGTGGTGCGCGAGGTCAGCGGCAACGCCGGCGGCCGCACCCGCACGCTGGCGGTGGGCGACGGCGTGTTCCGCGACGAGACCATCACCACGGGCACCAGGTCCAACACCCAGGTGCTGTTTCTCGACGAGACCAGCCTCAACATCGGCCCGGCATCGGCGGTCGTCCTCGACCGCTTCGTCTATGCCGGCGGCGGGCGGGCCAGCGAGGTCACCGTCGAGATCGCCCGCGGCGCGCTGCGCTTCGTCTCCGGCTCGTCGCGGCCGCAGTCCTATACGATCAAGACCCCCGTCGCGACGATCGGCGTGCGCGGCACCATCCTCGACATCTTCGTGCGGCCGCGCACCGTCGTGGTGCTGCTGGAAGAAGGCGCCAGCGACGTCTGTTCGGCGCGCGGCTGCGTCGGCATCGTGCGGCCGGGCACCTATCTGCTGATCCAGGCGGGCGGGCGCATCGACGGGCCGAAGCGCTGGGACGGCAGCCTGCGCCGCATCATCGGGCCGGTGTCGTTCCCGCTCTACGGCTGGCACCTGCAGCTCGACGACCTGCCGCGCTACGTCCGGGACCCGTCGCGCGACGACGTCGACCAGCTCAACCGGCGCGATCAGATCGAGGGCTACGAGCCGCCGCCGCCGCCCGCGCCCGAACCGGTGCCGCAGCCGACCCCCGAACCCACCCCGGAGCCGACCCCCGAGCCGGCCCCGACGCCGCCACCGGTGATCGACGTCCAGCCGGTGCCGGCCCCGACGCCCGAGCCCACGGTGCCGGAGGTGCCGCAAACGCCGAACACCCCGGGCACGGCGCCGAACTCGTTGGACACCGCGCCGCCGTCCAACGGCATCTGACGGACGGACCGGCCGCCGGTCCCGGCGTCCGCGCATCCGCGCATCCGCGCCGACCGGACGGATTGCTCTTTCGGCATCGCGGCGCCATGTTCTTGTCCGAACCTGCGCGCGCGCCGCGCTTCGCCGCATCGGCCGGACCGGTCGGGGCGGCGGCCGCGCGCGGAGATCGCAGACGCCGGCCCGCCCGGGCATGGCCGCAAAGTGAACAGGGAGCACCGCCATCCGGTCCGGGTCGGTCCGGCGGCAAAGGCTCGAGGAGCGTCGTACATGTGTTCAGCAATCGTGGGCTGGGCCCACTCGAAATTCGGCAGGCTCGAGGGCGAGACCGTCGAGAGCCTGGTGGTCCAGGTCGCCACCCAGGCGATGGCCGATGCCGGGGTCGAGCCCCGTGACGTCGACGAGATCGTGCTCGGCCACTTCAACGCCGGCTTCTCGCCCCAGGACTTCACCGCCTCGCTGGTGCTGCAGGCCCATCCCGACCTGCGCTTCAAGCCGACCACCCGCGTGGAAAACGCCTGCGCCACCGGCTCGGGCGCCGTCCACCAGGGGCTGAAGTCGATCGCCGCCAAGTCGGCGCGCATCGTCCTCGTCGTCGGCGTCGAGCAGATGACGAAGACGCCCGGCCCGGAGATCGGCCAGAACCTGCTGAAGGCCTCCTACCTGCCCGAGGACGGCGACACGCCGGCCGGCTTCGCCGGCGTCTTCGGCAAGATCGCCGACCTCTATTTCCAGCGCCACGGCGACCAGTCCGACGCGCTGGCGAAGATCGCCTCGAAGAACCACAAGAACGGCGTCGCCAACCCCTTCGCCCAGATGCGCAAGGACCTCGGCTACGACTTCTGCCGCGCCGAGAGCGAGAAGAACCCGTTCGTCGCCGGCCCCCTCAAGCGCACCGACTGCTCGCTGGTCTCCGACGGCGCGGCGGCGCTGGTGCTCGCCGACACCACCACGGCGCTCGGCATGCGGAAGGCCGTCGCCTTCCGCGGCGGCGCCCACGTGCAGGATTTCCTGCCGATGTCGAAGCGCGACATCGTCCGGTTCGAGGGCTGCGCGGAGGCCTGGAAGCGGGCGCTCGCCGGCGCCAACCTCTCCCTCGACGACCTCTCCTTCGTGGAGACCCACGACTGCTTCACCATCGCCGAGCTGATCGAGTACGAGGCGATGGGGCTGGCGCCGGAAGGCCAGGGCGCCCGCGTGCTGGAAGAGGGCACCACCTACATGGACGGCCGGCTGCCGGTGAACCCGTCGGGCGGCCTCAAGGCGAAGGGCCACCCGATCGGCGCCACCGGCGTGTCGATGCACGTGGTCTCCGCCATGCAGCTCGCCGGCGAGGCGGGCGACATGCAGGTGAAGGGCGCCGAGACCGCCGGCATCTTCAACATGGGCGGCGCCGCCGTCGCCAACTACGTGTCTATCCTTCAGGCCCTGAAGTAGGCGCCTCGGGCGCCTCGGGCTCCGTGGCCTCCGGGACCTCCGGGGGCCCGGCGGGGGCGGTCAGCCCCCGCGCCCGGTAGGCCTCCGGCAGCCGCGCCGCCAGCTCGGTGCGCGTCAGCGCGTGGTCGAGGCGCTGGCGCCAGTTCGGCCACTCCCGGTCGGTGCCGGGCACGTTGACCGGGTCGACCTCGGTGGCCAGATCGGTGGTCTGCAGCAGCACCAGGTCCGACGGGGACTGCGCCAGGAACGCATGCACCGCCGCCACCAGCGCCGCCAGCGTCGGCGCGTCCGGGTGGGCGTCGTCGGCGCCTGGCAGCTCCGCCGTGGCGATGCCGGCGTCGGCGAGCGCCGCCAGCAGCTGCTCCCGTTCGCCGTGCCGCCCGGCCCGCGCCGCCTCCGGGTCGGCGGTCCGGCCGAGCCGGGCGGCGATGTCGATGTCGCCGCCGCTCCACCAGCCGGCGATGGTCGGCAGGTCGTGGGTCGCCGCACAGGTCGCCGCCCGCGCCTTGTAGGTGGCAGGCGGGCTGAAGCCGCCGCCCATTTCGCGCTCGAAGAACACCACCCGCGTCGACAGCACGTCGGCTTCCGCCAGGCGCTCGCCCAGGCCCTCCTGCACCGTGCCCAGGTCTTCGCCGACGACGCCGCAGCGGTGCCGGTGGCTGGCCAGCGACAGCGCCGCCAGCTGCTCGTCGAGCGGGTAGCTCACATAGGTGCCGTCGGCGGCGGGGGCCCCCTCCGGCACGCAGTAGAGCCGCGACAACCCCATCACGTGGTCGAGGCGCAGCAGCCCGGCGTGCCGCATGTTCGCCGACAGCAGCGCCGAGAACGGCCGGTGGCCGATGTCGCGCATCCGGTAGGGGATCGGCGGCCGCGCCGCCCAGACCTGCCCCTCGGCAGCGAACGGATCCGGCGGCGCGCCGATCGACACCCGGTCGGCGAAATGGTCCTGCTCGGCCCAGGTCTCGGCGCCGTCGGGGGCGCTGCCGACGGCGAGGTCCCGGTAGATGCCGATGGAAAGCCCGGCGTCGGCCGCGTGCCGCGCGGCCGCCTCGAACTGCCGCTCCGCCTGCCACTGCAGCCAGCAGTGGAACAGCACACGGCCCGGATTGTGCGACTGGACCTCGCCGATGCCGGCGGCGTTGGGCCGGCGCAGGTGCGATGGCCAGCGCATCCACGGCACGCCGGGCCGGTCCTCGGCGATCACCTGGTAGGTGGCGAAGGCGATCAGCGGCCGGCCCCGCCGGGTCAGGAACGCTTCGAAGGCGCGCCGCGCGTCGTCGTCCGTCGGGCGGTGGCGGAAGCGGTCGAAGGCCGCCTCCAGCGCCGTGCGCTTGGCCTCCCAAACGGCCTTGTAGTCAATCAGCCGGGTCGCCGGGTGGCCGGGCCGTGCCGCCGCCGGCAGGTCGGCGAGGGCGTCGATGTCCAGGTAGATCGGGTCGAGGAACCGCCGGTCGGAGGGGTGGTAGGGGCTCGCCCGCTCGCGGTCGCCCGGGAACAGCATGTGCAGCGGATTGATGCCCACGGCCGCCGCCCCCAGCGCCCCGGCATCGGCGCCGAGCTGGGCCAGCGTGGCGAAGTCGCCGAGGCCCTGGTCGCTGTCGCGGCGCAGGCTGTAGAGGTTGGCCTGCAGCCCGAACCGGCGGCCTTCTTCCAGGGCCGGCGGCCGGTAGCAGGCGCGCGGCGTCACGATCAGCCGCGCGGTCGCTTCCCGCTCCTCGCGCTCGTCGAGGCGGATCCGGTGGTCGCCGAACGGCAGCTTCGGCAGCCGCACCAGCGTCCGCCGCACGGTGCCGCCGTCGGGCGCGGTGATCTCGTCCTGGGCGGCGTCGAGCGGAATCGGCACGATCTCCTCGGCGCCGTCCTCCAGCCGCAGGTGCAGCGCGCGCGGCGGCCGGCCGTTCGGCTCGCGCGGGATCGCGACGATCGCCCGCGTCCCCGGCTCGGCCACCACCAGCGGCGGCAGCGGGCGCCTCGCACCGGCCCGCGACAGCACGGCGAGGCTCGCGTGCGCCGCCTCGTTGGTCGTGGCCGGCAGGCCCATGGCCTCCAGCAGCGCCAGGCGCGTGTCCGGGTTGACCGGGTGGCGGTCGCCCAGCACGCCGACCCATTCCGGCGCGATGCCGGCGGCCTGCGACAGCCGGTCGAGCACCCGCGGTTCTGCCGCCCGGGCGCCGGAGGAGAGCGTGCGTCCGCCGCGTTCGGGGACTTCCGCGACGATCGCCGCGCTGCGGGCGCCGAGCGTGAGGGTGACGCCGTCGAGGTCGCGGCCGGCGATCCGGTCGGCGGCGAAGGTGTCGACCACGACGCGCCAGCCGTGGCCGTCGCGGGGCGGCGGCAGGGTCGCGGTCAGCGCTTCCGCGCCGGCGTTGAAGGCAACGGCGACCCGGTCGCCGCCGCTCGCGCCGCCGGTGGCCGCATAGACGATCGCCACCAGGCTGCGCGTCGCCGGATCGTCCCAGTCGGCCGCTTCCATGGCGTGTCCGGCGACGGTGCGCCACTCGATGTCGGGCAGGCCGCGCTCGTCGACCGCGTGGCCGGTGAGATAGGCGTCGGCGCGCAGCGCCGGATGCCGCCGGCGAAGGTCGGAGAGCCTGCCGACCAGGGCGATCCGCGCCGGGTCGGCGCTGGCCCAGTCGATCCAGGCGGTGGCGTTGTCCTGGGCGTAGACGTTGTTGTTGCCGCGCTGGGTCCGGCCCAGCTCGTCGCCCATCGACAGCATCGGCAGCCCGCGCGAGACGAACAGCGTCACCAGCAGATTGGCCACGTCCCGGTCGCGCGCCGCGATCACCTCCGGGTCGTCGCTCGGTCCCTCGATGCCGTGGTTCCACGAGTGGTTGGCGCCGTGGCCGTCCCGGTTGTTCTCGCCGTTGGCGTGGTTGTGGGTGTGCACATAGGAGACGATGTCGGCGACCGGAAAGCCGTCGTGGGCGGCGATGAAGTTGACGCTCGATGACGGTGGCCGCCGGGCACCGGCGAAGATGTCGGCCGACCCGGTCAGACGGGTCGCAAGGTCTCCCACCATGCCGTCGTCGCCGCGCCAGAAGCGGCGGATGGTGTCGCGGTAGCGGTCGTTCCACTCCGACCAGCGCGGCGGCATCGCACCGAGCCGATGGCCGTCCGGGCCGACGTCCCAGGGTTCCGCGATCATCTTCAGGCCGCGCAGGATCGGATCCTGCTCGATCGCCTGGAACAGCGGCGCCTCGGGGTCGTAGCCGCCGGCGCGGCGGCCGAGCGTGGTGGCAAGGTCGAAGCGGAAGCCGTCGACGCCCGCCGCGATCGCCCAGTAGCGCATGGCGTCCATGGCGAGCCTGAGCGTGTGCGGCCGGTCCAGCGCCACGGTGTTGCCGCACCCGGTGTCGTTGACGTAGAGCGCCCGGTCGTGCGGATCGAGCCGGTAGAAGCCGGCGTTGTCGAGGCCGCGGAACGACAGCGTCGCGCCCAGCTCGTCGCTCTCGCCGGTGTGGTTCAGCACGATGTCGAGGATCACCTCGATGCCGGCGCCGTGCAGCGCCGCCACCGCCTTGCGCACGTCGTCGATGCCGCCGGGCGCGATGCGCGGGTCCGGCGCCATGAACGCCATGGTGTTGTAGCCCCAGTAGTCGGTGAGCCCGAGCGCCGGCAGGTGGCGCTCGTCGATCCACGCCATGATCGGCATCAGCTCGACGGCGGTGACGCCGAGCCCGCTCAGGTGGTCGATCGCTGCTGGGTGGGCCAGCGCCGCGACGGTGCCGCGCAGCGCCTCCGGGATCGCCGGATGGGTCTGGCTGAAGCCCTTCACGTGCAGTTCGTAGACCAGCGGCGGCCGTTCCAGCCGGTTCACCGCGAACGGCCGCGGCGTGGCGCGGATCGGCGCGGTGGCGATCGCCTTCGGCACCAGGTCGGCGGTGTCGCGCAGGTCGCGGCTGCCGTCCTCGGCCGTGCCGCACAGCGACGGGTCGTGCACGAACGGCCGGTCGAGGGCGCGCGCGTAGGGGTCGACCAGCAGCTTTGCCGGATTGAAGCGCAGGCCCTGCTCGGGGGCGTACGGACCATAGGCCCTCAGACCGTAGCGGGTGCCGGCGCCGGGGCCCTTCAGGAAGCCGTGGTGGATGCCGGCCCGCCGCGCCGGCAGGATCGCCGAGCCCGTCTGCACCTGGCCGTCGGCGTCGAACAGCACGATCTCGATCGCCTCGGCGTCGGGCGCGACGACGGCGACGTTCAGCCCGCCGGGTTCGACGGTGACGCCGAGCGGCTCGGGCTTGCCGGGATGGACGGTGAAGGAAGCGGTCATGTGGATCGGGCTGCCGGGGAGGAAATGAGGGAGCGATAGAGGTCGGCATAGGCGCGTGCCGGCGCGCTCCAGCCCACATCGGTGCGGATGGCGTTCGACTGCATCCTGCGCCAGACCTGGGGCAGGCGGAACAGATCGCAAGTGCGCGCCAGCGCCTGCTCGAAGGTTTCGCGGCCGACCGGCGAGAACAGCACGCCGGTGCCGATGCCGGCCTGGCGCGCCATTTCGTTGGTGTCGATGATGGTGTCGCTCAGGCCGCCGACCCGCGCCGCCACCGGGATGGCGCCGTAGCGCAGCGCGCACAGCTGCGTCAGCCCGCATGGCTCGAAGCGCGAGGGGATCAGCAGCGCGTCGGCGCCGCCCTGGATCTCGTGGGCCAGCGCCTCGTCGTAGCCGAGCTGCACGCCGATGCGGTCGGGATGGCGGTCGGCCGCGGCGCGGAACGCCTGCTCGAGCGCCGGCTCGCCGGAGCCCAGCACGACGAGATCGGCGTCGAGCGCCAGCAGCGTCGGCAGCGCCTCGGCGAGCAGGTCGAGGCCCTTCTGCCAGGTCAGGCGGCTGACCACGCCGAACAGCGGCCGCCGGCTCGCCGGGTCGAGGCCGAAGCGCGCCAGCAGCGCCGGCTTGTTCGCCGCCCGCCGGCCCAGCGTCGTCCTGCCGAAGGGCGCGGCGAGGGCGGCGTCGGTGGACGGGTCCCACACCGTCAGGTCGATGCCGTTGAGGATGCCGGTGACGTCCCGGCCGCGCGCCTGGATCAGCCCTTCCAGCCCCATGCCGAACTCCGCCGTGCGGATCTCGCGGGCGTAGGTCGGCGACACCGTGGTGACCCGGTCGGCGAGCCGCACGGCCGACTTCAGGTAGCCGATCGACCCGTAGTACTCGACGCCCTCCACCGCGTAGGCCTCGGCCGGCAGCGCCAGCGCGCCGAGGATCTCGCGCGGCATCTGGCCCTGGAAGGCGATGTTGTGGATCGTCGCGACCGACGGCGGCGACGGTTGGTCGGAGAAGTGCAGGTAGGCCGGCACCAGCCCCGCCTGCCAGTCGTGGCAGTGGACGACGTCGGGCCGGTATCCGTCGATGGCGCCGTGGGCGATCAGCGCCGCCGCGCGGGCGAGCGCCCCGAAGCGCACGCCGTTGTCGGGCCAGTCGCCGCCGCCGGGCTGGCCGTAGGGGCCGCCGGGCCGGTCGAAGAATTGCGGCGCGTCGAGCACGAACAGGTCGAGGCCGGCGGCGGTGGCGGCAAGGACCCGGGCGCCCCCGCCGAACGTGGCGGAGAGATCCAGCACCTGCTCGGCCCCGCCGAGCGCCACCATCACGGCCGGGTAGCCGGGCACCAGGGTGCGCGTGGCGACGTGCTCCTGCTGCAGCGCGGCGGGCAGGGCGCCGACCACGTCGGCGAGCCCGCCGGTCTTCACCAGCGGAAAGATCTCCGAGGCCACCGCCAGCAGCCGCAGCGGCGGGCCGGCGGGGGCGTCCGGACGCGCGGCATCCGTGCCCGCGGCTGCCGGCGGCGCGGAGCGGCGGCGGGGTGCGGGCGGGCCCGGGCGGGGTGCCTTAGCTGCCAAGGGCGTCGATCATCGGCTGGGTGATCAGGCAGATGCCGCGCTCGGTGCGGCGGAAGCGACGGGCGTCGTCTTCCGGGTTCTCGCCGACGACGAGCCCCGCGGGGATCTTCACGCCGCGGTCGATGACGCAGCGGTCGATGCGGGCGCCCTGGCCGATGTCGACCTCCGGCAGCGCCACCGAGAACGACACGCTGGCGAACGAGTGGACGTGGCAGTGCGACGACAGCAGCGAGCGCTGCACCGAGCCGCCGGAGACGATGCAGCCGCCGGCCACCAGCGACGAGATCGCGTAGCCGCGCCGTTCGCCGGCGTCGTGCACGAACTTCGCCGGCGCGGTCAGCTCCGAATAGGTCCAGATCGGCCAGTCGCGGTCGAACAGGTCGAGCTCCGGGACGATCTCGGTCAGGTCGATGTTGGCTTCCCAGTAGGCGTCGATGGTGCCCACGTCGCGCCAGTAGGCGGAGCGCTCGGCGCCGGAGCGCACGCAGCTCGCCTCGAAGCGGTGCGCCCAGGTGTTGCCGTCGGCGACGAGCTTGGGGATGATGTCCTTGCCGAAGTCGTGGCCGGAGGTCGGGTCGGCCGCATCCGCCCGGAGCTGCTCGAACAGGAACTCGCGGCTGAACACGTAGATGCCCATCGAGGCCAGCGACCGGCCCGGCTGGCCGGGGATCTCCGGCGGGCTGGCCGGCTTCTCCACGAACGACACCACCCGGTCGCGGTCGTTCACGTGCATGATGCCGAACGCCGAGCCCTCCGAGCTCGGGATCTCGACGCAGCCGACGGTCACGTCGGCGCCGAGGTCGACGTGCTGGGCGAGCATCAGCTCGTAGTCCATCTTGTAGACGTGGTCGCCGGCCAGGATGATCAGGTAGTCCGGCTCGTAGGATTCGATGATGTCGAGGTTCTGGTAGACCGCGTCGGCGGTGCCGGCATACCAGCGGTCCTCGGCGACGCGCTGGCTGGCCGGCAGGATGTCGAAGCCCTCGTTACGCTCGGGCCGGAAGAAGTTCCAGCCGCGGTTCATGTGGCGGATCAGGCTGTGGGCCTTGTACTGGGTGGCCACCGCGATGCGGCGCACGCCGGAGTTCACCGCGTTCGACAGCGCAAAGTCGATGATCCGCGTCTTGCCGCCGAAATAGACCGCCGGCTTGGCCCGCCGGTCGGTGAGTTCCAGGAGGCGGCTGCCGCGGCCGCCGGCCAGCACGTATGCCATTGCCGAACGGGCGAGGGGCGCATTGTCGCGCTGAGAGGCCATGGTCCGGTCCTTCAAGACTGGCCGTCCGCAGGTCCGGCGCGGGCGGCGCGATTCGCGTGCATCCTCGCGCCGGCGGCGCGTCCCCGAAAGTAAAAATGATGGCAGCCCGGCAGCTTGCCGGCAATCGGCAGCCCGGGACCGGATCAAACCGGCCGGATGTGTCGTCGCGGTGACAGTGCGGGCCGCGCCGGCCGGCTCATTCGGGGACGACGGGCTTGGCGTTCCAGATCTCGCTGGCGTACTCGCGGATGGTGCGGTCGGCCGAGAACCAGGCCATGTGCGCGGTGTTCAGCACCGACTTGCGCCACCACAGCGCCGGGTCCTTCCACTCGTTGCCGACGTGCACCTGCATCGCCCGGTACGCCTCGAAGTCGGCGGTGACCATGAAGTAGTCGTGATGGGTCAGCGCGTTGACGAGGTCGCGGTAGCGGTCCGGCTGGTCGGGCGAGAACACCCCCATGGTGATCTGGTCGAGGGCCTCCGACAGGTGGCGCGAGGCGGCGATGGTCTCCACCATGCTCAGCCCCTGGGCGCGGCGCTCGGCCACTTCGTCGGCGGTCATGCCGAAGATGTAGATGTTCTCCGGCCCGACGCGGTCGCGGATCTCCACGTTGGCGCCGTCCAGCGTGCCGATGGTCAGCGCGCCGTTGAGGGCGAACTTCATGTTGCCGGTGCCCGACGCCTCCATGCCCGCCGTGGAGATCTGCTCGGAGAGGTCGGTGGCCGGGATGATCGTCTCCGCCAGGCTGACGTTGTAGTTCTCCAGGAACACGATCTTCAGCTTGCCGCGCACCGTCGGGTCGGCGTTGACCATCTTGGCGACGTCGCAGGCGAGCTTGATGATCAGCTTGGCGACGTCGTAGCTGGCCGCCGCCTTGCCGGCGAAGATCTTCACCCGCGGCCGCCAGTCGTGCATCGGGTTGGAGCGGATCGCGTCGTAGAGCGCCACCGCGTCGAGGATGTTCATCAGCTGGCGCTTGTATTCGTGGATGCGCTTGATGTGCACGTCGAACAGCGCGTCCGGGTCGAGGGTGATGCCGACGCGCTCCTTCACCAGCGCCGACAGCGCCACCTTGTTCTGCCGGCGAATGCGCGCCGCCTCCTCGCGGAAGCCGGCGTCGTCGGCGAACGGCGCCAGCTCGATCAGCGCCTCGTGGTCGTCGAGGAAGCGGTCGCCGATGGCGTCGCGGATCAGCCGGGTCAGCCCCGGGTTCGACTGGAACAGCCAGCGGCGGAAGGTGATGCCGTTGGTCTTGTTGACGATGCGGTCCGGATAGAGCCGGTTGAGGCCGCTGAAGATGGTCTTGCCGACCAGGTCGGTGTGCAGCGCCGACACGCCGTTGATCTTGTGGGAGCCGACGAAGGCGAGGTTGCCCATCCGCACGGCGCGCCCGTTGGCCTCGGAAATCAGCGACGCTTCGCCCAGCAGCGCGCCGTCGTCGCCGAAGGTCGCCCGGATGTGGTCGAGCTCGAAGGCGTTGATCAGGTAGATGATCTGCATGTGCCGCGGCAGCATGCGCTCCATCAGCGGCACCGGCCAGGTCTCCAGCGCCTCCGGCAGCAGCGTGTGGTTGGTGTAGGAGAGCGTCGCCCGTGTGACGTCCCAGGCCTTCGCCCACGGCACCTCGTGGACGTCGACCAGCAGCCGCATCAACTCCACCACGGCGATCGCCGGATGGGTGTCGTTCATCTGGATGGCGGCGTGGTCGGCCAGCTTCTCCAGCGGCAGGCCCTGCTGGACGTGGCGGCGGATGAGGTCCTGCAGCGAGGCGGAGGTGAAGAAGAACTCCTGGCGCAGCCGGAGCTCCTGGCCGGCCGGATTGGAGTCGGAGGGGTAGAGCACCTTGGAGATCGATTCGGCCTTGGCGCGCGCCGACAGGGCGCCCACGTGGTCGCCGCGGTTGAATTCCTCCAGGCTGATCGGGTCGACCGAGCGGGCTGCCCAAAGGCGCAGCGTGGCCACGTAGTCACCGCGCCAGCCGACGATCGGGTTGTCGTAGGCCACCGCGCGCACCGTCTCCCCGGGCTTCCAGGTGCGGGCGCCCAGATGGTGGGCGTCGTGGGGCGCCTCGACGGTGCCGCCGAAGCCGATCTCGTAGGCGACCTCGGGCCGCTTGAACTCCCACGGCGTGCCGTTGGCCAGCCAGTCCTCCGGCAGCTCGCGCTGGAAGCCGTCGGGAAGCGCCTGGCGGAACAGGCCGTGGTCGTAGCGGATGCCGTAGCCGAAGCCGGCGATGCCCAGCGACGCCATGCTTTCCACGAAGCAGGCGGCGAGGCGGCCGAGGCCGCCGTTGCCCAGCGCCGCGTCGGGTTCCAGCTTGCGGACGGTGTCGAGGTTGGTCCCCAGCGTCTCCAGCGCGCCGGCGATCGCGTCGGCGTAGCCGAGATTGTAGGCCGCCTCGTAGAGCTGCCGGCCGATCAGGAATTCCAGCGACAGGTAGTAGACCCGCTTCGCCGACTGCTTGTAGGTCGCCCGCGTCGCCGGGATCCAGCTGTCGACGATGCGGTCGCGCACGGCCAGCGCGGTGGCCATGTACCAGTCGTGCGGCTCGGCATGTTCCGGGTCCTTGCCGACCTGGTAGACGAGCTTGGCGATGATGCGGATCTGCCAGAACTCGGGGCGATGCGGGTCGTCGCCGGCGCGGCGCTGCGGCTGCGCTTCGGTCTCGTCACCCGGAGTGACGGGCTGGGCGGTCTCGGTCGAATGGTCTGTCATGGGGACTCGAATGATTGCGGCCGCGGGGGCGGCGTCTTCGAAGGTCAGGTCGGACGTGGCGGATTTCTGGCCCGTGCGTCGCGAAAGGGCAAGCCGCTCGCCCCCCCGCGAGCGGGTCTGTTTCGAAGGAATCCATTGTGGCCCCAAGCGGCGGAGGATGCTAGTTCGCCGGCTCGATTTCCGGGGGAGATGCATCCGGAATGGTACAGACCGCCAATCCGCCCGGCCGGCCGGTGCGTACCGTGGGCAGCCCGCGGTCCGGCACCGCGATGCCCCGCACCCCCGGCAAGGAGGATGATCATGAGCTTGCGCCCCTTCGCCCTGGCCTGCGCCATCCTCGTCGCGGTCACGGCCGCCGCCGCCGCCGCCGACGAGGCATGGACGGCCCTGCGCGACGGTGGGGTCGCGGTGATGCGCCATGCGCGGGCTCCGGGAACGGGTGATCCGCAGGACTTCCGGCTCGGCGACTGCGCGACCCAGCGCAATCTCTCCGCCGAGGGGCGCGCCCAGGCGGTGGCCATCGGCGCCCGCTTCCGGGCCGAGAACGTGGAGGTCGGCCAGGTCCTGCATTCGCGCTGGTGCCGGGCCCGCGACACCGCGCAGCTCGCCTTCCCGGATCTGGCCGAGCCGGAGCCGGCGCTCGATTCCTTCTTCCAGGACCGCGCCTCGCGGGATGCCCAGACCGCGGCGGTGCGCGAGATCGTGCGGCGATGGCGCGGCCCGGGCGCGCTGGTGCTGGTGTCGCACCAGGTGAACGTGACGGCGCTCACCGGCGTCTTCCCCCGCGAGGGCGAGGCCGTGGTGCTGAAGCCGGGTCCCGGCGGCGGCGAGGTGGTCGGCCGGCTCCGGCTGTGAAGCGCGTCCCACCACGGCTGGAGCTGGACCATCGGCGACAACATCGAGCTCACCGGCGCGCTCGTCGCCGGCCGCTTTATTGCGTTTGGCGGCGGCTGAGGGCGGAACGAATCGAAGGATCGCGATTTTAACGATCGGCGGTCGTGTTTTTGCCCGAAGCGCGCATTACCTGTTCGTAAGACGAACGTGGAGCTCGACACCGACGGGCCGCGACGGGACGCGGTCTGAACCCTTCAGGGAGGGACGTCATGGTGGACCATCTGCAGCAGGAAGCATCCGTCGGCGCCAGGGCGACCAACGCCTGGCCGGTAAAGGCAAGCTACCTTCGCGCGCTCACCGACCTCGGAATGTCGGACGTTCAGATCGCCCGTTACTTCAAGGTCTCGCCGGCGGCTGTGTCGACCCTTCGCTCTTCCGTGCAGGACGGATCCTGATCCCGGCGGTTTTCGGCCGTGTCCGGTTGTGGCTCGATCCGCTTCGGCCGGCGCGGGCGCGCCGGTGCTCGAATCTGTTCCGATCGGGCGGGCCCAGGGATCGATGCGAAATGGCGCCGGATTCAGTTCGGTCGCGCCGTTCCCTTTCCTCGGATCAGTTCGATCCGAACCGGAAATGGGACGGTGCTGAGAATCTGACGCCGGGTGCACGCATGGTCTGGGCGGGGGCGGCCTCGTGGTGGACAGGTCTCGACTCCGCGGGCAAGTTCGGAAGCTGCCGTTCTTTGCTGCATCCACGAACGCGGCTCGGATGAGCCCGCCCGGAGGTCTTGTGACGACCGAATTTCCCCATGGTACCGTCCACGAGGCAGGTGCGGACCTGCAGGCAGCCGTGCGATCGGATCCGAAGGTCCTGACGCTCTGGGAAAACCTGACTCCGCTCGGACGGAATGAGTTCATCTGCTGGGTCGATGACGCGAAACAGGCAAAGACGCGTCAACGTCGCATTGAGCGGACCCGTGAAGAGCTCCTGGAGGGAAAGAAGCGACCTTGCTGTTGGGCGGGCTGCATCCATCGCACCGACAAGGCGCCGGGCCGATGGCAGCAGGCAGTCCTGATCGACAAGCAGGGAAAGGCCCGCTCCTAGAGCCTTTTCCGATCAGGTGGACTTACCTGATCGATAAGAAACGGCTCCAGATTCGATCCCTTGAGCAGTTCCTTTTCGTCCGGATCGCTTCGATCTGAACGGGAAATGCTCTGGACGGCCCTGCACGTAAACGTCGCCGGTTCAGCTCACCCGCAACAGTCACCGCATCCCACCCGGGATGCGCTCTTCCATGCGGGCCAGGGCGTCGGATTCTGCCGCCAGGAAGCGCCGGCCTCTTGAACCTGATGCCATCGACCGGCGTCCGATATTTCGGCTTGATTTGGAAGTGTTCATTTCCTAATTGAGCGTCATGCACGTTGCTTCCACCCCCCACGCCCGCCGCGGTCCAGGCCGTCCCCGCGCGTTCGATGTCGACGCCGCGCTCGATGCCGCGCTGCTGGTCTTCCGCGAGCGCGGCTATCACGGCGCCTCGCTCGCCGAACTCGGCGAGGCGATGAAGCTCACGCCGGGCAGCATCTACAAGGCGTTCGCCGACAAGCGGGCGGTCTTCCTGGCCGCGTTCGACCGCTACAAGGCGGTGCGCGACGGCCAGATCCGCGCGGCGATTGCGGCGGAGGGGTCCGGATTTGCGAAAGTGCGGGGGCTGTTGCGCTCCTATGCCGACCTCTCCCACGACGAGGAAGGGCGGCGCGGCTGCCTGGTGACGGGCAGTGCCGTGGAGATTGCCGCGTTCGATCCGCAGATGGCCGAAAAGGTCGCTGCCGCCCTGGCGCGGATCGAGACGCTTCTGAGGGAACTCATCCGGGAAGGGGTCGCCGACGGGTCGATCGATCCTACCGTCGACGTGGACGCCGCCGCCGCACACCTTCTGTGCGTGCTGCAGGGGTTCCGGGTCGTCGGCAAGGTCGGCCGGGACCGCTCGTACATGATGGACGCGGCGGACCAGGCGTTGAAGGCGCTGCCCCGGCCCTGATCTGGCCGGCGGCGCGGTGCGCCGCGCCGGCTTCGTTCGCACCGTCTTCCCGAGACCGGAAGGCCGCCGCCTTCCGACTGGAGCTTCCCTTGGCACACGTCACGCGTTCGCCTGCCGATGTCCCGGACACCGCCGAGCTGCCGGGCTGGCTCATCGGCCTCCTTGCCGCCACCTGCGGGCTGGTCGCCGCCAACATCTACTATTCCCAGCCGCTGGTCGGCGTCATCAGCGCGTCGCTCGATCTGCCGCCGGCGCTGGCCGGCCTGATCGTGTCGCTCACCCAGATCGGCTACGGCGTCGGCCTGTTCTTCGTCGTGCCGCTGGCCGACCTGTTGGAAAACCGGCGGCTGGTGGTGACGCTGCTTTTGGCCGCCATCGTCGCCCTTCTCGCCGCCGCCCTGTCGACGGCCGCGGCCCCCTTCCTGGTCTCCGCGCTGCTGATCGGCATCGCCTCGGTCTCCGTTCAGGTGCTGGTGCCCTATGCCGCCCATCTGGCGCCGAAGGCCCAGCACGGGCGGGTCGTCGGCACGATCATGAGCGGGCTGATGTTCGGCATCATGCTCGCCCGGCCGGTCGCCAGCTTCATCACCAGCCTGATCTCCTGGCACGCGGTCTTCCTGTTCTCCGCGATCGTTCTGAGCATCCTCGTCGTCGTGCTGCGGATCGTCCTGCCGCCGCGCCACCCCCAGGCGAAGCTGGGCTACGGCCAGCTGCTGGCCTCCATGGGCGGCCTGATCCTGAGGACGCCCGATCTGCAGCGCCGGGCCTTCTACCAGGCCTGCATGTTCGGGGCGTTCAGCCTGTTCTGGACGACGGTGCCGCTGCTTTTGACCGATGTCTTTCACCTGACCCAGGCGGGCATCGCGCTGTTCGCGCTGGCTGGCGTCGCCGGCGTCTTCGCGGCGCCGATCGCCGGCCGGGTGGCCGACCACGGTCTCGTCCGGGGCGCCACCTGCGTGGCGCTGGTGCTCGGCGCGGCCGCCGCCGTCCTCGCCTATCTGGGCGCCACCCCCACGGCCGCCGGGCTTGCCGTGCTGGTCGCCGCCGCGATCCTCATCGATTTCGGCATGGCGGCGACCATGGTGCTCGGCCAGCGGGTGATCTTCTCGCTGCAGCCGGAGATCCGCGGACGCCTCAACGGGCTCTACATGACCGCCTTCTTCCTCAGCGGCGCCGTCTTCGCGGGGCTGGGGGCGTGGACCTATGCGGTCGGCGGCTGGGGGCTCGCCATGCTCGTCGCCGGCACCCTGCCGGTCGTCGCGCTGGCCGGACTGGCGCTGCTCGAAGGCCGGCCCGGCAGGGCGGCCGCCGATGTGACGGAGGCCTGCTGACCGGCTCCGCGCCCGCCGTCAGGCGCTACCGATCAGGATGCCGACCGCAAACACCAGCGCGCCGCCCAGCACGATCTGCATGGCGGCGCGCATGAACGGCGTCTCCATGAACTTCCAGCGGATCCAGGCGATCGCCCACAGCTCGAAGAACACCACGACGATGGCGATCGCCGTGGCGGTCCAGAAGTGGGGGATCAGATAGGGCAGGGCGTGACCCAGGCCGCCGAGGGTGGTCATCAGCCCGCAGGCGATGCCGCGCTTCAGCGGTGCGCCGCGCCCGGTGATCACCCCGTCGTCCGACAGCGCCTCGGTCAGCCCCATCGAGATCCCGGAGCCGAGCGCGGCGGCGAGGCCGACGAGGAAGGTCGAGTACGAACTCTGCGTCGCGAACGCCGCCGCGAACACCGGCGCCAGCGTCGACACCGAGCCGTCCATCAGCCCGGCCAGGCCCGGCTGCACGTAGGTCAGCACGAAGCGGCGATGCGAGACGGCGTCCTCGGCGTTGCGGGCCGACGGGGTGAGGTTCTTCTCCGCCAGCTGGCCGGCCCGGCTGACGTGCTCGGTCTCGGCGGCGGCAAGCTCGCTCAACAGCGCCTTCACGGCCGGGTCGGTGGCCCGCCCGGCGGCGGCCACGTAGAAGTTGCCGGCGTCCACCTCCATGATCTCGGCTTCGGCCCGCACCCGCTCCAGGCCGAGATTCTCGACCAGCCAGATCGGGCGCCGGGAATAGTAGCCGGCGACGTCGGAGCGGCGGATCGGCAGGATCACCTCGCCGAAGCGCCTGTGGTAGAGCTCGACGAGGCGCCGGTGGTGCTCCTTTTCCTCCTCCGCCATGCCGTCGAACACTGCGGCGGAGGCCGGAAATTCGCCGCGCAGGTGCTCGGCGAAGGTCTGGTAGATCTCCCGGTCCTCCACCTCGGAGGAAATGGCCAGCGCAAGGATCTCGCGCTCGGACAGCTCGCTGAAGCGGCGGCGGGTTGAAAAGCCGGGGATCATGGGCGCATCGGTCCTGTCTGGTGGTGAAACGGCGGGCCGTCAGACGCGCGTCCTCTGAGCCTGCCGGTCGGCGGGCGACAGCGGATCGGCGGGCCGACCGGGCAGCCCTCGGCGCTTCCGCCAATGTCCGCCCGCCGGATCGTGCCGGCGCCGAACGCGAAGACGACCCAGTCTGGAATAGTTCTTGATTATGAAGGTAGCGCAACGGCGGCCCCGCACAAGGCCCCGGCGGGCCCGGGCCGGCCGCGTCGTCGGGCCGCCGATGCGGGTCTAGCGCCGGGCGAGCGTGGTCGGGCGGTCGCGCCAGGGCGGCGACACGCGGTGGCCGAGCCACAGGATGGCGCAGTCGCCAGCCTTTTCCACCAGCCCGGATCCGGACACGATCGTATTGCCGTAGAAGCGGGCCTGGGCGTCCATGAAGTCGGTGGGCGAATAGGCGACCTTGGGCGTCGTCCCGCAGTAGCCGCCGATGAAGAAGCCGCTGTCCGATCCGGTGACCACGGCCTCGCAGCTGTCCTCGAACTGCCGGCACTCGGCCTGGGCGGCGGCGCGCGCCTCCGCCTCGGAGCGCGCCGCGATGATCCAGCTCCGCCCCTTCGGTCCGACGGCCATGGCGGCGTAGCCCCACGGCGCATCGTTCTGCACCTGATCGGGGGAGCCGGACGGGTACATGCCCCTTGGTTCGCTCAGCGCCGGATTCATCGAGTACTGCGCCGAGACGGTGTTCAACCCGCTGCCGAGGAGAAGGGCCGCGCCGACCATCGCCAATCGCTTCATGAGAAGTCCCCCAGTCTTTGCCGCCCCAAGGTCGGGACCGCCCTCTTGTTCGCGCGCCCCGTCCCGCGCGTCCGATCAGGGCTCGCGGGCGGCGAATATTAGCGATCCCTTAGCCGGCTCGGCAAGGAATCGTTAACGATTGCGGCCGGGGACGGGCGGTGGGGCCGACAGCTGCGCGCAGGCTGCGCACCAGAGCGCAGAAGAGGTGTGCTTTGGCTGCGCTTTCGGCGGAATCGCGCAGTTTGGTGCAGGTTTGGTGCGCTTTGGTGCGCAGCTGCGCACGCGCCTCACCTGTGCGCAGAAATCGTCGTTCTTTTCAGGTGCTTGCGCAGCGGAGCCAGCACCATGACCAGGCTCAGCAGCAGGATCCCGACGCAGATCGGCCGTTCCAGCAGGATCATCGGGCTGCCGTCGCCGAGGCTGAGCGTCTCGCGCAGCCGGTTCTCGATGATCGGGCCGATGACGACGCCCATCACCAGCGCCACCAGCGGCCAGCCGAGCCGCAGCAGCACGTAGCCGACCACGCCCGCCGCCAGCGCCACGCCGCAGTCGAAGAAGCGCGTGTTGACGGCGTAGATGCCGACCATGGAGAGGGCGATGACCCCCACCGCGATGATCTCCTTCGGCACCTTCACGATGAGGGCGAACGGCCTCAGCCAGATCGCCAGCACGGCGAAAGAAACGATGTTGATCAACAACATGGACCAGTAGAGGGTCGAGATCAGCACCGGTTCCTTGATGAGGAGGAGCGGGCCCGGGTAGATGCCGTTGAGGGTGAAGACGCCGAGCAGCAGGGCGCTCAGGGCCTCGCCGGGGATGCCGAGCGTCAGCAGCGGGATAAGGGCGCCGGCGGGCACGGCGTTGTTGCCGGCCTCCGCGGCGATGCAGCCCTCCGGCGTGCCCCGGCCGAACTCCTCCGGGTGCGGCGAGCGGCGCTTGGCGACGTCGTAGGCGACGAACGAGGCGAGCACCGAGCCGGGGCCCGGCAACAGGCCGATGAAGGTGCCGATCACCCCGGAGCGGATCAGCGTCCGCCAGTAGCGCAGAACCTTGATGATCTGGCTGAAGTCGAGGCTGCCGCGGCTGAGGTTGAGCCGGTCGGTCTTGAGGATGCCCTGTTCCAGCAGCAGCAGCGCCTGACCGATGCCGAACAGGCCGAGGACGACGGCGACGAGGTCGAGGCCGTTCTGCATCTCCCAGATGCCGAAGGTGAAGCGCGGGCTGAGGGTCGGGCCGTCGATGCCGACCGTCGACAGCCAGAAGCCCAGCCCGATCAGCAGCACCGCCTGGCCGAGCTTTTCCCGGAACGAGACGGCGACCAGCAGGATGCCGAACACGGCGACGGCCAGGAATTCCGGCGGGCCGAAGCTCGCCGCCACCTGGGACAGCAGCGGCGCCAGCGCCACCAGGATCACGATCGAGACCAGCCCGCCGCCCAGCGAGCCGACGAGGGCGGCGGACAGGGCGGTCTGCGCCTCGCCGCGCTCGGTCAGCGGGAAGCCGTCGAAACTGGTGACGATGGACGAGGGGACGCCGGGCACCCGGATCAGCACGGCCGGCACCGCGCCGCCGAAATAGCCGCCGCAGAACACGCCGAGCAGCAGCGACAGCGCCACGTCAGGGGCGAGCTGGAAGGTGAACGGCAGCAGCACCACCATGCCGACCAGCGGGCCGAGGCCGGGCAGCACGCCGACGATGATGCCGATGACCGAGCCGATCACCAGCGCGACGAGGTTGTCCGGCGTGAAGGCCGCCAGGAAGCCTGCGGAAATGATGTCCACGCCTCAGCCTCCGGCGATCGCCGACCACAGGGCCGGGGTCGGGAACCAGATGTCGAGGGCGGTCACGAAGGCGAGGTGGAGGACGACGGTCGTCCCGATCGCCGTGGCGACGGCGCGCAGCGGGCGCCTGGGATTGGTGACGAGCAGCCCCGCCAGCATGAACCCCAGCGTCGCCGCGTCGAGGCCGGCCCAGGCGATCGCCGGGGCGTAGAGGCAGGCGAGCGCGAACAGCGCGATGGCCCGCCCGGGCACGCCGCGGCCGTCGACGTGCCAGCTGCGCCCGTGGTCGGTGACGAGGCGGATCATCGCGGGCAGCGCGCCGGCGATGGCAATGGCCAGCGCGATCAGCGGAAAGATCAGCGGCCCCTTGTAGAACGGGTCGGGCCCCGAGCTGTCGACGAGGGAGGGGGCGGCCAGCAGCACCCCCGCCGCCGCAACGCCCACGGCAGCGGCAACCGCGTCGGAGGTGCGGGAGGGGCGCTCACGCGCCGCGTCCGCGTCCGTGTCGGCACTGTCGGTCATGGCTGCCGGTCTCGTGCGCTACTGGATGATGCCGAGGGTCTTCATGATCGCGCCGAACTCGGTGAGTTCCTGGTCCATGCGTGCGCGGGCCTCGTCCGGTCCGGTCTTGATCGGCACGACGCCGACGTTCTCGATCACCGTCTGCACCTCGGGGTTCTCCATGGCGGAGAAGAAGGCGTCGGAGAGCCTGGCGACGATCTCGGGGTCGGTCCCCTTCGGCACGAAGGCGCCGAACCAGATCGCGTAGGCGTCGCCGTAGCCCTGTTCGGCCACCGTCGGCACGTCCGGGTAGGCTGGGACGCGGTTCGGCAGCATGGCCGCCAGCAGCTTCATCTTGTCGGCCTCCACGTAATCGGTGAGGCCCGGCGTGGAGAAGGTGATGACGTCGGCGTCGCCCTGCACGACCAGCAGCGGGTTGAGCTTGTCGTAGGCCGTTTCCTTCCACTTGAAGCCGCCCACGTCGGCCGCCTTCATGGCGATCAGCGTCGGCACGGCACCGAGGCCCCAGTGGGCGAGGCGGACGTCGTGGTCCTTGGCGTATTCCGACAGCTCCTGGAGGTTGTCGTAGGGGGCGTCGGCGCGCGCGGCGAGGGTGAACGGGCTCGCCCAGACCAGGCCGAGGGGCTGCAGGTCCTGGTTCTTGTAGGGCGTCTTGCCGCGAATGACCTGGGTGATCATCGGGCCGATGGAGATGAGGCCGATGGTGTAGCCGTCGGGCCGCGAGCGGGCGAGTTCGGCGGTCGCCAGCACGGCGCCGCCGCCCGGCTTGTTGACGACTTTCACCGGCACGCCGAGCTCCTCCGACATCACCGGGGCGATGGCGGTGGCGACCAGCGTCGACGGGTCGTTCGGCGCCGGCCACGGGATCATGATCTGGATCGGTTTGTCGGGCCATTCGGCGGCGGCCGCGCCGGTCATCAGGGCAAGGGCGGCAAGCGCGCCCAGGACTGTTCTGGCTTTCATCGTCGGTTTCCTCCCGGTTGTCAGACGCCCGTCTTCGAGGGCTTTCGCTTTGCTGCCGTCGTGTCGCCGGCCTCGACGTCGGCGCGCTGCACCATGTGCGGCTGCAGCTTGTCGAGGAGGCGGATGAAGGTCTCGGTCTCGGCGGCGGACAGGGCGGCGAGGATCCGGTCGTTGCCCCTGAGCGCCTTGGCCAGCAGCACGCCGTGCAGGTCTCGTCCGGCCGGGGTGAGGCTGAGCCGGCTCACCCGCTGGTCGCCGGTGTCGACCCGGTTCTGCACGAAGCGGCGATCGACGAGGGCCTTCACGAGGCGGCTGAGCTGTCCCTTGTCGAGCTGCAGCTCGTGCACCACGTCGCCGAACTTCACCGGCTCGAGCGCGGCGATGATGCCGAGAACGCGCCATTCGCGCAGGCTCACCCCGTGCTCGGCCTTCATCCAGCTCTGGCCCACCCGGTCGTTGGCGGCGGCCAGCATGGCGACGCGGAAGGCGACGAGATCGCGGATGTCCGCGATCTCGGGATGTTTCCCCCCCGGCCGGGCCGGGCCCTTTGCGGCGGCGGCGTCCAACGCTATTCCTCTCCCGTCCCGAGGCTTCGAGGCACTCGCTTGTTGCAGCCATGCTTGACGAGCTTGTTGTCTTTGTCAACTAATCGGGAGAGATCGCCCTTTCCAGGAGGATGCATGACCGGTCGACGCAACGTGCTGTGGATCATGTGTGACCAGCTGCGCCACGACTACCTGGGCTGCGCCGGCCACCCGACCATCAAGACGCCCAACATCGACGCGCTGGCGGCGCGCGGGGTGCGGTTCGCCAACACCTTCGTGCAGTCGCCGATCTGCGGGCCGTCGCGGATGAGCTTCTACACCGGGCGCTACGTCCACTCGCACGGCGCGACCTGGAACGGCGTCCCGCTCAGGGCCGGCGAGCCGACGCTCGGCGATCACCTGCGCGCCGAGGGCGTGCGGACCGTGCTGGTCGGCAAGACCCACATGAAGGCCGACATCGAGGGGATGATGCGGCTCGGCATCGATCCAGAAACCGAGATCGGCGTGCGGATCTCCGAGTGCGGCTTCGAGCCCTACGAGCGCGACGACGGGCTGCACCCGTACGGCGGCTACGACAGCGGACCGCGCTACGACGATCATTTGCGGGAGAAGGGCTACGAGGGCGAGAACCCCTGGGAGGACTGGGCGAACTCGGCGGAAGACGCCGACGGCTCGATCCTGTCGGGCTGGCTGCTCTCCCATGCGGACAAGCCGGCGCGCATCGAGGAGCCGGATTCCGAGACGCCCTACATGACCGATCGGGCGATGGAGTTCATCCGCGACGCGAAGGCCGACGACCGGCCGTGGTGCCTGCACCTTTCCTACATCAAGCCGCACTGGCCCTACATCGCGCCGGCGCCCTACCACGACATGTACGGAGCCGATGACGTGGTGCCGCCGATCCGTTCGGAGGAGGAGCGCCGGGACCCGCATCCGGTCTACGGCTCGTACATGCAGGAGCGGGTGAGCAAGGCGTTTTCCCGCGACGAGGTCCGCGCGCGCGTCATCCCCGCCTACATGGGCCTGATCACCCAGATCGACGACCACGTCGGCCGGCTGATGGCCTTCCTTGACGAGGAGGGGCTGGCCGACGACACGCTGATCGTCTTCACCGCCGATCACGGCGACTATCTCGGCGACCACTGGCTCGGCGAGAAGGAGCTCTTCCACGACATGTCGGTGAAGATCCCGCTGATAGTGGTCGATCCGGCCGCCGAGGCGGATGCGACCCGGGGCACCGTCAGCGAGGCGATCGTCGAGGCCATCGACCTGGCGCCGACCTTCCTGGAGGTCTTCGGCGGCAAGCCGAAGCCGCACGTGCTCGAAGGCCGGTCGCTGCTGCCGCTCCTGCATGGCGAGACGCCTGCCTGGCGCAGCCACGCGATCAGCGAATGCGACTACGCGATGCGAAAGGCCCGGACCGACCACGGCCAGTCGGTCGCCGATTCGCGCATGTTCATGGTGTTCGATGGGCGCTGGAAATACGTCCATGCCGAAAACCTGCGTCCAATGCTGCACGACCTTGCGACGGACCCGGACGAGTTCGTCGACCTGGGCGCCGATCCGGCGTTCCAGGCCGAGCGGGACCGGCTGGAAGACGCCCTGGGCAAGTGGAGCCGGCGGCTGCACGGCCGCATCACGATGTCGGACGAGGCCATTGCCGCGCGCACGGGCGGCGAGCTCAGGGCCGGCATCCTGATCGGCTACTGGGACGAGGAAGAGGTGGCGGCCGCCCGGCACGAGCAGGGCGACGGGCCGCCGATGAGCTGAGCGGGGCGCTCAGAGCCTTTTCCGATCAGGTGGTGACACCTGATCGACAAGAAATGGCTCCAGATTCAATCCCTTGAGCAATTCCTTGTCGTTCAGATCGTTTCGATCTGAACGGGAAATGCTCAGTCGGGCCCGACCTTGCCCGAGCGCAGCTTCTTGACGGCGCCGCGCTTGGTCTTGGTGTCGACCCGGCGCCGTTTCGCGGCCTTCGACGGCTTGGTCTTCACCCGGAACGCCTGGCGCACCGAGGCTTCGCGCAGGAGCTCGACCAGCCGATCCACGGCATCGGCGCGGTTCAGCTCCTGGGTGCGGTGGCGCATGGCCTGGATGACGATGACGCCGTCCTTGGTGAGGCGGCTGCCGGCCAGCCGTTCGGCCTTCGCCCGCACATAGTCCGGCAGCGATGGCGAGTGGCGGATGTCGAAGCGCAGCTGGACGGCGCTCGACACCTTGTTGACGTTTTGGCCGCCGGGGCCAGCCGCGCGCACGAAGGCCACCTCGATTTCCGCCGGGTCGATGGCGATGTGGTCGGTGATGGCGATCATCGTGCCGATACGCTGTTGCGGGGGCGCTCGCCGCCGCGCGCGGCGAATGGCTTTCCAACGGCTATCAGCCCGGCGGCCGGGGTCAAGATACGCCAGTGCCGTTCGACGGACCGAGTGGTCCTGGTCCGAACGGTCGGACCGCCGACGGCGCGCCAGAATCCGGGCGAAACGCGAAAAAAAAGACCCGCCGGGGCAGTCCCCGGCGGGTCGCGTCGTCTGTCCGATCGTTCGTGTCTTATTCGGCGGCGCGGCTGTCCGGCAGGTCGCCGTCGCCGTCCGGAGCATCCGGACCGCGCGCCGGGTCGAGGAAGTCCGCGCCGATCGGACCGGCATCGTGCGCGTCGGTCCCGTCGGGCTCGGCCAGGCCGCTGTCCGCCAGGCTGGAGCCGGCGAGGCCGGAGTCGATCAGACCGGCATCCGCCGGCAACGCGGCCGGGACACCAAAAGTGATGACGAAGCCGGAGTCGGGCCCGACATCGATCGCCATGTGGTCGAGGTTCTCCTCGTCGGTCATCCGGTTGAGGATTTCCGTGGCGATCGCCGGCCTGAGCGTGCGGTTGATGATGTGGTCGATGTTGCGGGCGCCGGTCTCCACCTCGGTGCAGCGGGCGGCGATCAGGTTGGCCACCGCGTCGGTGTAGCTGAGGTCGATCTTCTGGCTCTCGCGCAGCTGGCGCACCAGCTTGTTGAGCTTGAGCCGGACGATGCCGACCAGCGGCGAGCCGACGAGCGGATAGAACGGCACGATCTGCATGCGGGCGAGCAGCGCCGGCTTGAAGTGGCGCGACAGCTCCGGCCGGATCGCCTCCACCAGTTCGTCCACCGAGGGCTTCACCTCCTCCAGGCCCATCTGGGTGAGGGTGTCGGTCGCCAGGTTCGAGGTCAGGATGACGATGGTGTTCTTGAAGTCGATGATGCGGCCTTCGCCGTCCGACAGGGTGCCCTTGTCGAACACCTGGTAGAACAGGTTCATCACCTCCAGATCCGCCTTCTCGACCTCGTCGAGGAGGACCACCGAGTACGGGCGCTGGCGCACCGCCTCGGTGAGGATGCCGCCTTCGCCGTAGCCGACGTAGCCGGGGGGCGAGCCGACCAGCTTCGACAGCGTGTGCTTCTCCTGGAACTCCGACATGTTGATGGAGGTGAGGAAGCGCTCGCCGCCGAACAGCACGTCGGCAACCGCGGTGGCGAGCTCGGTCTTGCCGACGCCCGACGGGCCGACCAGCAGGAACACGCCCATCGGCTGGCCGGGGTTGTTGAGGCCGGCCTTGGCGGCGCGGACGCCCTCGTCGATGGCGCCGATCGCCTGGTCCTGGCCGATGACGCGCTCCTTGAGGCGGTCGGCGAGGGTGAGGATCGCGGCGGACTCGTCGCGCACCATCCGGCCGACCGGGATGCCCGTCCAGTCGGAGATGACCTGGCCGACGACGTCCGGGGAGACCTCGTAGGTGAGCAGCGGGTCGTGGCCCTGGACGGCGGCGAGGTCGGCGATCCGCGCCTTCAGGCGCTCGATGTGCTCGCGGCGCTCGTCGGCGGTGAGCGGCGCGTCGGCGTCGTCCGGGGCGGCGGCGTCGGGCGCGGCCTCCGGCGGGGTGTCGCCGGTCGCCTCGGCCTTTGTCTCTTCCAGCAGCTTCTTCTCGGCCTCCTCGACGGAGCCGCCGATGCCGAGCGATTCGCGCAGCGACAGGATCTCCTCGATGAGGCCGCGCTCCTTGTCCCAGCGCTCGGTCAGCGCGGCCGCCTCGTCGCGCAAGCGCGCGATGTCGGCCTCGAGCTCGGGGATCAGGTCGGCGTCGGTGCCGATGTAGGAGGCCTCGTCGCGCTGCACGGCGGAAAGCGCGCGCGCCAGCTCCTCGATGCGCCGCTCGGTGCCGTCGAGGCGGGCGGGCTTGGAGGAGATCGACAGCTTCACCCGGGCCGACGCGGTGTCGAGCACGTCGACGGCCTTGTCGGGCAGCTGGCGGCCGGAGAGGTAGCGCGCCGACAGCCGGGCGGCGGCGACGACGGCGTCGTCGCGCACGTACACGCCGTGGCTCTTCTCGTAGATGTTGCGCAGGCCGCGGATGATGGTGACGGCCTGGTCGGGGGTCGGCTCGTCGAGCTTGACCAGCTGGAAGCGGCGGGCGAGGGCCGCGTCCTTCTCGAAGTATTTCTTGTACTCGCTCCAGGTGGTGGCGGCGATCGTCTTCAGCTCGCCGCGGGCCAGCGCCGGCTTCAGCAGGTTGGCCGCGTCGGAACCGCCGGCCGAGCCGCCGGCGCCGATCATCATGTGCGCCTCGTCGATGAACAGCACGATCGGCTTGGTGGAGGCCTTCACCTCGTCGATGATGCCCTTCAGGCGGTTCTCGAACTCGCCCTTCACGCCGGCGCCGGCCTGCAGCATGCCGAGGTCGAGGCCGACCAGCTCGACGTCCTTCAGGAAGGCGGGGACGTCGCCGTTGGCGATCTTCAGGGCGAGGCCCTCGACGACGGCGGTCTTGCCGACGCCGGGCTCGCCGACGCAGATCGGGTTGTTCTTCCGGCGGCGGCCGAGGATGTCGATCATCTGCTGGATCTCGCGATCGCGGCAGAAGACCGGGTCGATGCGGCCGGCGCGGGCCTGGTCGGTGAAGTTGATGGCGAAGCGGCCGAGGGCGCTGTCCTCGGAGATGCCGGATTTCGCGGCGGCGGCGGCGCTGGCCGGGGTGCTGCCGGGGGCGGAGGCCTGGGTCGACAGGCTGCCGGCGGTTTCCTCCGAGCCGTCGGTCAGCTCGTGGAAGCGGCGCTTGGCCTCGCGGGCGGCGATCGGCTCGATCAGCGGATACCAATCGGCGCCGCCGTAGCGGCCAGGGGTCTGCAGCAGCGCAATCAGCAGCGCGCCGGAGCGGATCTCACCCAGATTGAGCTCGACGGAGGACACCAGCCAGCCGTCGGTGAGCAGTTCGATCAGCAACGGCGCGAACACCGGGCGGCCAGAATTGCCGCTGCGCAGCTGTTCGACCGAGCGCTGCAGGGCGCGGCGCAGGGTGGCGGGATCGATGTCGAAGCCGCGCAGCATCGCCTGCACGTCGCGGTTCTGGTCGTCCACCATCACCAGCAACAGGTGATCGATGGTGACTTCGTAGTGGGAACTCGAAACGCACAGGCCGGAGGCCGTCTCGAGGCTGCGCTTCGTGTACGGGTTGAGCCGCGCGAAAAGCGCTTTCAGGTCGAGCTGCATCGTGATGGTCCTCCCCCGAAGGTCCGAAAGCCTAACATGAAAAACGCCCGCGCGATGACTCGCGCGGGCGGAATATCGTTTCGGTCACGTATGACCTCCAGAACCCGGGATCAGGAGCCCTGGTTCTTGTTGACGCTCGCCTGGACCGAGGACTTCAGGGCCTCGTGGTCGGCGGACTCGAAGGTGAACTGGATCACCATGATTTCCTGGACTTCACGCTGCATGCCCGGGGTCGTGCCGGTCATCAGGTCTTCCGGCGTGGAGCCGAACATGGACTTGAAGCCGGTGATGACGCCATTCTTGTAGGTGTGCTTGTAGTGGTTGTCCTTGCCGCCTTCCTTCTTGAGGCGGTAACGCTCGATGGTCACTTCGCTGAGCTGCTCGCCCGTGTCGAAGAGATCGCGGACCGAGGATTCCAGGGCGGTACCGCCGAGGACCGCGACTTCCACCGGGATGTAGACCGGGGTACCGGTCACCTGGCCCGACGTGCCACGCTCGATCTGGGCCTCTTCCTTGTACCACAGGACTGTCGCCTTGCCCTTGTAGGCATCGACGGCATGCGTCTCGTCGCTGTCCGAGGTGTTGGCCTTGCTCGTGACATCCCCCTTGGAGGAGCCCTTCATCGTCATGAAGAAATTCTGTTGCATTTTAGTTCTCCATTCCAACCATGATCGCCAGCAGGTGATCGTCACTTAGTATAGGAGATCGACTGTGACAACGCGCCAACAGCGCTTCAGATTCTTAAATTTTCGCAATGAACCTTCCTTAGAAGTGAACCTCATTACATAACCGTGTGCCGGGGCTGGCGCGGTGGGTGCTTTCGAACTCTCTAATGCACGCCGTATTCGTCCGGTTTTTCTGGCTCTTGCGACGTCGCGCGGGGGCAATTCGCAGGTAAGGAGGGGGCGATGAAATACGCCGTCACGGAAATGCAGCTCGACGTCAAAGGTCAGGAGCTCGCGGATCTTGAGATCTTATCTTTCACGGGCATGGAAAAGATTTCCGCGCCGTTCGAGTACACCATCCGCTTCCTGACAAGCACGGATACCATCAGCCAGACACTGGCCGGTAAGCAGGTGAGCTTCCAGTATGGCGTGGAGGGGCTGCTGCCCCGCATGGAGCTGGCCTACGTGCACGGCTTCATCAGCACGCACAACGTGCTCGGGCTCTCGCTGTCGCGCAAATACATCACCCAGATCGTTGTCGTTCCTCGGCTTTCGCGCCTCGGCTACAGCGGCCAGCGCCAGGTGTCGGGCACGACGGCGCCGATCAAGATGCACGAGCTCGCCAAGGCGATGCTCGATCCGGCGACCTTCAAGAAGGACACCTCGACCGCCGCCCAGTTCGCCGACGAGCAGCCGATCGATTGCGACGTGCCCGGTGACATCGTGTCGACGCAGCGCAACTTCGTGCTCCAGTATTACGAGAGCGACCTCGATTTTTTCCGCCGTATCCTGGAGCAGGAAGGCATCTTCTTCTTCATTACCAACGACGAGACGAAAGAGACGGTCAATTTCGGCGACAAAAACCAAGTCTTCAAGAAGATCGACGGCAAGATAAGCTACGTCCCGGACAACGTGGCCAACGCGCCGCAGACCGAGCACATCCGCAGCGTGACGACGATGTCCAGCTTCGTCGAGAAGGAGACGTACGCTCGCGACTACAACTACGACAAGGCGGACCAGAGCGCCCAGTTCCTGCGCAGTCACGCCGTCAATTCGAACGGAGGCGGGGCGACCGTCACCTACGATGATCACTTCGAGTCGACATCAGACGGCGACCGCTATGCGCAAATCCACGCCGAGAAGCTGCTGACCTATCAGATGCAGTACAATTGCTCGACGAACTCGACCCGGCTCCGGCCTGGCATGCTGTTCGACCTCGACACCGACGAGCGCAAGCTGTCCTCGCTCAACCAGCGCTACCTCGTGCTGAAGTCCAGCACGAACTTCTCGCAGGCCTCGGATGACGTGCCGGGTTCCTCGGCGGCGCCGTTCTCCAATGCGATCATCTGCGTCGCGCTGCCGGCCGACGCGACGACGTTCCGCCCCTACCCGTCGCAGCAGAAGCCGCGGGTGCAGGGCGTGCTGAATGCGATCATCGACAACGATACGAGCGGGACCGAGGCCAAGGTCGAGAGCAACGGCACCTACCGGATCCGGCTGATCGAGGAGGAAAGCACGACCACGCGCCTGCCCGCCGGCAAGGCGAGTGCCGACGTGCGACAGGCCCAGCCCTTCGGTGGCGCCGGCGGGACCGGTCTCCAGTTCCCGCTCTACAAGAGCACCGAAGTGCTGCTCGCGTTCATCGAGGGAGATCCCGACAGGCCGGTGATCGTCGGCACGGTCGCCAACTCCGAGAACAAGTCGGTGCTCGGGAGCATCGACAGTTCCCTGAGCATCAACAAGACCAACGTGATCCGCACGAGCTCCGGGATCTCGATCGAACTGATCGACGGATAGGCGGTATGCATTCCGGACGGGCCTGATCCCAGGCCCGTCCAGATGCGCCGCTCGGCCGGAGATCGGGCATCGCGCCGGATCCCGTCCGTCGAGACATGGTTTCGGGTCGGTTCGGTCCGGACCGAAATTCCTCTATCGTTACGGCCTTCCCCGTCCGGCAGGACGTCGCGGGGGAGAAAGCCGCAAGCAGGAAAGATCCGCCGATGGTGCAGTCCGTCTGGCATCCGCCGGAACACGAAACCGACGCGTTCACCGCGGCCGTCCTCGACGCCGTCCGCTACCGCCTTCCGCACCATTTCGCCGCGCGTTCGACCGAGGCGATCCAGCTTGGCGAGGACCGCAGCACGCTGCCGGACGGAACCCCGGTGGTGGTGCGGGCTGCGGCGCAATACTCCCAGGGCGACGAATGGCATGGCCGTCCGACGCTCCGCTACGAGATCGGCGGGAACGCGGCCCGGCGCGAGACGGCACGGGCCTTCACCGGACACGCCATCGTGGATGTGGAAACGCAGGCGTTTCTGGAGCTCACCATCCAGTTCATTTCCACCGGCGACGTGCGCCGGTAGGACGGGTGCGGCCGCAAGGCCGGTCCCCACGGCGGTCATTCCGCCCGTGAGCTTGCCACCGGACGAGGCTCCCAAGTGGCGCCGTCAGCCCGCTTCTGCTGGGCCGTCGGCGAGGGCTTCCACGGCCTCGGAGAGGGCCGCCTCGACGCGCTCCACGCACGCCTCCCACGGCGTGCCGGGCTCGCGTTCGACGGGACGGACCGATTTGTACCAGACGGCGGCGCCGGCCTCGTCGGTGCGCCAGTACCAGAGCTGCCGTTTCGGAACCACCGCGACCCCGGGCTTGCCGAGGGCGCCCGCCACATGGATCGGCAGTCCGTCGATGCCGATCACCGCGTCGAGCGCCGAGACCGCCGCGATGAGATCGTCGAGGCTCTGGATGTGCAGGCCGGCGTCGATCGCCTCGGGCATCAGCGACAGCTGCACACGGTTCTGATCCCAGACGAGCGAGACGGCGGTGCCGCCCGTCCGGCCGAGCAGGGCGCGCATATCCTCCACCCGGGGGCCTGGCTTGTAGGGCGCCCAGGCGAACCCGATCCAGGGCTTCGGCATCTCCGCGAGCGCCTGCCGCCACATGGCCACCTTGTCGTCCGACGGCACGAGGTAGGGCGATCCGTCGAGGAGTTCGGCGTCGGAAAGCCCGCACCGCGCCGGCAGCGACAGGAGCGGCACCTTCTCGGCCGCCTCAAGCCACGCCTTGCTGTCCAGTTGCGGCTCCGTGGCCTCGGTGTCGGTGCCGGTGGGATAGGCCACGCAGGAGGCCAGGGGAGCGAGGAAGGAGGGCGCCATCACGCGGATCGTCGCGCCGCGGGCGCGCCCGAGCGCGATGGCGCGCATCAGCGTCACCGCTTCCAGGACCGGCAGCGCATCGTTGAGCTGAACGAGAATGCGGGCCCCCGCGACGGCGGTCGCGTCGACGGGCGGCCAGACCTCGGCGTGGCGGCCGAGCATCATCAGGGCGTGCCGCTCGATCCGCGTGCCCTGGGGCGCGCCGGGCTGCGCGCGCAGGAATTCCCGGGCGGCCGCCAGGGCCTGCTCGGGCCGGCCGGCCCGGTGCAGGAGCTGGGTCATGGTCTCGAGAAGGGCGGGATCCTCGCGCCGGTCCTTCAGCAGGCGGGCGATACCGGCGAGGGCCTGATTGGCGGCTCCGCCGGCAAGCTCCAGCGAGGCGAGGCGGCAGCGCAGCACCACCATGTGCGGATGCATGACCAGGGCCCGGTTGACCAGGCTGAGGGCGCGCGCCGTCTCGCCGGTCTCCTCCAGAGCGCCGGCGAGCACGGCGACGAAGCCCGGATTGAGCGGCTCGGCGAGCAGCGCCCGCTCGGCGTGCTCCAGCGCCTCCTTCGGTCGCCCCGTGGTGCCGTAGAGCGTGGCGAGGTTTGCGTGGGCCTCAGGGGCCTCCGGCGCCAGCTCCACCGCGCGGTGATAGCAGGAGATCGCCTTCGGGAGATCGCCGCGCAGGGTCTGCAAACCGCCCAGCGCAACCAGCACGGCGACCGAGTCGGGCGCTATGCCGTGGGCCTTCTCGATCAGCGGCACGCTCTCTTCGTGCCGACCAAGCGCGATCAGCGTCTCGCCCATCGCAACGAGCGTGTCGACGCTGTCCGGCTCCAGCGTAAGCGCCGCTTCCAGGCAGGTGAGGGCGTTGGCCGGCTCTTCGCGGGCCCTGTAGACCACCGAGAGGTTGCGGTAGGGATCGGCGTTCTTCGGGTCGAGCGTCGTCGCCCGGCCGAGGATCTCGTAGGCTTCGTCGTACTGCCCGCGCAGGAGCAGCACCGCCCCAAGGCCGGCCATGGCCTTGGCATCGCGGGGGTCCTGCTGCAGCACGTCCCGATAGATCGACTCGGCCTCGTTCGGCCGGTTCTGGACGAGATGGCGGCTTGCGGCTGCGAGCCTTTCGTCGACCGTCGGCATCATGATGGTTCTTCCCGCCGCGGGCGATTCCCGATTGCGTGGTGCGGCTGACCGCGCGGCTCACTGAGTGTCTGAGGTGAGTGTCCCAGATCACGATGTAATCCGGTCAAAGCGACCTGATTCCAAAACCGTGATCAATTCTAATATCTTAGAGCGGGATGGGGGCGGAAAGGCGGTTTCCCCTGTTCCCCATCCCGCTCAAGGACGGCGTCCGGGGCAGGCAGAGGGTTGGGCTCCGCCCTATCCGACCGTCACGCGCTTGCCGTCCATGCGCAGGTCTTCCTCGGCGACCAGCACCGTGGTGTAGGACGACTGGGTGAGCACGCCGGTGACCTTCAGTGACATGGTGCCGACGAACTGGTTGTCGGTGTTGTCGATGATCTCGATCCGTTCGAGCGCCTTTGTGACGATGCGCTCGGCCATGGTTTCCTGGGAGCGCGTGTTGGTCTGGGTGCGGCCGTAGACCTGGCGCAGCGTCTCGCCGGTCATCGTCAGCGTCCCGGCCATGATGTCTGCGGTGGCCGACTGGATCGCGACGCTGCCGGCGGATACGGCATAGGGGCCGGGCGTTTCCACCGCGACGCTCTGGCCGCGCAGGCGCAGCGCGCCGTCGGGGTTCGACACCAGCACGTCGCGCGTCGCACCCTCGGCCCGCGACAGGATGTGCAGGATGGTGCCCCGGCCGTCTTCCTCGACGAGATAGAGCACCCGGTCGCCGGCCTGGGGCTCGACCAGGCAGCTCACCGCGCGCCTGGCGAGGATCGGCCCGCGGTCGGTCTCCAGCCGGAAGCGGGCCGTATGAACCTCGCCGACCTCGCCGTGCGCCATCACAGCCTCGCCGCGGGCCGCCTGGATTTCTGCCGTCGCTTCGCTGACTTCGGCGACGAGGGTGGTGCCGGGGCTGCTGGTCTGCATGTCTGTCTTCCTGAAGCCTGTGCCGTGTTCGCTCAAGTGCGCGTGACCCGCCTTATCGCGAATGCGTGACGGTGCGGCGTCTGCCGCCGGTGCCGTCCTACTCGGTGTTGATTTGCGGAGCAGCGTTGATCTCGTTCGCAACGCCGGTGAGATCCGACATGATGTCCTCCTCGGTGATGTCGATGGAGATGTTGCTGAAGTCGATGGCGAACGTGTCGGTGATGAGATTGCCGACGCGGGTCTTCAAGGCGCTCGCGCCCGTCTTGATGCCGTGCAGCTTCGTCTTGATCTGGTGCATCTCGAGCTCGGTGCCCGTCGAACTCGACGAGATGACCGCCGCCGTCGAGGCGTTTCCCGTAAAAACGGTCAGCGATCCCCGTATAAAGCAGTAATAGCTGTCATAGTTGAAGTTTAAGATCATCGGAATCTCGATGGTCTCCAGCGTCTTGATCGCCATTTCGGTCTGGCTTTCTTCTTTCTCGTCTCCATAGATCTCGTGCCAGCCGCCACGCATCGTGCACGAATAACCACCTTCTTCACAGTAGATCTTCACATCCGCGCCGTAAGAGTGGACCTGTACGTCGGCCGTCGTCGTCATCGTCGCGCCGGCGGATTCGACGTCCGGGACATCGGAGTTCGCGGTCACCGGCGAACCGGCCTGCAGGAAGAGCGAGTGCGAGGTGAGGGTGAAGTTGTTGGTCGCCTCCACGGTCAGGTTGCCGGAGGAGACGTTGATGTCCACCGTCTTCTGCGCCTGGGCGAACAACGGCTTGCCGGAGACGAGCGCGAACTCACCCTTGGTGGTCATCAGGACGCCGGTCGAGGTCGTCTTGTCGCCCGTATAGTTCAACGGAAACCCGTCGTCGCCGGACATGTAGGACCCCAGGCGCAGTTCCGCCTGCTGGGAAGCGGTCTGCCCCGGAACCGTCATGCGATAGGTGCTGGCCATTGCGCGTCTCCGATGACGATGGTGTCCGCGATCGCGGGCGACTACATGGTGTTGCTGACGCCGACGTTGGACGCGACCGAATTGGACTGGACGCCGACCATCTTGTTGACGAGCTTGCCGCCGGTGACGCCGTTTCGCAGGCTTTCCTGTTTGACCTCGGCGAGCTCCTCCTCCTGCATCAGGACGCCAATCAGACCGAACACGTTCTTCATGTACGCCCCGAAGCCCTTGTTCTCGTTCGCGGCAAAGGCGATTTCGTTCGTCATCAGGCTGTATCCGGTTTTCAGGATGGACGTTTCGGAGGTGTAGATCGCGACCGAAGACCTGATGCCGACCATCACGAAGATGTCGAAGCCCGCCGTGATGTCCAGGGACATGTACAGGACGATCGACTGGGACATGCCGTGGGTGATGGTCTTGCTCTGGGTCTGTGTGGTCGATTCCGTCTCGTTCGAGATGTAGACGTCGCCATCCGATTCAAACCTGGTGTCGCCACCGGAATAGATGGTGACCATCTCGCCGGCATAGAGCATGAGCTCTCCGTCGACCGGGGCCTGCGCCTCGTCCGCCTTCGCGACCGCGTTCAGGGCGACGCCCGCCCCCTTGAACGTCGCGTAGGCGCCGCTGCCGGTCACATCCATCTTGAGGTTGACGTCGGTGTCCTTGTCGAACGCGCCGATGACGATGGCCGCCGCGTCCTTCGGCTCGATCTGGATGGCCTGATCGGCGTTCAGATAGTGGTCGCCGGTCGTCGTCATGAAGAAGCCGGCCGAGGAGGAGAACGACCCCGGATACTGGGACGGCTTGAGCCCGGCCTCGGGCGGCTCATAGGCACCGAGCCGCAGGTGCGCGACGAGTTTGCCGTCGGTGTCGTAGGTTGTTGCGTTCCAGCTCGACATGGTGGCACCCGTCCTTCGCAGAATCCTCTGCAGCGGCTCCGGTCAAAAACTGCAGCTCATCGCGCGGGCACGGACCCGGACGGCGTTGGCGCGATTGACGGCGCCGTCCTCGTTGGCGTTGATGTCGGTATCGCTTGCGACGACGACCGCGTTCTGGTTCGAGGTCGCCTGCACGTTCGCCTTCGCCTCGGAGAACGGGACGAGGAGGCCGACGAGGAATGCGCGGATGCCGTGGTTCTCGTTCTTGAACAGCTCCCCCGTGAACTCGATGCCTGTGGCCTCGATGGAGAAGACCGCAAAGGTGTGGTCCGCGACGAGCGGCTCCAGCCCGACCGTTGCGATGTTGATGTCGGCCATCGCATTGATCTCGACGGTGCCGTGCATGATCAGGCTGATCTCGCCCTGGGCGATTTCGACGCCACCTTTTTCGGTTGCCGCGCTGAAGTGCTCGTGCACGACGTAGACGAGATTCTTGCAGTCGATCGAGAAGTCGCCGTCGGACTTCATCGTCACGTCACCGGGCGCCTGCAGATTGATCCCGTTGCCTGATGTGGTCGGCGTCTCCTGGGCGGCGAACGAAACCGTCGCGGCGCGCACGCTCGTCTCGCCCGCGTCGATGATCGAGATCGTCTTGCCGCCCTGGACGTTCATCCCGTCGCCGGCATGGATGTAGGTGCCGCCGTCGACGTTCGTGGTCGTGCAGGAGCTGGTCATCAAATAGATGCCGTCGCTCACCGGGATCGACTTGGAGATCCAGGCGTCTTCCAGCGCCTGATAGGCGCCAAGCCGCAGCGCGCCGGTCGCGCTCGTCGCATCGGCGGCGGTCGGCACGACGATCTGCAGCACCGATGGGGTCGAAGAGTCGGTCATCACGGTCTCGCGTGGGCCTGGGCTGGTGCCGTCAGAGCGGCATCAGCAGCATCTGTTTGATCTGGCCGGGCGCCAGCTCCGCGCCGATGCCGCTCGGCGGCGTGCCATTCGGCAGCGCGACGTTGAGCATCGAGTTGGCGGGCATGAAGTCGAGAAAATAGGTGACCTTGAAGGTCGCGTGCCGGTTCATCATCAGCATCTGGCCGTTGGTCACGCCGGGGCCGATGTCGCCGACGCTGATCGTCGTCGTGCCGAGTTCGTTCTTCGCCGGCATGCAACAGACGAAGTTGGTGACCTGGGTCGGCACGTCGGTCGCCGAGGTGCCGGTGTTCACGGTCGGCAACACGACGATGCCGACGAGATCGACGGACGCATTGATGTTCATGCCCGTCGGGCTGGTCGCGCAGGTGAAGATCATGTCTGGCCCCTCGTGCCCCGCCGCCGATGACTATTCGGCGAGCTTTACCTTAAACGGATTGTAGCGCTCGGCGACCGCGCGATGCGGATCCGTGCCCTTCGTCGTTCCCGTCGAGCCCGTGCTGAATGTGCTGTCGAGGTCGACCATGTGCAACGAAGTTTGCTGAAATTTAACCTGGCGCAGCGAGGCGCCCTCGACGCGTGCGTTGGCGAAATTGGCGTTGGAGAGATCGGCGCCGTCGAACGCGGCGGCGCGCATGTCCGCTCCCTCGAACTGGGCGATCGACAGGTGGCAGTCCTGGAACGACGTGCGGTGAAGGACTGCGCCGGAGAAGTTCGCCATCTCGAGCTTGCTGCCGGTGAAGTCCGCCTCGCGCAGGTCGGCGCCGTTGAAGATGGCCTTCGAGCCGTCGATGCTGCCGAGGTTGGCCTTGCGCAGGCTGGATTCCATGAAGATCGAGTTGGCGAGGTTGGCGCCGCGCAGATCCACGCCGTCCAGGTTGGCCTTCATGATCGTGCAGTTCTCCAGCGTCTGGCCGGCGAAGGAGTGGCCGCGGAAGTCGCCGTCGATGATCAGCACCTGCTGGAAGCGCGTGTGGGTCAGGTCGGCGGTGCGCAGGTCCGCCTCGGTGAGGAACACCATGTGCAGGACGGCGGTCTTGAAGACGACCTCCGACAGGTCCGACTGCAGCATCGCCACGGTTTCCAACTGGGCCGCCTCGAAGGTCGCGCCGGTGAGGGGCGAGCGGGCGAAGGCACAGCGCAGCATCTCCGTTTCGCTGAAATCGGCGCGCATGAAGGTCGACCCGGCGGCCTGGCAATCCGTCAGCGTCCCGCCGCTGAAATCGGCCTCGTTGGCGTCCGAACTCACCAGCGAAAACCGCGTCAGCTTCATGCCGCCGAAGCGGCTGCGCGGCGCATCGCACATGGTGAACGACGCCTCGTCGAGGGTGGCGTCGCGGAAATCCGCGTCGCTCAGGTCGCAGTCGACGAATTTCGCGCCGGTCAGATCCTGACCCGCGAAGACCGCGCCGCTCAGGTCCTTGGTGACAATCTGCAGGTCGTGCGCGAGATACTCGCGCATCTCCTCAAGCGACAGTTTCTGGCGCGCGAAAGGCGGTCTGGATGAGGTGGGCATGGTGGAGATCCGTTCCCAGGAGCTTGGCGAGGGAGAAGTCCGTGGCGTAGGCGTTGGTCTGCCGCAGGGATGCGAAGGACAGGTCGGCCTTGCGGAGCATCGCGCCGGTAAGGTCGGCGCCGAAGAAGTCGCACTCGCGAAAGTCGGCCCGCAACATCAACGTGTTATGAAGCACCGCGAGGCGGAAGTCGCAGCGCCGGGCGTCGGCCATCATCAGGTTGCATTCCTTCAGGCTGGCCTTGAGGAAACAGCTTTCCTGGATATCGGCGGCCATCCAGCTGGATTTCACCGCGGTGATGCCGGCGAAGCTCGACTTCTTCATCATGATGTCGCCGACGAAGCCGCTGCTCAGCAGCCTCGCGCCGTTGAACCTGACGCGATCGAGGGGCACCTTGATGAAGCCGGTCTTCTCCAGATCGGCTCCGTCGAAGTGCGCGCCGCGCGCCGAACCCTCGATGAAGACGCTCTTGAACAGCCGTGCACCGCGGAAGCTGGCACGGTCGAAATCGCAGCGGATGAACGTCGACTGGCTCACCGTCGACCGGTCGAGGACAACCCCGTGCAGCGAAATGTTGGCGATCGTCCAACGGACGAGCTCAGCGTCCGCGAGGACGACGCCCGCCAGCGACGCCTCCATCAGGTTGGGCTTTTCCACGCGCGCCTTGGTGAAGTCTGCGCCGTCGAGGACCGCTCCGCCGAAATTGGTGTCCTTGATGTCGGCACCGGCGAACCGCGTCCCCTTGAGGTTCGCGCCGGAAAGGGTGGTGCCATGGGCGCGGACGCCGGACAGGTTCGCGCCCTCGAGGTTCGCCCCGTCGAGCATGGTGCCACTGAGATCGATCCCGGACAGATCGGCACCCGCGAGGTCGGCACCGGCGAGGTCGCGTCCGGCGAGATCGGCGACGCCAATCTCCTCGAGAATGAATGTGCCGAGCCGCTTCGCCGTGGCCGGGTTCAGGGGCGGCATCGGTTCGATGACCTTCGGCAGGGCGAGCCGGGCCTTGCGCCCGCCCTCGATGACCATCGGCTCCATCAGGCTCAGGACCGCCTCGATCTTCTGGAGGATCTCCTTCGGGTCGCCGGCTGCCTGCTCGTTGGCGAATTCGGCCATGGAGGCGATGAGGGCATCGAAGCCCTCGCCGGGCGTATCGGTGGCCAGCGACGGCAGCATCTTGGCAAGCGCCTGCTCGGTGGCCGCAAGCTGCTCCTGCCCCGCGGCAGCCTCTGCCGGATCGATCACCTGGCTGTCGACGCCGTCAAGGGCGGTCGAGAGCTTGAGCGGACCGACAACCGCCTGTGCCTGGTCCAGAATCGCTGACAGCCCGGCCGCGTCCATCCGTTCGGCGGCATTCGCCAGCTGCCTGCGGGCTTCGGCGAATGGCTTCGCCTCGGGAAGGTCGAGGGCTCGCGCCCGCGCCTTCGCGAACTGCTCTTCGTCGGTGACGGACAGGAAAGAGAGATCGTCGAACGCCTCGCCGGACAGAAGCGCCTTGGCCTTGGAGACCGCGTCGCTGGAGGCCTGCTGCTTTTCGGGCGGGCTTCCGGCAGCCGCCGCCATTTCCGCGGGCAGCGCCTCGATCCTAGCCGCGATCGCGGCGCGGTCGATCGGCTGGACGCCGATCTGGCCGAGCGCCCCCGCGTAGGCCGGGTCCGCGACGATGTCCGGCTTGAAGTCGTAGATGGTGGGCAGCCCTTTTGGCGCCTTGAAGCCGCCGGCCGCCTCCTGTGCCTGCCGCAACTCTTCCAGCTCGACCAGCATCGTGTCGGCGAACTTCTTCTGTTCCTCCAGATCGTCGAGCATCTCGGCGAAGTCCGCCTCGCCCCGTTCGACCTCGTCCCTGGTCGGGATGGCGATCGGCGGAAGCTTCGGCATCTCGATCTTCGGAAGCAGCGCCGGCGGCAGGTCGTGGTCCTCGAACTGCTTGCGGATGCTGAACGCCTGCGTGGCCTCGAACTTCGCCAGCCGCGCCTTGTAGGCATCGACCTTGCTGGCGCGCCTCGACGCCTTCAGCGCCGGATCGATCTCCGGCGACAGCTGGTAGTCGGCGAGCAGGTACTTGATCTTCTCGTCCGGATCCCGGCGCAGCCGGTAGACCTCGGCGTAGTGGGCGGGGTCGCGCGGCGGATCCGACAGGCGCTCGTAGGCGATCATGACATAGGCGATGTCGTCGCCCTCGATGTCCTCGGACTGGATCGAGCCGCGAAATCCCACCAGGCCTTTGTTCACCGATCCGAAGATCCACACGGTGTCGAGATGCATGTGCAGCTCGTGGAAGCCCTCCGGCGCCGACTTGCGGTGGACGAAGGCGCGCGCGCGGATGCCCGGAAGGCGGGACTCCACGGTCGGGTGGCTGGAGGACATGCCCGACACGTGGATCGGTTCGTCGCCCTTGAAAAAGCCCTTGATCTGCTGGTCGGCCGGCGCGGCGAGGAAGTAGCGGGTGTCGAAGTCCGCCGGGTAGCCCGGGAAGTGCGTCTTCATGTAGTTGCGGTCGTAGGTGCCGATGAAGCGCTGCCGCCACGGGGCGTCGGGCGGGTAGGGGCCGAACCAGGCCGGGTGCGGCGTGTCGTCGATCTCCAGGATCGGGTGGGCGGGGTTTTCCAGGTTGGGAAGCGGTGCCTTGTAGCCGCCCTCGTAGAGACCGCGGGCGCCGATGCCGCGCCCGAGCGGATTCTCGGCGAAGCCCGCACCGCCGAAGGCGAGCTGCGGGACCAGCGGCATGTGGGTGAAGGGCACCGGATCGCTGTAGACCGGGCCATGATCTCCGCGCGTCCATACGCGGTTGCCGATCGCAAGAATGCGCTTGGCGACGGGACCGACCCGCACCTCGACGAGCTGTTTGTCGACGGGATGGCCGCCGGGTGGAATGGCGGAGCCGGCGACGATCACCTCGCCGTTCGGCTTGGGTGCTCCGAGGTCCAGGACCGAACCGGGCGGCAGCTGGTCGGCCGCGGTCGGCCAGAGGCCGGTTTCGATCAACAGATAGTCGGGGGCGAGGAGGTCGAAGAGGCCGAGCGCGGTGACCGTGAAGATTGATCCGCCGTCGTGCGGGGTGCACTTCGTCAGGATACCGAGCCGCATCGGCTTCATGATCCCGGGCATCTGGTCAGCTCCTCGAGGGGGACGGGCGGAGACGGTTCCGACCGACGTGTTCGCCAGACCGGCTCGGTAAGAGGTGGAGCCCCGGGCGCCGAGCCGTCGCACCGAGCCGCAGGCGTTGCGTCACTACAGCCTGCCATCTCGCCATTGACTTAGCCCGTTTTCAACTGGTTCAGGATGAAGGTTTGGACAGGTTGGCAGGCGGTGCGGTCGTCGCGCTGCCGCTGGCGCCCGTTCCGCCCGACGTCGACGCGCTGCCGGAGGTGCTCGTGGCGGCGGCTTTCGGGGCCGGACCGGTCGCCTGGGTGCCGTACTGGCCGGATTCCAGGCCCTGGATCGAGATCGGCGCACCGGTGGCGATGGGGGTGCCGTCGGCGTTCTTCGGGGCGGGCTTGGGAAGGCCGGGGCCGGTGGTGTCGGTCGCCACCGTCACCGGCAGTTTTCCGGCGACCATGAACTCCAGTACGATCGGGAACGTGCCGCCGTCCTTGAACGTCTCGCCGACCCTCTCGAACCTCAGGAAATAGCCGCTGGTGGACATCTCGACCGATCCGCCGGCGGGGATGTCGATACCCTGGACGGTCCGCTGGATCGGGTTGCCCTCGATCACGTAGGTCCGCTGCATCTGGACCGGGCCGGACTTGGGCGACGAGACGCGCAGCAGCCGGTCGGCGGTGCCACCCTTGTTGCGGATGCGCATCAGCGCGAGGGCCGTCCCGGAGCCCTTGGAACGCTTGGAACCCTTGGCCTGCTTGGCGTCCTTCGCGTTCTTGGAGGCCGTTGCCTCCGCGGCCTCGGGATAGATGTAGGGACGGTCGACCTCGATCGACGCCGGCTTGAAGCTGTCGGTCTTGCCCCCGCAGCCGGACAGGAGCAGCGCGGCCAGACAGGCCGCCGTGCCGGCCGTCATCGACTTGCGGTTCATCCTGCCCTCCCGTGCCGGCGACGCCGCCGTCCGCGGCCTGGGGCCACGGGCCGCGTCGGCGGCACCCTTGTTCGTCCGCATCCCTTCTACACGGCGGCGGGGCAGGCTCAACAGTCCGCAGTGCGGTTGAGCGGGTCGGCACGCCCAAAAAAACGTGCGCCCAGGAAAACCCGCAACCGCAGCGATGCAGATCGCGGCGTCATCCTCCGGGGGTGGCCGCCTCGATCTTCTTCGTGAGCGCGTCGCGCCATTCGATGGCGGTCTCGCGGCTCATCGCGAGGTCGACCAGGTTTCCCTTGCGGTCGGTGAGCTCCATGTGAACGGTGCCGGCCGGCGACGCGGCGGCGGCAACTGCTGCCACCTCGACCTTGCCGTCGAGGGAGGCGGGCACGCCGAAGGTCGCCCGCAGACCCTGGGATTCCAGCAGGGCGGCCTGCAGCAGGTTGGCCAGCGCGTCGACCTTGCCGGGTGTCATCATGAAGCCGTGCTGGGAGTCGTCCGACAGCTTGATGATGGCGACGAACCGCCCGTCGGGCGTATGGCCGCCGCCCAGGATGTCGGCGATCTCGAAGGCGTCGACGCTCATTTCTTCGTCTTCGGCCATGGTGTGCTCCCTCGTTTCCGGAATGATGTCGGCTGATGGTTGCCGGGTAGCAGGTTCGCCCGGGCGCGACGATAGGCCGGGTGTCCGACGCTCGTGTGACCCGTCGGCGACGATCGCGCCGATCGCCTCGGTCGTCGCCTCCATGTGGACGCGGCCGTCCGGGCCGAGCGTGCGATAGGTGCCGGGCCTGTCCGGGGTCGCCGTGACGGTCAGCGGCATGCCGGCAATGGCAGGCGACATCCCGCGATAGACGAAGGTTGCGGGCGGGCGGTCCAGTTCCGTCGCGGCGAAGTTCAGCAGCAGGGTCGCCTGGATCGGGCCGTGGACGACAAGGCCGTCATACCCCTCGACCCGGGTCGCATAGGGCAGGTCGTAGTGGATGCGGTGGCCGTTGAAGGTGATGGCGGAGTAGCGGAAGAGCAGCGTCGGCGAGGTTTCGACGGTCCAGGCCGGCGTCGGAGTGGACGGCGGTCGGGGCTGCACGGCCGGCCCCGGGGAGGGGGACCGGTCACCCAGGTAGACGATGTCGTGGCGCTCGCGCACGGCCAGGCCGCGGTCGGTCAGGTAGTCGTGGTCGACGGCCACGAACCAGAGCTCGCCGGAGCGGCCGTCCTTGCGGGTGACGTCGGCGATGGTGGTGACGCGGCGGACCCGGTCGCCGACGCGCAGGTGGTCGACGGTCTCGACCGTGCCGCCGGCCCACATGCGCCGGGGCTGCGGCACCGGCGGCAGGTCGCGCGACAGGGCCGGGTGCCCGTCGCGACCGAGGGCGTCCATCGACGCGATGGCGGGCGCCAGGCACCAGTGGATGCCGAGCGGCGCGGCGCCGTCCGGGACCGCGGCGAGGTGCGGCGCGAAGATGGCCCGGAAGCTTGCGTCGAGGCGCTCGGTGACGATGTCCTCGCGCTCGCTCGTCCGGCCGATCCAGTCGGTGAAGGGCGGGTCGTCGGAGCCGGTCACGCGGCACTCCGGGCGGCGCCGGCCGGGGTGGCGGCGAACAGGCCGAGCGAGCCGACCCGACGGTCCTCCGGCAGGGCGAGAACGGCCGCGATGAGCGCGTCTGATGCGGAAGGCTCCATGCCGCCGTCGATCATCAGCGATCGGGCCTTGGCGGCGACCGCTTCGGCGGGGAACGGATTGCCGGGATCGCCCAGAGCATCGTGGCGCACGGCCTGCAGGGTGCGGCCGTCGGCGGCCAGAACGCTGACATCGGCACCCCAGGCGTCGGGGTAAGCGGCGTCGATGTCGGGGGAGCGCGCGACGGTGACGGTTGCCCGGGTTGCCGCAAGCCGGTCGCGGGCCGCGCCGTCGAAGCTTGCCGGGGTGACGGCGCCGTCGGCGAGGGCGGCGGCGACGCAGTGCTGGAGGGAAAACCGGGCGGCGTAGGGATTCTGCGGATCCGGCCGGTCGCACACGTCGAGGGCCGCCTGGTAGGTGCGCACGGCGACCGACGCAGCGCTGGCGCCGCCCAGCTGCCCGCGAAGGGCCAGCGCGGCGTCGATGGCCGGATGGGTGTGCCGGCAGCAGGGCCACGGCTTGATGGAGGTTGCCGTCAATGCCCAGGGACGGTCGGGGGCGGCGGTGACGGCGCTGGGGATCGGGTCAGGGCACAGGCCGGCGAAGAAGCCTTTCTCGCCCTCCAGGATCGCCTCCGGCCCGGTGAAGCCCTCCTTGGCGAGCAGGGCGGCGAGGACGCCGGATTCGGCGGCACGGGCGGTGTGCAGATGCTTGCTCATGGCGCCGGTGGCGAGGAATTCCCACAGCCCGGACGACTGGGTGCCGGCGTTGCCGAGCGCCCAGACCATCTGGTCTTCGCTCAGATCGAGGAGCCGACCGGCGGCCATGGCGGCACCGAACGGGCCGCAGGTGGACGTGTTGTGCCAGACCCGGTAGTGGGCGCGGCCCACCGCCATGCCGACCCGGCAGCAGGCCTCGTAGCCGGCCAGCACGGCGGCGAGGAAGGCGCGGCCACCGAGGCCGTCGCGCTCGGCGATCGCCCACGCGGCGGGGATCACCACCGAGCCCGGATGGGTGACGGACTCGCGGTGGAGGTCGTCCATCTCGAGGATGTGGGCGAGGCCGCCGAAGTGGAAGGCGCGGCGCGCCGTGTCGGCATGGTCAGCCGGGGCGACGGCGGTGAGAATGCGGGCGGGCTCGGTGGTCCGCGCGCCGAGCGCACAGGCCGCGGTGTCGAGCACGAACAAGGCGCCGCAGGCGAGGTCGGCCTCGGTGACCGCCTTCGCATCGATCAGGCGCGCGAGATCGCGGGTGAGGCTCATGACGCATCCTTGGCCAGGCGGCGGGGTCGCTGGGCGCGATCCTCGCGCCTCGGGCGGCGGGCCGCAAGCCCCCGGGGCGTGTCGTTGTCGACCAGTCCGTCCCACCTGCAAGGAAGGGGAGCGAGCAGAGCCGCCGCATCCGGCGGGGCGGATCAGCGCTCGCCGTAATAGAGGCCGACGACGTGCTGGGCCTCGGCGAAGAACAGCCAGCGCGAGGCGGCGACGCCGACGAGGTGGGCGACGACGGCGACGAGCAGCAGCGGCCAGACCGCCGGTACGGCGAGCGACAGTGCCACGGCGCCGAGCGGCACGGCGAAGCCGAGGGCGAACGCCAGCTTGCGCAGCGCGTTGGCGCGCTTGCGGCCGATCCGGAACACCATCTCCTTCATCAGGTAGTTGGGCGAGGTGTGCGGCGCCTCCAGCAGGCGGACCCGGCCGATGCCGGGCAGGCCAATGGCGGTTTCCGGGGTGGAGCCGTCGGCGTCGAGCCGGGTGTCGCGCGCCTTGCGGCTCCAGACGAGCCACACCACCGCGGCGATCAGCACCGTGATGGCGGCCAGCCACACCGGCACCGGGCCGGTAGGCCCGGAGAGCGGCGCAAGGGCGGCGGCGACCAGCGCGCCGCCCGCCAGACCCACCGCCACGAACATCGGCGAGGTGGGCGGCTTCGACCAGCGCGGCACCGCCTTCAGCGAGCCGTAGATCATTGAGGTGCAGACGATGCAGACGACGGAGAGCACCGTCGCCGGGAGGCCGAGCCACGGCGTGCGGACGCCGAACACCACCCACAGCAGGGCGTAGAGACTGAAGACGGTCAGCGTCGCAATCGAGGCGACGCCTTCGCGCGACAGCCATGACGAGCGCCACTGGGAGAGCGCCCGCCAGGCGCGCTGGGGATTGCCGAGATGCCAGAGCGAGGCGACGAGGCCGACGCAGGCAAAGAAGAGCGCCAGGCCGCAGCCCATGAGCGCGAACCAGAAGCCGTCCGGGCCGATGCCGAGGCCGAGCCAGGCCATCAGCCCGAAGCCGATGCCGGACAGGGTGGTGAAGACGATGATGGAGGGGGCGGGATGCATCTAGTTCAGCCGCTCCAGCGCGCGGTCGAGCCAGCCGAGGAAGCCCTTGGTCTCCGGCTCGGCAAGCGCAATGAGATCGATGGACTCCGGCGCGTCGATGTCGGCCTTGGGGCGCGGCGGCAGATAGCGGTTGACCGGCCTGGTGCCCTGCTCGGGCATCAGCTCGACGCCGCCGCGCGCCGCCACCAGCAGCGACACGTCAGAGGCTGGATCGGCGAGGTCGCCGAAGTGGCGGGCGTTGGCCGGGCAGGTCCGCACGCAGGACGGCACCCGGTCGATCTCCGGGATGTTGTCGTTGTAGATGCGGTCGACGCAGAGCGTGCACTTCTTCATGACGCCTGCGTCGGCGTCCATCTCGCGGGCGCCGTAGGGGCACGCCCAGGCGCACAGGCCGCAGCCGATGCAGGCGTCCTCGTTGACCAGCACGATGCCGTCGGCGGCGCGCTTGTAGCTGGCGCCGGTCGGGCAGACCGTCACGCAAGGCGCGTCGTCGCAGTGGAGGCACGACTTCGGGAAATGCACGATCTGGGCATTCGCGGTGCCGCCACCATGCCCGCCGCAGCCGCGGCTTTCCGCCGGGGTCACCTCGAAGGTGTGGATGCGGTTGAGGAAGGTGCCCGAAGGGGACGCGCCGTAGGCGTCCTGGTCGGACAGCGCGGCGCCGTAGCCGCCGGTGTTCCACTCCTTGCAGGCGACCACGCAGGCGTGGCAGCCGACGCAGGTGTCCAGATCGATGACGAGGCCGAGCTTCTTCTCGGTGCTCTGCGGAAGCGTGGTCATGACCATTCCTCCCCGTAGGCGATGTCCTTGGGGCCGACGCCGACGGGCGACTCCTGGGCGGGCAGATGCGGCTCGGACCAGGGGCCGGGCTCGGCCTTCTCGATCTTCACGCGCAGGTCGTACCAGGCGGCCTGGCCGGTGATCGGATCGGAGTTCGACCAGCGCTGGCCGTCGCCGCGCGGCGGCAGCAGCTCGTGGATCAGGTGGTTGAGCAGGAAGCCCTTGGTCGCCTCGGGCGCGTCCTTGTCGAGGGCCCAGGCGCCGGAGCGCTTACCGATGGCGTTCCAGGTCCACACTGTGTGGGAATTGACCGCGTCCATGCGCATGACGGGCACCTTGATGCGGCCGTGGTGCGAGGTGAGCCACGCCCAGTCGCCGTCGTGGAGGTCGTGGGCCTCGCAGATCGGCCCGGGCACGTAGAGCGGATTGCGGCCGTGGATCTGCCGCAGCCAGGCGTTCTGGGAGCCCCAGGAGTGGTACATGGCCGCCGGCCGCTGGGTCAGCGCGTGGATCGGGAAGCCGTCCACCATCGATCCCTCGAACGGCGGATACCAGTGGGGCAGCGGATCGAAGGTCTCGCGGATTTGGGCGCGGAGGTGGTCGGGCGGCTGACGGTCGCCGAAGCCGTTGGCGGCAAGGCGGAACTTGGCGAGGGGCTCGGAATAGATCTGGAAGACGTAGGGCTGGGGCGCGTCGAACAGGCCCATGCCGACCGCCCACTCCTGGTAGGCCCTGTTGAACGGCTTGAAGAACTGCGCTTCCTCGGGGATGTGCGCCTTGTAGAAGCCGCCGTTCTCGATATAGCGCTCGAGCTGCTCCGGGTTGGGAGCGCCGCGGCCCGGCCGGTCGTCGTCCTTGCGCCAGCCTGCCAGCGGTCCGATGCCCGGGCGGCGCTGGTGATTGACGATGTAGTCGGCGTAATCGCGGTAGGCGGCGGTGCCGTCGTCCTTGACGAAGCCGGGCAGCTTGAGGCGCGCGCCGAGATCGATCAGCGCCGACTGGAAGCCACGCACGTCGCGGTCGGGCTCGACCACGGGCCAGCGGATGGCATCGGCGGCGGCGTCCGGCTCGGAGATCGGCCGGTCGAGCAGCGAGATGCAGTCGTGGCGCTCCAGATAGGTGGTGTCCGGCAGGATCAGGTCGGCATAGGCGACCATCTCGGAGGAGTAGGCGTCCGAGTAGATGATCTTCGGGATGACGTAGGAGCCATCGTCGTTCTGGGCCGACAGCATCTCCATGGTGCCGCGGGTGTTCATCGACGAGTTCCAGGCCATGTTGGCCATGTAGAGGAACAGGACGTCGATGCCGTAAGGATCGCGCGCGTGGGCGTTGGCGATCACCATGTGCATCATGCCGTGGGCCGACATCGGGGCGTCCCAGGTGAACGCCTTGTCGATGCGGATCGGGTTGCCGTCGTCGTCGATGGCCAGGTGTTCCGGCCCCATCGGATAGCCGAGATGCGGGCCGTCGAGGGGGGCGCCGGGGGTGACCTTGGAGTGCGGCTTGGGGTGGGATTCCACCGGCTTCGGGTAGGGCGGCTTGAAGCGGAACCCGCCGGGGGTCTCCACCGAGCCGATGATGAGCTGCAGGACGTGCAGCGCCCGGCAGGTCTGGAAGCCGTTGGAATGGGCCGAGATGCCGCGCATGGCGTGGAACGAGACCGGCCGGCCGATCATGGTCTCGTGGCGTTCGCCGCGCATGTCGGTCCACGGCTGGTCGATGACCACCTCTTCCTGGAACGCCGCGTGGGCGATCTCGGCGGCGAGCCGGCGGATGGTGTCGGCGGCGATGCCGCAGGCCTCGGCGACCGCGTCGGGCGCGCAGTCCGCGCTCATGGCCTTTTCGGCGAGCAGCTCGAACACCGGCCGGGCCGTGCGGCCGTCGGGGAGCGTGACCAGACCCTTCAGGGCGGGCGCCACGCCGGCGTCGCTGGAGGGGTGCACCGTGCCGGTCTTGCGGTCGAGGACGAGGGGCGTGCCGTCGGCGTCGCGGGCAAACAGGCCCTCGGTCTCGGTGCCCTTGTCGACGATCACCAGCCACGGGGCGTTGGTGTAGCGGATCAGGTAGTCGACATCGACGTTGCCGGTGCGGATCAGCTCGTGGGTCAGCGCCTGGATGAACAGGCCGTCGGTGCCGGGCGTGATGCCGACCCATTCGTCGGCGATGGCGTTGTAGCCGGTGCGGACCGGGTTCACGCCGACGATCTTGGCGCCGTTGCGCTTGAGCTCGGCGAGGCCGAGCTTGATGGGGTTGGAATCGTGGTCCTCGGCGACGCCGAAGATCATGAAATAGCGCGAGCGCTGCCAGTCCGGCGAGCCGAACTCCCAGAACGCGCCGCCCAGCGTGTAGATGCCGGCGGCCGCCATGTTGACGGAGCAGAAGCCGCCGTGGGCGGCGTAGTTCGGGGTGCCGAACTGCTGCGCCCACCAGGAGGTGAGCGACTGGCTCTGGTCGCGGCCGGTGAAGAAGGCGAGCTTCTTCGGATCGGTGTCGCGGATCGGGCCGAGCCACTCGACCGCCGTCGACATCGCCTCTTCCCAGGAGATTTCCTTGAACTGGCCGGAGCCGCGCGGGCCGGAGCGGATCATCGGGGCGCGCAGGCGGGCCGGCGAATAGTGCTGCATGATGCCGGCGGAGCCCTTGGCGCACAGCACGCCGCGGTTGACCGGATGGTCCCGGTTGCCCTCGATGTAGCGGACCTTGTCGTCGCGCATGTGCACGTTGATGCCGCACCGGCAGGCGCACATGTAGCAGGTGGTCTGGCGGATCTCGTCGGAGACCTTGGGCGACAGGGCAATCTTCGGTTCGACCGACATGGAACTCCATTCGGCTGGGCCGGCGGGGAGCGCCCGGAAGCGATCCCACGATGCGGCCAGCCACCTGATGACTCCGGCGCGTTCTAGAATATCTCCAGACAGAACCGTTCGATCCAACGCATAATCCTTGTCTGTTCGATCGATTTTGTTTCTATAGGATCATGACCCTCGACCAGCTGAAGATCTTCGTCGCCGTGGCCGAGCGCGGCCACGTGACCCGCGCGGCGGAGAGCCTGCGGATGACCCAGTCGGCCGTTTCGGCGGCGATCGCGGCGCTCGAGCGGCGCTACGGCACGGCGCTGTTCGACCGGCTGGGCCGGCGCATCGAACTCACCGAGGCGGGCAGCCGGTTCCTTCCCGAGGCGCGCGCGGTGCTGGAGCGGGCGGCGACGGCGCGGGCCGTGCTGGAGGATCTGTCCGGGCTGACGGTGGGCTCGCTGTCGGTGGCGGCGAGCCAGACCATCGCCACCCACTGGCTGCCGCGGCGGCTGGCGAGCTTCCACACGGCCTATCCGGGCGTGCGCCTCGACGTGCGGATCGGCAACACGCGGCAGGTGGAAACGGCGGTGGCGGAGGGGGCCGTCGACCTCGGCCTTGTGGAGGGCGAGACCCGCCACCGCACGCTGGTGCGGATGCCGGTGGACGTCGACCGGCTGGTGCTGGTGGTGGCGGCCGGGCAGCCGGCGCCGCCGCGGCTGGCCAACGGGCGGCTCGACCTGGAGGCGATCCCGTGGGTGATCCGCGAGGCGGGCTCCGGCACCCGCGAGATCTTCGAGGCGTTCGCCCGCGACGAGGGCTTCGACCCGGACCGGCTCAGGGTGTTCCTGGTGCTGCCGTCGAACGAGGCGGTGCGCGAGGCCGTGGAGGCCGGGGCGGGGGCGACGATCATCTCCGGCCACGTGGTCGCCCGCGACATCGCCGAAGGGCGGCTGACGGCGATCCCGGTCGACCTGCCGGCGCGCGAGTTCGCCCTGGTGCGCCACCGCGACCGCTACCAGAGCGCGGCCCAGTCAGCGCTGATCGCCGAGCTTTCGGCGGGCGAGGGGGAGGCGGCGGCCCCTACTGGAGCAGGCGCGGCAGGAACAGGGTGATTGCCGGGAAGGCGATCAGCAGCGCGATGCGGACGATCTCGGAGGCGAAGAACGGCATCACGCCCTTGAAGGTCTCGCGCATGGGCACCTCGCGGGCGAGCGAGTTGATGATGAACACGTTGAGCCCTACGGGCGGTGTTATCAGCCCCAGCTCCACCGTCACCAGGATGATGACGCCGAACCAGATCTTCGTCTCCTCGGGACCAAGCCCGAAGTCGAGGCCGGCGACGACCGGCCAGAAGAACGGGATCGCCAGGATGACCATCGAGAGCGAGTCCATCAGGCAGCCGAAGATCAGGAAGACGACGATGATCAGGAGCAGGATGGAAAGCGGCGCGAGGCCGCTGGTCTGAAGGAATTCCGCCGCCGCCTGGGGCACGCCGGCCCGCGCCATGAAGATCTTCAGGAGCTCGGCGCCGAGCAGGATCAGGAAGATCATGCCGCTCAGGCGCGCGGTTTCCAACAGCGAGGCGACGAAGCCCCGCCAGTTGAGCTTGCCGCGCGCGACGCCGTAGATCGCCACCAGGAACACGCCGATGGCGGCGGCGGGCGTCGGATTGTAGATGCCGGCGTAGATGCCGCCGATGACGATGCCGAAGATCACCAGCACCGGCAGCAGTCCGAGCGTCGCCGACCAGAGCTCGGCACGGCTGACGCGTTCGCCCTCCGGGCCGGCGTCGGGCACGAGGCGCACATAGACGGCGACGGTGAGGATGAACATCAGCATCGCCAGAATGCCCGGAATCAGGGCGGCGGCGAACATCGTGACGATGTTGGTCTCGACGATGATGGCGTAGACGATGAGCACCACCGACGGCGGGATCAGGATGCCGAGGGTGCCGCCGGCGGCGATGGTGCCGGTGGCGAGCGACGGCTTGTAGTTGTAGCGCTTGAGTTCGGGCAGGGCGACGGTGCCCATGGTCGACGCGGTCGCGGTGGACGAGCCACTGAGCGCGCCGAAGCCGGCGCAGGCGGCGATCGCCGACATGGCCACCCCGCCGCGGAAGCGGCCGAGCCAGGCGTTGGCGCCGCGGAACAGGTCGCGCGACAGCCCGGTGCGCCCGGCCAGCCCGCCCATCAGGATGAACATCGGCAGCACCGAGAGGTCGTAGTTGGAGAACTGCGAGTAGGCCAGATCCTTCAACTGGTTGAGAAGGATGGCAGGGCCGGACTGCATGATGATCCCGCCGATGCCCACCAGGATCATGGTGTAGGCGATCGGAACGCGGATCGCGATCAGGCCGAGGAGAACGACAAGGCCCAGGAGGCCGAGGGCAAGGCTGTCCATTGTCTCTCCGACGAGGCTACTCGGCCGTCTCCAGGGGGTGGGGCTCGACGAACTGCGGACGGCCGCGCATGACGCGGATGCCGTCGATCGTGGTCACGAGCGCGGCGAGGAAGAGCAGCCCAAGGGAGACGAGGATGGGCGGGAACGCGGTCCACAGCGGCAGCTTGAGGACCGGCGTTGTTTCCACGTAGCGCATGTAGCTGCCCATCCCGAGCCACATCTGGCGGAACAGGAGCACTGCGAAGGCAAGCGCGAACAAGGAGGAGAAGACGCTCATCGCGGCCTTCTTTCCCGCACTCATGCCTTCGGTGAAGATGTCGACCGTCACGTTGGCGCCGACCAGTTGGCAGTAGGGCAGGAACATGAAGATCACCACGGCGATGATGTGCTTCATCAACTCGTAGTCGGCCGGAAAGGGGACGCCGAGCAGAAGGCTCGAGAGCGCGCTGAACGCCGTCATCACCGCCAGCGCCGAGGCGATCAGGCCGCCGAGGACGGCCCAGAGGGTGATGAAACCCGCCAGCCCGCGCAGCGTCCGGGCGGCCGGCGTGTCGGGACGCGGCCCGGGGGCCGCGTCCATCTGGGGGCCGTGAGGGGTCAAGCGGCCGGGCTCACGACTTGTTCTTGGCCATCGAGGCACGGGCGGCCTCGACGAGCGCCTTGGAATCGAAGTCGGTGTGCTCGGCCGCCCACTGGTCGACCACCGGGCCGAGCGCGTCGTTGAACGTCGCCATCTGCTCTTCGGTGAGGACGATGTGCTCGTTGCCGGCGTCGACGGCGATCTGGATGCCCTTGTCGTCGGAGTTGCGCCAGATCTCGGCGACCTTCCTGAGCCAGGCCTCGTCGGAGTTCTTGTCGAACACCGCCTTGATGTCGTCGGGCAGCGACTCCCACTTGTCGCGGTTCATCGACACCTGGAAGGTCGTGGTGCCGAAGCGGTTCCTGTCCGGCCCCTCGATCTGGTACTTGGTCACGTCCTGCAGCTTAAGCGCCGGGATGATCTCCCACGGGATCAGCGCGCCGTCGACGGCGCTGGTGGCGAGCGCCTGGGGCAGGTCGGGCACCGGCATGGTCACCGGGGTGGCCCCCATCGCCTTGACGACGGCGTTGCCGGTCGGGCCGGGCACGCGGAGCTTCTTGCCCTGGGTGTCGGCGACCGAGTGCACCGGGTCGTTGGCCATGTGGATCGCCTGGCCGGCGTGCACGTGGTTGAACAGCACGTGCACCGGCTCGTACTCGGGCGCCAGATACTCATCGAACATCTCGCGCATGGCGAGGTTCGTGGCGGCGATGTCGTTGGTGAAGATGGTCGGCAGCTCGAACACCTCCGAGCGCGGGAAGAGGCCCGGCGTGTAGCCGTTCACCGTCCAGACGATGTCGACGACGCCGTCGGCGACCTGGCGGAACAGCTGGGGCGGCGCGCCGCCCAGCGACATCGACGGGTAGATCTCGATCTTCACCCGGCCGCCGGAATCCGTCTCGATGGCCTGCGCCCACGGCTCCAGCATCTGGGTCTGGGCCGGCGATTTCGGGCCGAGGAAGTGGTGCAGCTTCAAGGTGTACTCGGCGTCGGCCGCAAAGGCGGTGCCGCGCAGCACGGCCGGAGCGGCCAGGACGCCCGCCGAAGCGAGCAGAAACTCACGTCTTCCGATGGTCATTGTCGCGTTCCTCCGTGGCGTCGCCCCGCGTCGTTGTCGGGACCGGTGCCGGCGCGTTGCAGGCCCGCCGGCGGTTGTCTGATGCTGTCGGCCCGATCCTAGGCATTCTGCCGGACGAGGTCCAGACTGGTTTTAGTCCCAACGAGTTTGTCGTTCGCTCCCTGTCCGGCGAGAGCCGCCGGACAGGGAGGAGTGTGCGCCGTTTCGATCAGAACGGGTAGTGCTGGCCGGCGTCCTCGACGGTGATCCAGCGCAGCTCGGTGAACTCGGCGACGCCTGCCTTGCCGCCGAAGCGGCCGTAGCCGCTGGCCTTGACGCCGCCGAACGGCATCTGCGCCTCGTCGCCGACAGTCGGGCCGTTGACGTGGCAGATGCCGGACTCGATGCGCCGGGCGACGCCCATGGCGCGCTGGACGTCCTTGCCGAACACCGCGGCCGACAAGCCGTACTCGGTGTCGTTGGCGACCTTCACCGCTTCGTCGACGCCGCTCACCCGGATCACGCAGACCACCGGGCCGAACGACTCCTCGCTGTAGAGGCGCATGTCGGGGGTGACCTTGTCGACGACGGTCGCCGGCATGATGGTGCTGTCCGTCGCGCCGCCGGTGACGACCTTGGCGCCCTTGGCCACTGCGTCCTTGATCAGCGCGTCGACCTTCTCGATGGTCTCGCGGTTGACCACCGAGCCGAGCACCACGTGGCCGCTCGGATCGCCGTAGGGCAGCGCGCCGGCCTTGGCGGCGAAGCGCTGGACGAAGTCGTCGGCGACCTTCTCGTCGACGACGATCTTCTCGGTCGACATGCAGATCTGGCCCTGGTTCATGAACGCGCCGAAGGCGGCCGCGTTGACCGCGCCCTCGATGTCGGCGTCGTCGAGGATGACCAGCGGCGCCTTGCCGCCGAGCTCCAGCAGCACCGGCTTCAGGTACTTGGCGGCCTCGCCGGCGATGATCTTGCCGACGCGGGTGGAGCCCGTGAAGTTGATGCGCTTCACCTTCGGGTGGCCGATCAGCGCGGAGACCACTTCCGGCGCGTCCTCGGCGGAATGGGTGACGACGTTCACCACGCCCTTCGGCAGGCCGGAGTCGGTGAGGACCTTGCCGATCAGCCGGTGGGTGGCCGGGCACATCTCCGACGCCTTCAGCACGACGGTGTTGCCGCAGGCGATCGGCAGCGCCAGCGCGCGCACGGCCAGGATCACCGGGGCGTTCCAGGGCGCCATGCCGACCAGCACGCCGACCGGCTGGCGGATCGCCATGGAGAGCGTGCCGGGCTTGTCGGAGGGGATGATCTCGCCGGTGACCTGGGTGGTCATCGACGCCGCCTCGCGCAGCATGTTGGCCGCGAGCATGACGTTGAAGCCGATCCACGGGCCAGTGGCGCCGGTCTCCGCCATGGCGACCTTGATGAACTCCTCGGTGTGGGCGTCCATCGCGTCGGCCGCCTTGTTGAGGATCTTGCGGCGCGCGCCCGGACCCATCTCCGACCACTCGGGGAAGGCGGCGGCGGCGGCCTCGACGGCCTTGTCGACGTCGGCCGGCTTGGCGGCCGGCGCGCGGGTCGCGACGTCGCCGGACACGGGGTTGCGGCGCTCGAACAGGGCGTCGTCGGTGGCGGGCGTGTCGGCGCCGCCGATGAGCATGGTGATGTCCATGGGGTCTACTCCTTCTTGAACGATGCGCCTGTGCCCGGCGCGGGAGTGGGTGGTGTCTGTGGGTGCGGGCGGGGCGCGGGATCAGGACGCGGGGACGATTGGTCGTCCGCCCGGCCTTCGCGCTCGCGCCAGGGGACTAGGCGCTCATGCGGGCATCGACCTTCAGCACCAAACCGGTCGTGACGCTCGACGGATCCCAGGCGCGGCAAGGGAGGGAACGGGTCACTTCCTCGGCCGTTCCATGGCTCTCTGCTCCGCCGGTGATCAGGCAGACCCTGTCGGTCAGCAGTGGCACGATGGTCGATCCTCCCAACGTCACCCGGGGACCGTTCAACCGGTCCTCCGGCAGGCGCGCCACTGCGGTCGAGGGCGCCGAATTCTAGTTTGCACTCAAACATTATCCGGGCATAAACTCAAGGTCGAAAGCGGGCCCGACGCTGCCCGCCCCGAACGGCGGGCCGGTAGATGGCGCGCCCGGAATGCAAGGAAATGCCGCCGGCCTCGGCGCCCTGCGCGGCGAGCAGGGCGCGCCCTGCGCCTTGCATCGCCGGCCCGGCTGCGGGGGCGACCGCGGCCGTGTCTGCTTCGACGGATCGCCGGGGGAGCCGAAGGCGGACGAGCAGCTTCTCGAAGATGCCTGCCTGACCTGGTCGGATCGGCCTGACACCCTTTCGCCGCACGCGCATGCGTGAGAAAGGCATGGAGCCGCTCCGCCGACGCGCGTCGCGTCCGGGGCCGGCCTCGTCGTGCAAAGGGAAGGGTCGTTCAGTGATCGGATCGAAAACCAGGGCGCGTCGGCGATGCGCGAACGCGCGGGCGGCGCTGGCGTGCGCCGTGCTGGTCGGCTTCGCGTCGTCCGCCGCCGCGCAGGACCAGGAGCGCGGCTTCCTCGGGCGCTACACGCTGGAGCCCGACTGCGGTGGCGAGGCGGTCCGCATCCAGGACGACCGGCTGGTGGTGGCCGACCTGGTCTGCAAGGTGGAGGACATCGACATCGAGACCAACGGCACCTTCGAGCTGTCGCTGTCGGGCTGCACCCAGGACGGCACGCCGAGCAAGGACAACTCGGTGTTCGGCTACCAGCAGGGCGGCGACGCCGTCGCCCTGTCGTTCTGGGGACCGATCATCCCGGTCTTCCGCTGCGAGCGGTAGAGCGCTTCCCGTTCAGATCGACGCGGCCTGAACGGCGCGATTGCTCAAGCCAGGACGGGAGCGCTCCGGACGGCTGACCGACCGGAGGCCCGGCGGGCCGCCTCAGACGGGCGCGAGCCAGACGTCCAGCACCGCTGAGCGCTTCTCGTCGCGCACCACGGCGAGGGCCTCGGCGACGGCGGCATCGAGGTCTTCCGGGCGCTCCACCTTGCGCGCCCAGGCGCCGCCCGAGGCGGCGGCGATGTCGGCATAGGCCGGTGGCGGATCGAACGACAGGTCGAGGTCGTTGGCCCTCGACACGTAACCGTCCGGATGGACGGAGAGCGCGGAGAAGCGCGGCGCCTTCCAGCCCCCGTTGTTGTAGACGACCTGCAGGAACGGCGTCTGGTACTTGCCGGCCATCCAGTGGACCGTCGAGGGGATGGAGAACATGTAGGAGCCGTCGCCGGACAGGGCGACGACGGTCTTCTCCGGCGCGGCGAGCTTGGTGCCGATCGCAGCGCCGCCATTCCAGCCCAGCGAGCCGCCGCCGCTGGCGAAATAGGAGCCCGGCCGCGTCATCCGCATGTGGTTGGCGATCACCGTGTAGTTGGTGATGCCCTCCGAGAGCACGATGGTGTTGTCCGGGTCGATGTGACGGCGCACCGTCGCCGTCAGGAATTCCGGCGTGATCAGGCCTTCCGACTGGACCTCGAGCGCCGCGATCCCGGCCCGGCGCTTCTCGCTGGCCGCCGCATAGTGCTTGCTGCGCGCCTTGACCACTTTCGCGTCCGGTGCGCGCGCGTCGAGCGCGGCGTTCAGCTGGGCGAACGCCGTCTGCGCGTCGGCGCGCACCGACTCTTCCGCGCCGATGTACCAGAGCGGCATGTTGTCCTTCAGCGGATCCACGTCGATGTGGACCACCGGCGTGCCATGGGTCGGCTTGTTGTGGGACGGGATCCAGGGCACGTCGCTGTCGACCACCAGCACAAAGTCGGCCTCGGCGAGCGCCTCGTCCTGGTACGGCTCGTTCCACTGGTTACCCAGATAGAGCGGGTGGTCGTGCGGGATGTTGAGGGCGCTCGGCACGGATTCGTGCACGCCCATGCCGACGCGCTCGCAGAAGCGCACCAGTTCGGCGACCGCGTCCGGGTTGCGTCCGGCATAGGAGGTGACGAGCAGCGGCCGCTTGGCCTTTTCGACGTGGTCGAGGATCCGGTCGATCGCACCCGCGGTGAGGGCGCCCGGATCGACCGGGCGCCAGTGCCGGGGATCGATGGTCACCGGATTGGCGATGTCGGCCTCCATCACCTCGCGGGCGCCCATCAGGTAGACCGGGCCCTTCGGGTCGGTGGAGGTGAACTGCAGGGCGCGGTGCACGACCTGTTTGATGTTCTCGCCGGTGCGGATCTCGGCGTCGTACTTGGTGTAGCCGCGGATGATGCCGCGCTGGTCATGGACATCCTGGATCCACTGGATGAACTCGTTGCGGCTGCCCCTCATCTCGCCGTCTTGGGTAAAGGGCGAGGCGCCGGCGAAGATCAGCATCGGCACGTGGCCGCGCGCGGCGTTGTGGACGGCGCCGGCCAGCGCCTGGGTGCCGCATTCGACATGGACCAGGACGAGCTGCGGCTGACCGGTCACCTGGGCGAAGCCATGGGCGGCACTCATGCCGACCATCTCGTTCGGGGCGGTGACCACCGCCGGGATCTTCCGGCCGCTCGCGCGCGCCTCGGCGATCGCCTCCAGCAGCGCCGGATGGTCGCTGCCGAAGTTCGCGAAGATATAGGAGATCCCGGCCTCGTTCAGGGCCTCGAGGAAGGCTGTGCTGGTCGTGTACATGATGAAATCCGGCGTTCCTCAGTCGAGCACGGTTACGATCCGGCGCAACAGCCAGATGAGCTCGTCTTTCTTGTCCCCGACGATGGCGTCGAGTTCCGCGTCATGGGCGGCCGCGCAAACGGCCAGATGCGTCAGGCGTTCCTCGCCCTCCTCCGTCAGGAACAGGGCGTAGCTGCGCTTGTCGGTCGGGATGGTTCCGCGCCGGATGAGCCCGTCGCGCAGCAGGTCGCGAAGCACCGGCGTGATGGTCGACTTGTCGCGTCCGCAGCCGCGGCTGAGCGCGATCGGCGTGATTCCGGGATTGTGGTGGATGATGTTCAGCACCGCATACCAGCCCGGCCGCAGGTCGGCCTCGCCGGTGTGGCGCTTGAACGCCTTGAACGAGGCGTTCTGGGCGAGCCGCAGATGAAATCCGATGGCCTGGTCGAGGGGGCCGAGGTGCGGGCGGTCGTCGACGCCGACCCCGGGCTTGGTCCCAAAGTTCGGCTTTGACTTGGCTCGGTCTTCCATCGTCTTTTCGTTTCTCCCGAGCGCCGTTTGCAAACCGTCTGCGGCATCCGTGATGCGCCCCGAGGGCTTCTTCAAGCTATAGGCCAACGTCCCCGGGGTCGCAACTAGTTTTGCATCAAACTATTGCAATGCCACGCCTTCTGTCTATCCGTCCGGGCACGCTGGCCCAAGCTTCCGGACATATGCTCTGGCCGATCGGCCCAGATCCGGCCATCGAATTGTGATGTGTGCTTGGCGTTCGACATGCGCGGGCAGGGACCGGCCCGTCCATGCGTCGGCGCGCGGCCGCCAGTGCCGACGCCGGGGGAGGCGAGTGTATGCGGTTTTCGTTTTCGACCCTTCCGCGAGAGGCGGCAGGCGACTTCCTCATGATGGCGGAGCGGGCCGAGGCAGCAGGGATCGACGCCCTGTGGATCCCCGATGACGCGCTGACGCCGGACCCGTTCGTGCTGACCGGTGCGATCGCGGCGGCGACCTCGCGGATCGGGATAGGGATCGGGGTCGCGGATCCGGCCGTCCGCAATCCCCTGCACATCGCCCGCGGGGCGGCGGCTCTCGCCGATCTGCGTCAGGACGGCGTCGTGGTCGGTCTCGGGTCGGGGTCGTCGCGGGCCAGGTCGGCCATCGGAGCCTCGGACGTCGATCCCGCCCGCACCATGCGCAGCGCGGTGCTGGCGATCAAGGCGCTCGCTGCCGGCGAGACGGTCAGCATGGATGCCCCGGCGTTCAGCCTCGACCGCGCGCGCCTGCGCCGCCTGCCGCCGCATCCCGTGGACGTCCTCGTCGCCGCCGGGGACACGGACATGCTCCGGCTCGCGGGAGATGTCGCCGACGGGGTCATCGTCAACGGGGCGGCCACGCCCGATGCGATCGCCGGCATCCGGGCACGTCTGGCGGACGGGCGCCCGGCAGGCGCGCCACCGGCCCGCATCGTTGCCTGGACCCTGGTCGTGTGCACGGACGATCCGCGCACCGCCTACGCCTCGCTCCGCCGCAACATCGGACGCACCATCGCGGATCTCAGCGACGGCTTCGCGGGCCTGCACGGTCTCGATCTCGAGCTGGTCGGTGCCATCCGGAGCGCCGCGGAGGCGGATGATCAGGCGCGGATGTCCGCGCTTCTGACGGAGGCGGTGATCGATCGGGTGGTCATCGTCGGCGAGCCCCAGGGCTGCGCCGAGCGGATTCTCCACCTTGAGGCGGCCGGCCTCGACATGCTCGCCGTTCGCCCGTGTCTCGACATGGCGGCGTGGCTGGACTTTGATCAGATGGTGCACGTGCTCTGGCAGGCGCTCTCCGACCGCCGACGGGCTTCCGGGCCGGCGGTATAGAGCCTTCACTGGCGATGAGGAGGGCGCTCCGCCGTCCGCTGTCCGGCCGGCAGCCGGGAGCCCTTCCCGATCCGATCGACCTATCGGATCGAGAAACTCATCGGGACGGTGAAGGACATGCTGTTCGATCCGACCTCCCTGGGGATCGGTGGCACCCGCGCCCGCCTGACCGCATCCATCGCCGCCTGATCTAGGGCCTGATTGCCGGAGCTGCGGGCAAGCCGCGCGCCGGTGATCGCGCCGGAGGCGGCGATGGTGAAGCTGACCCGCACGGTGCCCTCGGCCGGACGGGCCCGCGCCGGATAGCGCTTCTGGCGTTCGATCGCGCGCCGGACCTGGACGTTGTAGCTGTTGGTCGCCGCGGCGGCGGCCGCACGTGATGCGGCCTGGCGCGCCTGGGGCGCTGGTTTGCCCTTTCGGCTTTCGGTCGGCCGAGCCGTCTCCTGCCGCTCCGCCATCCGCCGCTCCGCGCGCCGGCGCGCCTGTTCCTTCTGCCGCTCTTCGGCCTGCCGGCGTGCTTCGGCGCGCTGCGCCTCGGCGCGCCGCTCTGCCTGCCGCTCCGCCTCGGCGATCCGCGCCCGCTCCTGCTCGAGGACCGCGCGCATCTCTTCCGTGGGTTCGGGCCGGGCCGTCGGAAGCTCGAACGCCTGGGCCTGCTTGAGTTCGAACACTTCGGTGCTGGCCAGCGGCTCCGGCGGGGGCTTCGGCGTCGGCAGGGGCGGACCGGTGGCGACCACGGTGTCGCTGGGCTCATCGGCCGGCGCGGCCTCGATCGGCGCCTCCGGGGCGGCGGCCTCCTCGGTGATCTCGGGCTCCACCTCGGGCTCGACGACCGGCTGCGTCGGAACCTCGGCCACTTCGGGGTTTGCGGGTTCAGGGGCCTCGACGACCTCGGGCTCCTCAGGCTCGGGCAGGGGCTCGACAACCTGCTGTTCGACCGGAGGTTCCTCGGTCGGCTCCTCGATGGCCTCGGGTTCGACGGGCTCAGGGGCTTCGGCGATTTCCGGCTCGGGCTCGACGATCGGGTCCGGCAGGTCCTCGACGACTTCGGGCTCTTGCGGCTCGGGTGTCTGCTCCGGGTCTGCGATTTCTTCCGGGATTGGTTCCGGTTCGGGCAGGGGTTCGTCAATTTCCTCCTCGACGGGGTCCTCGATGACTTCGGGCTCCGGCGCCGCGACGGTTTCCTCCGCCTGCGGTTCGGGCTCTGCCTCGACCGGCGGTTCGACGGCCATTTCCTCCTCGACCGCTTCTTCCGCGCCCGGCTCCTCGATCGTCTCCGGCGGGACCTCGATCGGCGTCGACGCGGAGGCGCCGGCCGTCGAGACGACGTCGGAGGCATCGGAGGTGGGCTCGTCGAGGGATTCGATCGGCGGCAGATCGACGAGGATCGCCGGTTCCATCGCGGCCACTTCCGGCGTGTCGGCACGGTTCGTCAACGCGGCGAGCGCAAGCGCCGACGTGGCCGTCAGGACGACCACGAAGCAGGCGAGCCAGCCAAAGGCGCGGCCGACGCTGCCGGCGCCGGTTTCGTGCGGCGAAGGCGGGAGAGGGTCGGCTTTCGCCATGTCATTCGTGTCCGGTGGCCGCCGGTTGGGCGCTGCCCGGCTTGTCGCCCGGTTCGATGGAATCAAGACCGACCAGCGCGATCTTGAGATAGCCGGCGCTCCGCAGCGTGTTCATGGCGCCGATCACGTCCTCATAGCGCAGCATCCTGTCGGCCCGGAGGAAGATCCGGGTCTCCCGGTCTCCGTCGGTGGCGGCGTCGAGGCGGGCGGACAGCGCCTCGGTCGAGACCGGATCGTTGCCGAGATAGAGCGACTGGTCCTCGCGCATGGTGAGGATGACCGGCGTGTCCGGGCGCGGCGTCTTTTCGGCGTTCGAGGTGGGCAGATCGACGCCGACGTCGACAGTGGAGAGCGGCGCGGCGACCATGAAGATGATGAGCAGCACCAGCATCACGTCGATGAACGGCGTGACGTTGATCTCGTGGGTTTCCTGGAGGTCGTCGCCGTCGGTCGGGCGGATCGCCATGGTGTGGCCCTCCCTATTCGGCTGCGACGGCGAACATCGTGGAGGGCGCGCGGTCGAGGTCGCGGCCGAGCAGCCGGAGGATCGCCGCCGACGAATCGCCCAGAAGGGCGCGATAGGCCGCGATCCGGCGTGAGAAATGATTGTAGATCACCACCGCGGGGATGGCCGCCACCAGGCCGAGCGCGGTGGCCAGCAGCGCTTCGGCAATCCCGGGCGCGACGACGGCGAGGTTCGTCGTCTGCGCCTCCGAGATGCCGATGAAGGCATTCATGATGCCCCACACGGTGCCGAACAGGCCGACGAACGGGGCGGTCGCGCCGATGGTCGCCAGCACGCCCGTGCCCTGGGTGATCCGGCGGGCGGCGGCAGCCTCGAGGCGGACGAGCCGGCTTTCCGTGCGCTCCTTGATGCCCGCGGGCGCCAGACCTTCCGACTGGTCGAGCTCTTCTTCAGCCGCGGCCAGCAGGCGGGCCACGGCGCCACGCTCGCCGACCCGGTCGCTGGCATCGGCCAGCGTGCGGGCGGAGGAGACGTGCGCCAGCGCCCGGCGGGTGCGCGAGAGGGCGCCGGCCAGCTCGAGGGTCTTGAACAGCCACACCGTCCACGTGACGAGGAAGGCGATCACCAGACCGATCATCACGGCCTTCACCACGATGTCGGCAGCCATGAACATGCCGAGGGGGCTGAGATCGTGCGGCAGGTCTCCGCCCGAAATCAGCCCCTCCGCCTGAGAAAGCAGTATCGCGTCCATGAGCCTTCAGACCTTGTACGTGTCAAAACCGGAGCTCGCGGGGCCTCGCGCCAAGCGCGTCGGGCCCCGAGCCCGTTGAACCATTTCAAAAGCGGCGCCGGCGGAGGGTCAGGGTCTCCGCCGGCACACGTCTGCCTCGCCGGCCCGGATCGTGGAGGAGATCCCGCAATCGGCGAAAGCAAGTCGGTTGAGACGGTCAGACGCCGACGCGCGGCGTCACCGTCTGCAGGACCTCGAACCCCTCGAACTCGGGGTGCCCGACATAGAGAGACTTCCGGTCGCCGGCGGTCTTGTGCGCGTCCCGGAAGGACTGGGACCGGGTCCACGCTTCGAAGGCCTCGCGGGACTCCCAGATCGTATGCGAGGAGTAGAGCACGTGATCGTCGCGCTCCGGTCCCTTGAGGAGATGGAACTCCACGAAGCCCGGTTCCTGATCGAGATGAATTTCGCGTCCGAGCCAGACCTGCTCGAAGGCATCCGCCTCCTCCGGAAGGACCTTGAAGCGATTCATTGCGATAAACACGATTTAAGAATCCTTCTAATAAGTCGCGGACGACTTGTTGAGGTTGCCGCCCAGGCGCAAGTCAAGGGTAAGCTTAGCGTTGAACCCCGGCGCAGCTTCCGCATCCAGGAAGGGCTGATAATACGTATCGAACACGTTGTCGATATTGAGGCCGACCGACAGCCGGTCGTCCACATCGTATTTGGCGTAGAGGTCGAGGACGGCGTAGGCGTCGGATTCCAGGCCGGGCGAGACGTCTTCCTGATCCGAGACGAGGCTGAGACGTCCTCCCGCGGTCAACTTCTGGGAGAAGGCGCGGAAGCCACCCGACAGGATCAGACGATCCGGCGGGATCGTGTCGAGATCGTTGCCGGTCTCGGCGTCGGTGCCGCGGGAGATGGTGCCGGAGAGGCCTGCAAACCAGCGGCCTGCGTCGTAGTCGACGCCGGCCTCGAAGCCCCAGAGATTGGCCTGGCTGATGTTCTCGTACTGGTAGCAGAAAGGCGGGCTGGAGCAGGCGGCGCCCGGCCGGCGCGAATAGGGCACCACCACCGTGCCGATGTAGTCGTCGACCTGGTTGTAGTAGCCGAGCACCCGGGCACGGACACGATCGCCTTCCCGGATGATGTCGTCGAAGCGGAAGTTCACGCCGCCTTCGATGTTGTGCGCCGTCTCAGGGCGGAGGTCGGCATTCGGCAGGAACTCGAACGGCGGGGCGCCGCCGACGGGCGGGTGGGTGCCGGTCCAGGTGGTCTCGGTGAGGGACGGGGCACGGTAGGCTTCGGCGAACGTTCCGAAGACGGTGACCCACTCGACCGGGGTGAGGCCGACCGTGATGCGCGGCGAGAGATGGTCGCCGGAGCTGGTGGTGCCCTGTCCGTCGAGGTCGTAGGCGTCGTAGCGCAGCGCCCCGATGATATCGAGGATGCCGACGGTCATCTGGTCCTGGATGTAGGTGCCGTAGACGTTGCGTGTCCCCGGCGGGGTGAACTCGTCGCCGCTGGAGAACGGATCGGGGTCGCTGGTCTTCACCTGGTCGCGGAAGGCGTCGGCGCCGTAGGTGATGGCGTGATGGGTCTGGCCGAGCATGACCCGCGAGGTGTTGAAGACGTCGACGCCGGTCGTCTCGATCTTGAACTCGCGCTCCGACCCGAGGCTCGGCCGCGGGAAGTAGTTGGCCACGTCGATGATGGTCTGGTCGGTCTTGGTCGACGTGTAATAGACCTGCGCGGACAGGTCGAAGAGCCGGTCCTCGGGCCGCTGGTAGCGGTACTTCAGCCGGTAGGTCTCGGTCGTCGTGTCGGTGTCGTAGACCGTGTCTTCGCCCTGATCGTAGGTGGCGTTGTAGAGGATGCCGGTGGCGGTGATCTCATGGCCGTCGGCGGGCCGGGCGCGCGCCTCGAAGAGGCCGCTCTTGAGGTCGTAGCCGGAGTTGACGATCTCGTTGCCGGCGCCGTCGGTGTAGTCGCCGTAGCTCGCCCATGTGCCGGCGGCGACGGCGTCGAAGGCCTGGCCGACGCGGGCGGCCACCTCGGCATGGCCGTTCACGCCGGTGCTGTTGGTCTCGTAGCGGCCCTTCAGCCGGCCGGCGACGGTTTCGCCCGGCTTAAGGACGTCGTCGGCGGTGAGGGTGCGGAAGTCGACGACGCCGCCGATGGCGCCCGACCCGTAGATGGTCGAGGTCGGGCCGCGGGTCACGTCGACCGCCCGGATCATTTCGGGGTCGATGTAGAACATGCCGTTGGCGTTGTGGCCGGAGCGCTGGAAGTTCTGCCGGGCCCCGTCGATCATGACGTTGACGCGGCCGAAGTCCTGCAGACCGCGGATGTTGATGGCGGTCGCCGGATCGTCGGCGTTCTCGTCGGTCCACACGCCCGGCAGCGTGTCGAGGACATCGGAGATGCGGCTCGGCGCGAAGTCGGTCTCAAGCGTATCCCGGTCGACCACGGTCGAGCCGGACAGCGCGTCATAGGGCGCCGATTCGGTCCTGGTCGCCGTCGTCGTGGTGACAGTGATCCTATCCAGGACGATCGCGTCCTGCGCGTGCGCCATGCCCGTCATCACGAGTGCGGATGCGGAGGCGAGGAGCGCGCCCCTCGTAAGCCCGAGTGCCATCGGCCAGCCCTTCTGCTGAAGTGGTCTTCTTTGTCCGGCTGGCTGGCTTGAGCGCTGGTTCGCGATTGCTGGCTTGCCCGTCTGCAGTTGCAAATCGTTCCGAACTGCAACGCGTTGCGGACCGTATGAATATGGACTAAGTGAGTCAACAATTGAGCGGCGCACCGAATGCGGTTGCGCCAAAATGTGTCGAAGAAGCAACAACTTGGAAGGATTCCACAGTGCCCGATCGGCGAGCGAGCGAGAGCGGCGGCGAGGGGGAGACCCCCACGGCCGGGTCCACGCCGCCGACGGGACGGGGAAGGCCTCCAAGATGGCAGGTCGAGGAGATCTGCGGAGAGGGTGGCGAGGCGCTCATCGAGCTCGATGGCGATCTCTACCGGCTGCGGATCACGGCGCGCCGGCGCCTGATCCTGACCAAGTGAAGCGTACGGTGAAGCAATGACGGACCGATCGAGACTTGCAGGGGTGACGGCGGCGCGAAGGGGAACCGCGCGGGCGGGGGGCGTCGTTTCCGGTGCCTTGATCGGGCTGGCAGCCCTGGCGGTGGTCGCGGCAGGGCTGCCGGCCCGCGCCGCAGAGGTGACGACGCTTCCCGACTGCTCGTCGGGCGGCCAGAGCGCGCTCGACACCAGTCGGATCGTGTCCATCGGCGGGGCGATCACCGAGATCCTCTACGACCTCGGCATGGACGGGAAGATCGTCGCCCTCGACACCACGAGCGTCTATCCGCCGGCCGCCCTCGCCGAGAAGCCGAACGTCGGCTACATGCGGGCGCTGTCGGCCGAGGGCGTCCTGTCGATGTCGCCGACCCTCCTGCTCGTCTCCGAGGCCGCCGGCCCGCCGGATGCGACCGACGTGCTCAAGCGGTCGTCGGTGCCGTTCATCTCGGTGTCGGACGAGACGACGCCGGCCGCCGTCTCCGAACGCATCCGGTTTCTCGGACAGGTCGTCTGCCGCGAAGAGGCTGCGGCCCGCCTGGTCGCCTCCGTCGACGCGGGATTTGCCGACCTGGCCCGGCTGAGGGCAGGGGTGGAGGCGCCGAAGCGCGTGCTGTTCGTGATGTCGATGCAGAGCGGCCGCCCGCTGGTGGCCGGCACCGGGACGGCGGCGGATGCCATCATCGCGCTGGCCGGGGCCGAGAATGCCGCCGCCGCGATGGAAGGCTACAAGCCGATCAGCGACGAAGCGGTCATGGAAGCGGCCCCCGATGCCGTCCTCATGATGGAGAGCACGGCCGGGCATTCCGGGGACGTTCTTGCCGAGCCGGCCTTCCGCCTGACGCCGGCCGCGACCGGCGATCATCTGATCAAGATGGAGGGCCAGCTGCTGCTGGGCTTCGGGCCGCGCACGCCTTCTGCCGCAATGGCGCTGGTGCGGGCACTCTATCCGGACCTGGCAACCGATGAGGCGGGCCCGCGGCCGTGACGGCGGTGGCGTCGCAAGGACCGTCGGCCGCAGGGGCGGGCCGCCGGCGGCCGGCCGGCATGCTGGTGATCGGCGGTGCGGCGCTGGTGCTGGCCGCCACCGTGGTGCTGTCCCTCTCGCTGGGCGCCACCGGGATTTCGCTGGATGCCCTGCCGCGGGTGCTCGCCGCGGTCTGGAACGGGCAGGATGCGGCGACGCCTGCCGAAATCCGCGAACGGCTGGTGCTGCTGGAAATCCGGCTGCCGCGCACCGTGCTGGGCCTGCTCGTCGGCGGGGCGCTGGCGGTGTCGGGGGCGGTGATGCAGGGGCTGTTCCGCAATCCGCTCGCCGATCCCGGCCTGATCGGCGTCTCCAGTGCAGCGGCGCTGGCGGCGGTCTCGGTGATCGCACTGGGCGACGGGATCCTGTCGCCCGTCGTAGCCTTGCTGGGCGATTTCGCGGTTCCCGCCAGCGCCTTCGTCGGCGGTCTGCTGGCGACCGTGGTGCTCTACCGGCTGGCGACGCGCGGCGGGTACACGTCGATCGCAACGCTGCTTCTCGCCGGTATCGCGGTCGGCGCCCTGACCCAGGCCTTCGTCGGCATCATCATCTTCGGCAGCGACGACCGCGAGCTGCGCGACCTGAACTTCTGGATGCTCGGCAGCATCAGCGGAGCGTCGTGGCCGAAAATCGCCGCCACGCTGCCTTTCCTGCTGGCGACCATCGTGGCTATCCCCTACCTGTCGCGCATCCTGAACGCCTTCCTGCTCGGCGAGGAGGAGGCGGGTCACCTCGGCGTCTCGACCGAGGTCGCGAAACGGATCGCCATGTTCGCGGTCGCCTGCGCGGTCGGGGCGGCGGTGGCCGTCTCGGGGGTGATCGGTTTCGTGGGCATCGTGGTGCCCCACATCATTCGCCTCGTGATCGGGCCGGATCACCGCTACGTGCTGCCGGGGAGCGCGCTGCTGGGCGGCGCGCTGCTGCTGGTCGCCGATTCGGTGGCACGGGTCATCGTGGCGCCGGCGGAGCTGCCGATCGGCATCCTGACCGCCCTTCTCGGCGCCCCCTTCTTCATCTGGCTGCTGGTGCGCCGGCGCGGCGGGCTGGGGTGAGGCGATGCTGACCGCAGAGACAATCGGTGTGTGGCGCGGCGGCCGCTGGCTGGTCGAAGGGATTTCGCTGGACGTTGCCCCGGGCGCCCGGATTGCCATCCTCGGTCCGAACGGGGCGGGCAAGTCGACGCTCCTGAAGGTGCTGGTCGGCGAGACTCCGCCCGACACTGGCCGGGTCTTGCTCGATGGCACGGATCTCCAGAGGATGCCGAGGTCGGTGCTGGCACGCCGGCGGGCGGTGCTGCCGCAGGCGTCGGTGCTGACGTTTCCGTTCACCGTGCGCGAGGTTGCCGCGCTCGGCGTCACCGTGCCGGCCTTTCCGATCGACCGGACGACGCAGCTGCGGCTCGTCGAGCGTGCGCTGGCGGCGGTCGGGCTCGCCGCCCTGTCCGAGGCGACCTTCGACACGCTGTCAGGAGGCGAGAAGCAGCGGGCTCAGCTGGCCAGGGTCCTGTGCCAGTTGTGGGCATGCGAAGCGCAGGGGCCGATGCCGCTGCTGTTCCTCGACGAACCGACGGCGAGCCAGGATCTCGCTCAGCAGCTGGCGATTCTCCAGGTGGCGTCCGAGCACGCGCGTCGGGGCGGCGCGGTGGTCGCGATCCTGCACGACATCAATCTTGCGGCCGCGTGGGCGGACCGGCTTCTGGTGCTGAGCAAGGGGCGCCTCTACGCCGACGGCCGGCCGCAAAACGTCGTGACGCAGGCGATGCTGGCGGACGTGTTCAGGGTCGGGCTGTCGCCGGGTGCGCTGCCCGACGGGTCGGTGCCGTTCGTGCTGCCTCAGACGGCGGTGCGTTTGGACGAGACGGACGCCGTTCCGTCGGTGTTCTGAGGCTGGACCAGCGAGACCGACTGTCCGTCGATGAAGTCGGTGAGCAGGTGGCTGTCGAGGTGCGTCAGGAAGGCCTCCCACGCACCGTCCATCAGCGGCATGATTCCATCGGTGGTGTCGTCGCGCGTCTCGAACGATTCGAGTGCGCGCACGGCGCCGCCGATCGAGATTTCGGCCGGTTCGCACGCCAGGCGCACGCCGCCGCTGCGCCCGCGCACCGTGGCGACGAGGTTGGTTTTCGTCAAAAGATTCACTAGCTTGAAGGCATAGGCCTCGGGGATCCCGGCGAGCCTTGCGATCTCGGTGATTGGCGTCAGGTCTGGATGATGGCGGCCGCACCAGACAAGAATGCGAATGGCGTTGTTGGTCTGTTGTGAAAGTCGCATGGGGGCCTTCGCGCGTGTCGCAGACGTGACTCTAGTCGATGTCGTGCGTCCGGTCGACAACGCAGCCCAAAGACTTTGCATTCGCCCCCGGATTGGCCGTCGCGGCCGACCAGGTCGCGACGGGCAGTCGGTCCGGGAGGGGACGGCTATGCGCGTCAGCCTTCCAGCGTCGCGTCGAGGCTGATGTCGGCCTTGATGACCTTTGAGAGGGGGCAATTTTCCTTGGCGGCGGTCGCGAGCTTCTGGAAGGTCGCATCGTCGGTGCCGGGGATCTTCGCCTTGAGCGTCAGCTGCACCGCGGTGATCGAGAAGCCGCCATCGACCTGATCGAGCGACACTTTGGCGGTCGTCTGCATCTCGTCGGCGGTCAGGCCGGCTTCGCCGAGAATCAGCGACAGCGCCATCGTGAAGCAGCCGGCATGAGCGGCGCCGAGAAGCTCTTCCGGGTTGGTGCCCGGCTCGCCCTCGAAGCGTGCCTTGAAGCCGTAGGGCTGATCCTTCAGCGCGCCGCTCTGGGTGGAGATCGATCCGCGGCCGTCCTTGAGGCCGCCGGACCACTTGGCAGAAGCAGTGCGATTGATCGTCATGGAGATACCTTTCTGATCGGGGAGCAGAACTGCCGCCCACTGTCGCTAAATGTCCTCTGCCGCGCTGCCTTCAATGGGCAATCACGCGGCTCCCCTCGTCTCATCGCATCTCCAGATCGTAGTGAAAGCCATCGGTGGCGCACAGGCTCATGCGCCATTCGACCGGGTCACCGATCACCGAAAAGGCCGTTCGCTCGATGGCGAGCACCGGAGCCCCCTCGGCCAGTTGCAGCCGTGCCGCCGCGTCGCTGTCGGCCGAGACGGCTTTCAGGCGTTCCGACGCCCGGGCGATGCTCACCCCGTAGTCATGGGCGAACAGGCCGTAGAGGTTGTTCGGCAGGTCCTTGCGCGCCTCCAGGCCCGGGAAGCGGGCGGCCGGCAGGCTGAGGCGCTCGGCGATCACCGGCCGCCCGCCGAGGCTGCGCGTGCGCTGGATCCGGACGACCCGGTCGCCCGCTGCAAGGGCCAGCCGGTCGGCCTCGTCGCGGCTTGCCTCTTCCAGGCGGACCGACTCCACCTCGCTCTCTGGAAACACGTGGCTGCCGTCGTCGCCGGTCAGCCGAAAGAAGTGGAACAGCACGCGCTCGTCGTCCTGCCGGGCAACGAAGGTGCCACGGCCCTGGCGACGCACGATGAGGTTCTCCGCCGCCATGGCATCGAGAGCCTTGCGGACGGTGCCCTGGCTGACGGCCAGCGAGCTGGCCAGTTCCTGTTCGCTGGGCAGCATGGCGCCGGGCGCCCAGACGCCCTCGGAGAGGCGGCGTGTCAGGATATCGCGCACCTGCTTGTAGAGCGGGCGGAAGCCCGGCGGGTCTTCGGCGTCCGGGATGTCCGAGACGGCAGTGCCGGCCTTCCCAGCCCCTTTCATCAATCTCTCTCCCGGCGCCATTGACAATCGATCTCGTATCTTATGTCTTATATAAGACCTGTCGGAGCAGGCTATACCAATTTACGGGGAGTTGAAACGGGATGAGCGTTCCGCACCTCCTGGTGCATGACAAGGCCGACAATGTCGGCGTCGTGGTCATCGAGGATCTCAAAGCCGGGACCGACATGCTCTGTGTCGTGACCGAAGACAATTCGGATTTCCACCTTACGGCGAAACACGACGTGCCGATCGGCCACAAGATCGCTCTCAAGGCGCTGAAGGCCGGCGACACGGCGACCAAGTACGGTCAGGACATCGGCAAGATCGTGCAGGACGTCGAAGAGGGCGGCCACGTCCACGTGCACAATCTGAAGACGAAGCGCTGGTAGGGAGGCGAATTCGATGGCAACCGCATACGACGAGCTTACCGTTCAGGGCTACCGCCGCGAGAACGGCCGCGTCGGCGTCCGCAATCACGTGGTCATCCTGCCGGTGGACGACATCTCGAACGCCGCCTGCGAGGCGGTGGCGAACAACATCAAGGGCACGCTGGCCCTGCCGCACGCCTACGGACGGCTGCAGTTCGGCGAGGACCTCGACCTGCATTTCCGCACGATGATCGGCACCGGCGCCAACCCGAACGTGGCCGCCGTGGTGGTCATCGGCATCGAGCCGGGCTGGACGCAGGTGATCGCCGACGGCATCGCCAAGACCGGCAAGCCGGTGGCGGCGTTCTCGATCGAGCAGAACGGCGATCTGAAGACGATCATGAACGCCTCCCGCGCGGCGAAGGACTTCGTCCACTGGGCGACCGAGCTCCAGCGCGAGAGCTGCCCGGTCTCCGATCTGTGGATCTCCACCAAGTGCGGCGAGTCCGACACCACGACCGGTCTCGGCTCGTGCCCGACCGTCGGCAACATGTACGACAAGCTGATGCCGCACGGCATCTACGGCTGCTTCGGCGAGACCTCTGAGCTGACCGGCGCGGAGCATCTCTGCGAGGCGCGCGCGGCCAACCCGGAGGCGGCGAAGAAGTTCAAGGCCACCTGGCAGGCCTACATGGACGACGTGATCGAGCCGTTCAAGACGAGCGATCTGTCGGAATCCCAGCCGACCAAGGGCAACATCGAGGGCGGCCTGACCACCATCGAGGAGAAGGCGCTCGGCAACCTGGAGAAGATCGGCCGGGAGTGCAGCTACATCGACGTCCTGGAGCCGGCCGAGGCGCCGGCCAAGGGCCCGGGCCTCTACTTCATGGACACCTCCTCGGCGGCCGCCGAGTGCGTGACCCTGATGGGGGCTGCCGGCTACGTCGTGCACACCTTCCCGACCGGGCAGGGCAACGTCATCGGCAACCCGATCGTGCCGGTGATCAAGATCACCGCGAACCCGCGCACCATCCGCACCATGTCCGAGCACGTCGATGTCGACGTGTCGGGGGTGCTCCGCCGCGAGATGACCATCTCCGACGCCGGCGACTCGCTCATCGACATGGTCGTGCGGACCGCCAATGGACGCTCGACGGCGGCGGAGGCCCTCGGCCACCGCGAGTTCGTGATGACGAAGCTCTATCGGAGCGCCTGATCGACTGTCGCGCCCGGGTCGGTAACGGCCCGGGCGTTTTGCTGTTGCCGTCCGGCAAACCTATTGCCACCCTAGCGGGTGTTGGACGAACGAATATTCCCCATCAAGGGGCAACAAAGGCACACCCTTCGGCGAACCGTCACAAGGGCCGCGCTAAGAACACGTCGACATCCATTCTCTCTGGGAGGAGCTATCATGAAGAACACACGTCGTCTGATCGGGGCCGGTCTTGCGCTGGCCTTTTTCGCCGGTGCCGCGGGCATGGCCCAGGCCCAGGATTTCCCCGACAAAGCCGTCGACTACGTCATCCCGTTCGGCCCGGGCGGTGAATCCGACATTTCCGCGCGACTGCAGCAGCCCTATTTCAAGCAGATGTTCGGTGAGGACCTCGTCGTGTCCTACAAGCCGGGCGGTGGTGGCGCCGTGGGCTGGTCGCAGCTCAACTCCTACAACGGGGACGGCTACACGATCATGGGCATCAACCTGCCGCATATCGTGATCCAGCCCGCCCAGAAGGATGTGGGCTATACCACCGACGACATCGTCGGCATCTACTGGTTCCACTACACGCCGGACGCGATCGTCGTGCCCGCCGACAGCGACTTCAAGACGCTGCAGGACCTGATCGACTACGCCAAGGAGAACCCTGGCCAGGTCACCTTCTCCGGATCCGGCAAGGGCACCGCGAACCATCTCGCGTCCGTGCGCTTCGACGACATGGCGGGTATCAAGACCACCTACGTGCCGTTCAAGGGCACCGGCGCGGCCGTGACGGCGATGCTCGGCGACCAGGTCAAGGCCGAATGGGGCTACACCACAGTGGGCGCCCAGCAGGGCGACAAGGTGCGCATGCTCGCGGTCGCCATGGACGAGCGCCACCCGTCGTTCCCGGACGTGCCGACCTTCAAGGAGCTCGGCTTCGACCTCGTCGGCGGCGCCTATCGCGGCATCGCCGTGCCGAAGTCCACGCCCGAAGAGCTGCGCCAGAAGTGGTCGGACATGATCGGCGAGATCAACGCCGATCCGAAGTTCCAGAAGCAGATGCTCGACGGTGGCTTCGCCCTGATGGACGTGCCCTACAAGGACGTGCCCGCCTTCATGAAGGCGCGCGAGGACGAGTACGTGAAGGCCGGCAAGTCGGCCGGCATTCTGAAGTAAGGACCCTCTCGATCCTGTGAGGTCCCTCCCGGCGGCGGCCTGCCGCTGCCGGGAGGATCCGGACCCCAAACCGGCGGTTCGCACGATCGGGGCGGGCATTCGTGCCCCCGCCCAAACGCTTCCGCTTATCAGATCGATCATCGTCGCCGCGCCGGGCATCGTCCGCAGCAGAGGCACGATCCAGGAACGAGGCCGCGATGCTCGGAGAGCACCTGGCGCAGGCTCTGACGCTGACCAACGTGCTGCTGGCACTGGGCGGCGTCGCAGCCGGGACGATCATCGGATCGATCCCGGGACTGACCGCGACGATGGCGGTGGCGGTTCTGGTCCCGCTGACGTTCACCATGCCTCCCGCATCCGCACTCATTCTGCTGGGCGCGATCTACACCGGCGCCATCTACGGCGGCGCCTATTCGGCGATCCTGCTCAACACCCCCGGCACGCCGTCGGCGATCGGCACCACCTTCGACGGCTACCCGATGGCCAAGCGCGGCGACGGCGACCTGGCGGTCACCCTCGCATGTCTCGCCAGCGTGGTCGGCGGCCTCGTCGGCGCGCTGTTCCTGCTGACGCTGTCGCCGCCGCTTTCCGAGGTCGCGCTGGCCTTCGGGCCGGTGGAATATTTCTGGCTGGCGATCTTCGGGCTGTCGCTGATCGCGGCGCTGTCGGAGGGGGCGCTGGCCAAGGGGCTCATCGGCGCCTGTTTCGGGCTGCTGCTCTCTTGCGTCGGCGTTGCCGAGATCAGCGCCGACGTGCGGCTTACCTTCGGCAGTCAGACCATGATCGGCGGCATCGAGGTGGTCTCGGCGCTGATCGGTCTCTACTGCATTCCCGTGCTGATCGATCTCGTCGCCACGCCCGACCGCCATCTGAAGGTCGAGGCCGAGCAGCGCGGCTTCCGGCTCGCGGAGGCCCTGCCGGTCGTCTGGCGCGAAAAGATCAATCTGGTCCGCAGCTCCATCATCGGCACCGTCGTCGGCATCCTTCCCGGCGCTGGCGGATCGGTCGCGGGCCTGGTCGCCTATGCCGAGGCCCGGCGGGCGGCGCGGCCGGGCCAGAAATACGGCAGCGGCGAGCCGGGCGGCATCATCGCGACGGAATCGGCCAACAACGCCACCGTCGGCGGCGGTCTGATCCCGACCCTGGTTCTGGGCATTCCCGGCACGCCGCCGGACGCGGTGATCCTCGGCGCGCTGCTGGTGCAGGGCGTGCGCACCGGACCGCAACTCTTCGAGACCCAGAGCTCGATCGTCTATACCTTCATCTACGGGCTGTTCCTGGCGACGCTGCTGATGCTGCCCGTCGGCCTGCTGATCGGCCGTTACGCCTACAAGACCGTGGTCACGCTGCCGAAGGCGCTGCTGGTGCCGTCGGTTGCCTTCATGACGATCATCGGCTCCTACGCGATCCGCAACTCCGTCTCCGACGTGATCGTCATGATCTCGCTCGGTACGGTCGGCTGGGTGCTGGGCCGGGTGGGCATCGCCGCCTCGCCGATCGTGCTCGGCATCATCCTGGGGCCGATCGCGGAGCAGGGCTTCGTGCAGGCCTGGACCATCGGGTCGGCGACCGGCGACCTTTGGAGCATGTTCTTCGGCCGGCCGATCTCGCTCGGCATCATCCTGTTCACGCTGGTCTCGCTGTTCCTGCCGCTGCTGCAGGCCCGGGCCGCGCGCCGGAGGGCGAACAATGCAGACTGACGCACCCCAGACCAATGCCCGCGACATCGGCGGCATGGCCGCCGCGGCGGTGTTCATCGTGGTCGGTGCCATCGCGCTCTACGACACCACGACGTATGCCGACATCGATTCCGCCGTCTTCCCGAGGGCAGTCTCCATCGGCCTGGTGCTCTCGTCGCTCGGCTATCTGATCTACGCGCTGCTGCCGGGACCGCGCACCCTGCGGGAGAAGGGGGGCTCCACCCCGCGCCGGGTGGCGCTCGTCGCCGTCATGCTCCTTTCGGTGATCGCCATGCCGTGGATCGGCTTCCTGGCATCGGGGATCATCGCCTTTCTCTGCCTGATCGTCGTCGCCATGCACGATCCGTGGACGCCGCGGAACATGCTCCTCTATCCGGTCATCGGCATCGTCATCGTCGGCGGCTTCTTCGCGCTCTTCCGTTACGGCCTGCAGGTGCCGCTGCCGGAAGCCCGCCTCTTCTGAACCAGCAAATCATCGGGCAGGACTATGCGTATTGTGGACATCCGCGAGCGGACGGCGTCGATCGAATCGGCGATCTCCAACGCGTACATCAGCTTCGACAAGATGACCGTCAGCGTGGTCGCGGTGATCACCGACCAGGTGCTGGACGGCAAGCCGCTGGTGGGCTTCGGATTCTCCTCCAACGGCCGCTACGCCCAGGGCGGCATCCTGCGCGAGCGGTTCATTCCGCGGATCATGGAGGCGGCGCCGGAGAGCCTGCTCGACGAGAGTGGCGCCAACCTGGATGCGCTCAAGGTCTCCTGCACCGCGCTGACCAACGAGAAGCCCGGCGGCCACGGCGACCGGGCGGTTGCGGCCGGCGCACTCGACATGGCGGTGTGGGACGTGGTGGCCAAGCAGGCGGGGCAGCCGCTGTGGCGCCTGCTCGCCGACCGCTACTCCGGAGGAACCGCCGACGAGACGGTGATGGTCTACCCGGGCGGCGGTTACTACTACCCGGGCAAGGGTCTCGACGCGCTGCAGGACGAGATGCGCGGCTACCAGGATGCCGGCTATTCGATCGTCAAGATGAAGATCGGCGGGGCGCCGCTCGCCGACGACCTGAAGCGCATCGAGGCGGTGCTCGACGTGGTCGGCGGCGGCCACAACCTGGCGGTCGATGCCAACGGCCGGTTCGACCTGGAGACGGCGCTCGCCTACGGCAGGGGCGTCGCCCCCTACGGCCTGTTCTGGTACGAGGAGGCCGGCGATCCTCTCGACTATGCTTTGAATGCCGCGCTTTCAGAGCACTATCCGGGTCCCATCGCCACCGGCGAGAACCTGTTCTCCCATCAGGACCTGCGCAACCTGCTGCGCTACGGCGGGATGCGGCCGGACCGGGACTGGATCCAGCTCGACCCGGCGCTCTCCTACGGCCTGTCGGAATATCTGAACGTGCTCGACGTGGTCGACCAGATGGGCTGGTCGCGGCGGCGTTTCATCCCCCATGGCGGCCACCAGTTCGCTCTCAACATGGCCGCCGGCCTCGGGCTCGGCGGGTCGGAATCCTATCCCGGCGTGTTCCATCCGTTCGGCGGCTTTGCCGACGACAGCGAGATCCGCGACGGCCGCGCCACCCTGCACGACACGCCGGGCATCGGCATCGAGCTGAAGCGCGTCCTCCACGACCATCTGCGCGACATCCTGGAGATCGACTGACCATGGCCGACGTCGTCATCACCGAATTCATGGACACGCCTGCCGTCGACCTCCTGCGCAAGCGTGTCTCCGTCCATCACGATCCGTCGCTCGCCGACCGTCCGGCGGAGATCCCCGCGCTGCTGGCCGAGGCGCGGGCGATCATCGTGCGCAACCGCACCCAGGTGACGGCGGAGATGCTCGCCGCGGCGCCGAAGCTGGAGGCGGTGGGCCGCCTTGGCGTCGGCCTCGACAACATCGATGTGGCGGCCTGCAAGGTGCGCGGCGTGAAGGTGTTCCCGGCGACCGGGGCCAACGCGGTCGCGGTGGCGGAATACGTGATGGCCGCAGCGCTGGTGCTGGTGCGCGGCTCCTACACCTCCACCGAGCGCCTCGTCGCCGGGGAATGGCCACGCGCCGAGCTCGTCGGCGGCGAACTCTACGGCCGGACCATGGGCCTCGTCGGATTCGGCGGGATCGCCCGCGAGGTCGCCGTGCGTGCCAAGGCGTTCGGCATGATCGTTGCCGCCTACGACCCGTTCGTGGCGGACGGCGACCCTGCCTGGCAGGGCACCGAGCGGGTGGCGGCGCTGGACGAACTGGCCGCGCGCGCCGACGTCGTCAGCCTGCACATCCCGCTCTCCGATGCGACGCGCAACCTGTTCGGGGAGACGACCATCACGGCGATGAAGGACACGGCGATCCTGATCAACACCGCCCGCGGCGGCGTCGTCGACGAACCGGCCCTGGCCGCCGCCCTGAAGGACGGCCGGCTTGCCGGCGCGGCGCTGGACGTGTTTGCCGGCGAGCCGCTCGATGCGGCCAAGGGCGGTGTCTTCGCCGGCTGTCCCAACCTGATCCTCACGCCGCACATCGCCGGAGTTACCGACGAGGCAAATGTCCGGGTAAGCTGGATGACCGCCGAGAGCATTCTGACCGCGCTGGAGACCGGCCGATGAGCGACACCACCGTCAGCCTCGAAGTTGCCCGCGCCTACGTCGCCCGCGTTCTCGAGGGGCATCGCACCAGCGCGGACAACGCCGCCCTGGTGGCCGATGCGCTGGTGCTGGCCGAAGCCGACGGGCTGAAGGGCCACGGCCTGTCGCGCCTCGACAGCTATTCCGCCCAGGCGGCATCCGGCAAGGTCGACGGCCAGGCCACGCCGACCGTCGATCACCGGGCGGCCGCGGCGATCGCCGTCGACGGCGCCAACGGCTTCGCCTATCCGGCGATCGACGTGGCGCTCACCGAGCTCGAGGCGCTGACGCCGAAGACTGGTGTGGCGGCGGCAGGCATTCGCCGCTCGCACCACTGCGGCGCGGCGGGGCACCACGTGGAGCGGCTCGCCCGCTACGGGCTGGTCGGGCTGATGTTCGCCAACACGCCCGAGGCGATCGCGCCGTGGGGCGGCTCGAAGGCGGTGTTCGGCACCAACCCGATCGCGTTTGCGGTGCCGGTCGAGGGCGCCGAGCCGCTGGTGGTCGATCTGTCGCTCTCGAAGGTGGCGCGCGGCAACATCATGAAGGCGAAGCAGGAGGGCAAGCCGATCCCCGAAGGCTGGGCGCTCGGCCCGGACGGCGCGCCGACCACCGATCCGGAAGCGGCGCTCAAGGGCACCATGGTCGCCATGGGGGACGCCAAGGGCGCGGCGCTGGCGCTGGTGGTCGAGATCCTGGCCGCCGGCCTCACCGGGGCCAACTTCGCCCCGGAGGCAACCAACTTCTTCGATGCGGATGGCGCGCCTCCCGGCACCGGGCAGCTGATCCTGGCATTCTCGCCGCCGGCGTTCGGCGGCGACGGGTTCGCCGCGCGGATGGCGGTGCTCGCGGGGCTGATCGAAGGACAGGACGGGGCCCGGCTTCCCGGCCGCCGCCGCTTCGACAACCGCGAGAGGGCCCGGCGGGAGGGGATCGTGCTGCCGGCCGCGATGATCGCGAAGTTCGGCGCCGTTTGAGACGGCACGGCTGCGTCGATCGCCCCGGCCGGCGGACTCTGGTGTGAATCTCGTCGCGGTCCGATCAGGTGCCTCACCCGATCGGACGGGCGTTCAGTGCGCCATGAACACGGGCATGGGCGATTCGGCGATCAGATAGCGCGTGGCGCCGCCGAAGATCATCTGCCGCAGCCGGCTCTGGGTGTAGGCGCCTTTCACCAGCAGATCGCAGCCAAAGCTCTTCGCTTCGGCGAGGATTGTCTCGCCGGAGCGGATCTTGCCGTCCGGCAGCAGCTTCAGCTCGGAGGCGATGCCGTTCTCCGCGAGCCGCCGCTGAATCTGCGCGCCGCCGGGGCGGTGGCCGAGCCCGCCATCGTCGGCAAAGACCACCGCGCGGCTGGCGAGGCGCATCAGCGGCTTGGCAAAGGCGATGGTCCGGGCGGTCTCGCTCGATCCATTCCAGACGATGCCGACGGTCGCCCCGAAGGCCTCGACCGGTACCTGCGGGCCCACCAGGATCGGTCCGCCGCTGTCGAACAGCGCTGCCTCCAGCGAGGTGATGGAGCTGCCGGCTGCCTTCACGCTCGGCTGGCCGACGAGGGTCAGGTCGAACGACCGGCCGAAACAGCCGAGAAACTCGTCCCCGCTGGCCGGTTCCGTGTGCCAGCGGAAGCGCGCTCCGCTGCCGACCGGAGCGCCCGGCATTTCGGCCCGGGCGAGGCCGGCTTCGGTCATGATCCGATCGAACAGCGCATGGGCATCTGCCTCGGAACGCTGATCGTCCCAGTCGGGATCCGTGACGATCGCGACGCTCGCCGGGTCCCAGCCGATTGCGGCGATGTGCGGCCGTCGCAGCGCGAAGCCGGTGACCACCGCATCGAACTTGCCCGCGAGCTTTGCGGCAAGCGAGAGGAGCCGCCCGCTGGAATCGTGCGACTCGACGGGCACCAGGATCGTTTTCATGCGTCCTCCCCGGAACGGAACATCCGATTGGAGCATTTCGAACCCGAATGGACCTGCGGGACGTTCCCAATTGGCGGAATCGTCATAGAGTTGGACCCGCCTCGGGTCGCGCGGTGGAACATGGCGTTCCGCCCGTGCTCTAAAATGCTTCTCTCCTTCGATTCTGCGTGCATTTTTCCCTCAGAAATTTTTGAAAGTCCCGCCTGCGATGTCCACGTCCGAGCCCGAATCCCCCTCCGAATCCGGACCTGAACAGCGTAGCGGTTTTCTGACCGTCTTTCCCTCGATCATTCTGCCGATCTTTCTGGCCGTGGTCGATCAGACAATCGTCGCCACCGCGCTTCCGGCGATCGCAACCACCTTCGGCGAGGTCGACCGGCTTTCCTGGGTGGTGGTTTCCTATCTGGTGGCGGCGACGATCGCGGCGCCGGTCTATGGCCGGCTCGGCGATGTCCTCGGCCGCAGACGGCTGATGTTCGTCGCGCTGGCGGTCTACATCGTCGCTTCGGTCGTCTGCGCGCTCTCCATTTCCATCGAGATGCTGACCTTCGGCCGCATCCTGCAGGGGATCGGAGGCGGCGGCCTCATGACCCTCTCGCAGGCGCTGGTGGGAGAGACCGTCACGCCGCGCGAACGCGCCCGGTACCAGGGCTACATCGCCACCGTGGCCGTGACGTCCAGCACCTTCGGACCGGTCGCCGGCGGCATCCTCACCCAGCATTTCGGCTGGCAGTCGGTGTTCCTCATCAACCTGCCGCTCGGCGCCCTTGCCGTCCTGCTGGCCCTCAAGCTGCCGAAGCGCCCGGGCTCCGGCGAATCGTTCCGCTTCGACGGAATGGGGCTGTTCTGGTTCGCCGCCTTCATCAGCTGCGTGCTGATCATGCTCGAGCAGGTGCAGGACGTGTTCCTCGGCAACTGGTTCTGGCAGACGGTGCTGCTGATCGCCGCAATCGCCTCGGTCGTCTTGCTGTTCCGGCGCGAGCGGCGCGCGCCGTCGCCGCTGCTGCCGCTGCCGCTGATGGGCAATCCGGCCGTCTGGCGCTGCGATGCGCTGGCGGCCTGCCACGGCGGCATGCTGGTCTCCCTCATCACCTACCTGCCGTTCTTCTACCGGGTCGCCCACGGCGCGTCGGCGGCCGAAACGGGCCTGTTGCTGCTGCCGCTGACGGCCGGCATCGGCCTGGGGTCGCTGGTCACCGGCCGGATCGTCGGTCGCACCGGCATGACGGCCATCTTCCCGTCGTGGGGGCTGACGTCGGCGGTCACGATCCTCGTCTTCATCGCGTTCGCCGCTCCCCATCTCGGCACGAACCAGATCGCCGGCGTGTTCGGGCTGCTCGCGCTGAGCATGGGAACGGTGATGGGCGTGGTGCAGCTGACCGTCCAGCTCGGTGCCGGCGCCAAGCAGCTAGGAGCGGGGGCGGCGACGGTGCAGTTCTCGCGTTCGCTGGGCGCGGCCGTGGGAACGGCCTTGGTGGGCGTCGTCTTGTTTTCCTCTCTCGCGCTGACGAATCCGGAGGCGGCCGCGGCGTTCGCGAGCCTCGTCCAGGCGGGGCCGGAAGCGCTGGCAAACCTGCCGGCCGAGCAGCAGGCGGCGATCCGCGACGGGTTGGACCTGGCCTTCCGCAATGCCTTCCTGTGCATCGCCTGCTTCGGAACGATCGCGATGTATCTCGCCTGGACGCTGCCGCTGCGCCGGATCTGAGGCGCGCCCCGGACCGGGGGCTGCCGAGCAGGCCTATCCACGACCGAGGCGGAAGACCCGGCGCGCCAGCGACCGGAGCGCCTGCCCATGCAGGCCGTGGGCGCGCTGGACGGCGGGGCGGTGCCGTGGATCGTGAAGCCAGAAATAGCCCAGCATGACCGCCTCCGGCGGGTCGTCCGTGGACGTCGCTACCCCGAGTGGCGCTCGAAGCGCTGGATCGGCCGCGTGCCGGTCCACGGATCCGGATCGGTTTCGGAGACGAGGCGGAAGCCGTGCCGCTCATAGAGGGCGCGCGCGGCGTCCAGCCCGGCGAAGGTGGTCAGATAGGTCCGGGCGTAGCCGCGGTCGTCGACGAAGCGCATCGCACGCTCCATCAGCCGTTTGCCGATGCCGCGGCCGCGCGCCCGGGACGCGATGACGAACCACCGCACCCGTGCCCCGTCGCCGGCGGCGTCCAGTCCGTCCACGGTGATCGTGCCGATGAGCGTTCCCGAGGCGTCGAAAGCGGTGAGGAAGAGGTCGCGGCCGGCGTCGAACCGGGCGATGAACGCGCCGAGCTCGCAGGCAAGAGTCGCCTCGAACGGGGCCCCGAAGGTCCAGTGCGGGCCGTAATAGTCCATGTGGAGGGCGAGGGTGGCGCCGATCGCCCCCGGACGATAGCCATCGAAAACGACCGCGTCGGTCATGTCGGATCCCCCGGACGCGGATCGGCCTCTGCCGCCGCGATCGCGATGGCCGCGAGCCTGCCGGCAAAGGCGTCGGACAGACTGTCGGGGTTCATCAGCAGCCGCTTCCAGACCAGCGCGACAACGATCTCGTTCGCGACCGCAGCGGAGCCTCGGATCTCGCCGGCCGCCACGGCGGCGTCGACGATCGTTCCCACGAGGTCGGCGCGCCCGATCACGAGGCCCTCGGCGACGGCAGCGCGCGTCGTCGGATCGGCGGGCGAGGCGCCCACCAGGCCGGCGAGGATCGCGCCCGCAGGCGTCTCCCGATAGAGCCGGAAGAGCCGGCGCAGCATCGCCGACAGTCGTTCGACCGCCGGCCCCTCGCCAGGCGCGGCAAGCGCCTGCCGGCTGACAATCTCCGTATAGACCTCGACGTAGAGTGCCGCCTTGGTGGGCCACCAGCGATAGATCGTCTGCTTGCCCGCTCCCGCCTCGGCCGCCACGGCTTCGATCGTCACTGCCGCGTATCCATCGCGGATGACGCATGTTCTGGCGGCATCGAGAATGGTGCGGTGTCTTGCCGTCGAGCGGCGCGGGTTGGAGGCACGGGTCATATTCATTCTGATGAATTTAAACGAAACGAGACGTATCGTCTAGATTGACTGCGAGCCAGCGACCGGGTGCTGAAATGGTGGTGTGGTGACACTCCGCGCCGAGGCCGGTGCGCGCCCTCGTTTACCGTCGACGATCTCATCTGCGCCGTGCACGTGCCCAGGGGCCGTTCATGCGGGAACCTGAGCGACGAAGGCCGGTCGTCGGTGGAGGGCAGGTTGCCATCCGAAGGTGGTCCGGCGACGGGCGCATCGCAGGAATTCCTGATTCCAGCCTTTGAAGCCGCGCGTTTTGTTGCGAATGTGCGACCCATGACGGAGAAACAGACTGAACAGGTGACCTCGACCGGCCGGGCTCGGCGGGCCCTGATCTGGACGGTGATCGCATGGCCCGTGGCGGTCGGCCTGATGGTGCTGGCCGATCAGGGCGCCGACTGGAACAATCCGGTCGTACGCGTGGTGGCGATCCTGGCGCTCCCCGGCATCTTCCTGCTGCGGCTGTGCATTGATCCGCTGCTCCGCAAGCGGGAGCCGGAGCCGCCGGACAACGGCCTTCCGCCGGCCGATCCTCCCCTCTGATGCGTCCGTCCGCTTGTGGCCCGTCGCCATGGGCAGCGCTGGAGGCGGCAGAGATTGCGCCAGTGAATTTCGAAATATCGAACCGGATTCCGCAACGATCGTTCGGCGGATGCGATCGGCTCCACGGCCCGTCCGGGTGGCAGGGCCGCCTCCAAATGGCTCAACCTCTGTCTAGTTTTCGGGCTTGGTGCCCCAAGCTTTGCGCAGCGCCCTGATTCCCGAGGGGCCTCAAACGAATTTCCGTTGCAATATCGAAATTCGCTGACCTATCCTCCCGCCCTGATCTATCGATGTGTGCGGACTTGAGAGGGAGACGGACATGGCGAGACTTGCTGCGACGCTTTTGGCTACGGTGCTGCTCGCCGGGACCGCGGCCGCTGCCGAGCCCCTGAAGCTTGGCTTCGTGGCGCCGATGTCGGGCGCCCAGGCCGAGTATGGCCTGCAGATGATGAACGGGATGAAGACCTACATGGCGCAGCACGGCGACACGGTCGCCGGTCGCCCGGTCGAGATCGTCGTCAAGGACAGCGGCGGCCCCAACCCGGACGTCGCCAAGCGCCTGACCCAGGAGCTCATCGTCCGCGACAAGGTCGACTTCCTCGTCGGCTACGGTTTCAGCCCGAACGCCTTCGCCGCGGCGCCGCTGGCGACGGAATCGAAGACGCCGATGATCATCTTCAACGCGGCGACCTCGAGCATTCCGACCAAGTCGCCCTACATCGCGCGCGTCTCCATGACCCTCGCGCAACACGCGTTCGGCATCGCCAAGTGGGCGAACCAGCAGGACATCAAGACCGTCTACACCCTCTACGCCGACTACGCGCCGGGCCGCGACGCCAACACCCAGTTCACCAAGATCTTCAAGGCCGGCGGCGGCGAGATCGTCGGCGAGATCGCCGTGCCGCTCTCCAGCCCGGACTTCGGGCCCTACATGCAGCGCATCAAGGACGCCAAGCCGGACGCCATCTTCATGTGGTTCCCGTCGGGCGAACTGGCCAACACGATGCTGAAGGCCTACCGGGCCCGCGGCCTCGACACCGACGGCATCAAGGCGCTGGGCACCAGCGATCTGGTCGACGACAATTCTCTCGACTCCATGGGCGACGCCGCCGTCGGCCTGATCACCTCGGCGCATTATTCCGCCGCCCACGACAGCGAGCTGAACAAGAAGTTCATCGCGTCCTACGCCGAAGTCTCCGGCGGCTCGCCGCGGCCGAACTTCATGGCGGTGGCGGCCTATGACGGCCTCGCCGCGATCTACAAGGCGACCGAGGAGTTGGGCGGCGACGTCTCCGACGGGGAGAAGGTGATGAAGCTCCTGACCGGCATGACGTTCGAAAGCCCGCGCGGGCCGATCGAGATCAGCGCCGAGGACCGCGACATCGTCCAGAACATCTACATCCGCGAGACCAAGGCCACGCCCGACGGGCTCTACAACATCGAGTTCGAGACGATGCCGATGGTGGTCGACCCCGGCAAGGAATAGGCGAGGGGAGGGTGCGGGCCGTTGGTCTGCGGAGCGACGGCCCGCATCGCTCGATCTGCGAAGAAGAAGCGCGACACCGAAGCGGCTATGCTGGGCCGCCTCGAACGGCTCGGATCTGAGAAAGGCCGCATGTAATGGGAATTGTCGTCTTTGACGGCCTGGCATTCGGCGCGCTCCTGTTCCTGATCAGCGTCGGCCTGTCGGTGACGATGGGCCTGATGAACTTCGTCAATCTCGCCCACGGCACCTTCGCGATGGTGGGCGGCTACGCGGCCGCCGTGGTGATGAACACCTACGGCTTCGGGTTTCCGGCGGGCCTCGCAGTGGGCTTTCTCGCCGGGGCTGCGACCGGTGCGGTGATCGAGTTCCTGTTCGTGCGGCGGCTCTATCGGGCGCACCCGCTGGAGCAGGTGCTGTTCACCATCGGGCTCGTCTTCGCCTCGATCGCGGCCACGACCTACGTCTTCGGCCCGACGATGCAGGCCTTCCAGATGCCGGACTATCTCGCCGGCAACTTCACCGCCTTCGGCGCCGAGCTCAGCCGCTACCGGCTGTTCCTGATCGTCGTGGGCGGCATCGTCGTCCTCGGGCTGGTGGCCGGGCTGAACCGCACCCGCTTCGGCGCGATGATCCGCGCCGCGGTGGACAACCAGCGGGTCGCCCAGGGCAGCGGCATCAACGTGGACCGCCTGTTCCTGCTGACCTTCACGCTCGGCTGCGGACTGGCCGGCTTCGGCGGCGCGCTCAGCCTCGGCATGCTGACGCTCAACCCGGTGTTTCCGCTGAAATACATGGTCTACTTCCTGATGGTCGTCTGCGTCGGCGGCGCCGGCACCATCACCGGTCCGTTCCTGGCGGCCCTGCTGGTCGGGGTCGGCGACGTGGCGGGCAAGTACTACGTGCCCCAGACCGGCGGCTTCCTCATCTACCTGTTGATGCTGGCGCTGCTGCTCGCGCGCCCGAACGGCATCATCGCGAAGAAGGGCGCGCGCTGATGGCCCTCCATCTTCCCCGCCGAGGTCTCCTCGCGCTCGAAGTCCTGTTCTGGCTGGCGCTGGCGGCGTCGTTCTTCGTGTTTCCCGACCGCCTCTATCTGCTGACCCAGATCCTCATCGCCGCGCTGTTCGCGCTCTCGCTCGACATCGCGCTCGGCTACGCCGGCATTCTCACGCTTGGGCACGCCGTCTTCTTCGGAATGGGCGCCTATGGGGCGGGCATCCTCGCCAAGTCCGGCTGGGCCGAGCCGGTCAGCGGGCTGGCGCTGGCGTTCGTCGTGTGCGGCCTCGTCGCCTACGTGCTGAGCTACCTGATCGTGCGCGCGGCGGAGCTGACCCAGCTGATGGTGACCATCGCGGTCGGTGCGATCTTCGCGGAGGTGGCCAACCAGGCGACCTCCATCACCGGGGGCTCCGACGGCCTGCAGGGAATCTCCATGTGGCCGATTTTCGGCGTGTTCCAGTTCGATCTCTGGGGCAAGACGGCGTTCGTGTACGCCTTTGCGGTGGTGCTGCTGCTGTTCCTGGTCGTGCGGCGGCTGCTGCAGTCGCCCTACGGGCTGGCGCTGAAGGGCATCCACGGCAACCGCAAGCGCATGTACGCGCTCGGCTCGCCGGTCGAGGGGCGGCTGCGGTTCGCCTACGCGGCCTCCGCGGCGCTGGCCGGCGTCGCCGGCGCGCTGCTCACCCAGACCACCGAGTTCGTCGGTCTCGACACCCTGAGCATCGACCGCTCCGCCATGGTGCTCATCATCCTGGTGCTGGGCGGCACCGGCCGGCTCTACGGTGGCATCGTGGGCGCGCTGGTCTACATGGTCGTCCACGACTTCTTCGCCGACCTCAGCCCCGCCTACTGGATGTTCTGGCTCGGCCTGTTCCTGATGGCCGTCGTCATGACCGGCGCGGGCGGCATCCTCGGCGGCCTGTCGCGCCTCGTTCGGACGGACCGGTCATGAGCAGCGTTCCGGCCCTTTCCGTTTCCGGCCTCACCGTCGCCTTCGGCGGCATCGTCGCGGTCAACGGCGTGACGCTCGACCTGCCGGTCGGCGCCCGCCATGCGCTGATCGGCCCGAACGGCGCCGGCAAGACGACCTTCGTCAATCTGCTGACGGGCACCCTGAAGCCGACCGCCGGGACGATCCGCATCGGCGCGAAGGACGTGACCCGGCTCGACACGCGGGCCCGCACGAAGCTCGGGCTGACGCGCACCTTCCAGATCAACACGCTGTTTCCCCACCTGACGCCGCTGGAGGCCGTGTCGCTGGCGATCGCCGAGCGCGACGACCTCGCCGGCATCTGGTGGAAGCGGCTCGGCGGTTTTGGTGCGGTGCGCGACGAGGCGGAGGCGCTGCTCGCCAGCCTGCGCCTCATCGAGCATGCGCGGGTGCCGACCGGCGAGCTTGCCTACGGCAAGCAGCGCCTGCTGGAGATCGCGCTGGCGCTGGCCGCCAAGCCGCGCATCCTGCTGCTCGACGAACCGGCGGCGGGCATTCCGGCCGGCGAGAGCCGCGAAGTGTTCGAGGTGGTGGATGCGCTGCCGGACGACATCAGCGTGCTGTTCATCGAGCACGACATGCAGCTGGTGTTCCGCTTCGCCCGTCGCATCGTGGTGCTGACCTCCGGGGCGGTGCTCGCCGAGGGCACGCCCGACGAGATCCGCCGCAACGACGACGTGCGCGCCGCCTATCTGGGGAGCACCCATGTCTGATCTCCTGCGCCTCGACGGCGTGACCGCCGGCTACGGCGAGGGCATCGTCCTCGACGATGTCTCCATGTCGGTGCGGCCGGGCGAGAGCCTTGCCGTGCTCGGCCGCAACGGTGTCGGCAAGTCGACGCTGCTCGAGACCATCATGGGCAACACGCGCCTGCGCGGCGGCAGCCTGTACCTCGACGGCGTGGACATCACGCGCCTGCCGCCGCACGCCCGCGTACGCGCCGGCCTCGGCTGGGTGCCCCAGGAGCGCGAGGTGTTTCCGTCGCTGACGGTGGAAGAGCACATGACGGTGATCGCCACACCCGGCCCGTGGACGCTCAAGCGGGTCTACGAGCTGTTTCCGCGCCTCCAGGAGCGCCGGCGCAACTACGGCAACCAGCTCTCCGGTGGCGAGCAGCAGATGCTGGCGATCGCCCGGGCGCTGATGACCAATCCGCGCCTCCTGCTCCTCGACGAGCCGATGGAGGGTCTGGCGCCGATCGTGGTCGAGGAACTCTCCGAGCGTGTCGTGGCGCTGTCGAAGGACGAGGGCCTCACCTGCGTGGTGGTCGAGCAGCACCCGATCGTCGCGCTGGCGCTGAGCCACGACGCGGTCATCCTCGAACGCGGGCAGATCGTCCACACGGCGCTGTCGCGCGATCTCGCCGAAGATCACGACACGCTCGACCGGTTGCTTGGCGTCGGCGACGAGCCGGCCGAACCGCGGCCGGTCGATGGAGCCGGTGCCGCCGCAGCAACCTGATTGATTTCACCGGCCGCGGCAGTCGCGCGTACGGCATCTGAAGACGACACCTGAGGGGAAGAGGAAGCAGCAATGAAACGCATGAGGAAACTGGTCGCCACCACGGCCGCCATGGTGCTTCTCGGTACCGGCGCAGGCTTCGCCGCAGACACCGTCAAGGTGGGCCTGGTCGGCGAGATGTCCGGCCCGTTCGCCGAGTTCGGCGCCCAGTTCAAGGGCGGCGTGGAGGCCTTCCAGGCGATCAACGGCACCGAGGCCGGCGGCAAGCAGGTCGAGGTCATCATCAAGGACGTCGGCGGCCCGAACCCGGACGTCGCCAAGCGCATCGCCCAGGAGTTCGTGGTTCGCGACAAGATCAACGTGCTCACCGGCTTCGGCTTCACGCCCAACGCCGCCGCCGTCGCCCCGATCGCCACCGAGGCGAAGGTGCCGATGGTCGTGATGAACGCCGCCGCCGGCGGCCTCACCAAGGCATCGGACTACATGGTGCGGGTGTCCTTCAGCCTGCCCACCCTGGTGCCGCCGATGGCCCAGTGGCTCGTCGACAACGGCTACAAGAAGGCCTACGTCGTCGTCGGCGACTACCGGCCGGGCCACGACACCGAGGCGGCCTTCCTCGAGGCGTTCCCGAAGGCCGGCGGCGAGGTGGTCGGCAGCGTCCGCACGCCGCTGATGACGGTCGACTTCGCCCCCTACATGCAGAAGATCAAGGACGCCAAGCCGGACGTCATCTTCGCCTTCGTCAACGCCGGCGACGTGATGGCCGGTCTCATGAAGGCGTACCGGGAGAAGGGGCTGGAGGAAGCCGGCATCAAGCTCGTCGGCACCGGCGACATCACCTTCGAGCCGTCGATGCCGGCGGTCGGCAGCGCGGCGGACGGTGTGGTGACGTCCTATGCCTATTCGATGGAGCACCCGTCGGACCTCAACAAGGAGTTCGTCGCGGCCTTCAAGAAGGCGGCCGGCGCCGATGCCATGCCGTCGATCATGGCCGTCAGCGGCTACGACGCGATGGCGCTGATCTACGCCGCCCTCGACAAGACCGGCGGCGACGCCGACGGCACGGCGCTGGTGGACGCCATGAAGGGGATGGCCTGGGAAAGCCCGCGCGGACCGATCTCGATCGATCCGGAAACCCGCGACATCGTCCAGAACATCTATCTCCGCAAGGTGGAGAAGGTCGGCGACCACTACGGCAACGTCGAGTTCGAGACCTTCGAGCCGGCGAAATAACGCAGTCCCCATCCCAAGCGACGGCCCGGGTGCGTTTGCGCCCGGGCACGGAGGAAGAGATGCCCAAAGAGATCATCCAGTCGAAGAACGCGCCGGTCACCGGCTTCACCGACCAGACCAAACCGTCGCCGCTCGCCCAGGCGATCAAGGCGGGCGATTTCCTCTACGTTTCAGGCCAGGGTCCGCTCGATCCGGAGACCAAGCAGGTCGTCTCCGACGACATCCGCGAGCAGACGCTCCGCACGCTCCAGAACCTGACGAACGTGCTCGACGCCGGCGGGGCGACCATGGAGCATGTCATCAACATGCGCGTCTGCCTGCGCGACGTCGCCGACTTCCCCGTCTTCAACGAAGTCTTCCGCGACTTCATGGATGGCGAGAAGGTGACCCGGACCTGCATCGGCGGCACGCCGCATCGCACCGGGGTCAACGTCGAGATCGACTGCGTCGCCTATCTGGGCTGACGCGCCTGAGTGGCGGTCCGGAGAGGCCGGCCGCAAGAGGAAAGGGAGAACCATGTACTACCAGCGCTCATTGTCCGTCGCGCCGGTCGTCCAGCTCGAGGACGCCGTCAAGGAGCTGTCGGAAACCGGCAAGCGCGTGAAGGTGCTGTGGCAGGAGCCCGATGCGCTCACCTTCGTCGCCCGCGGCCGCGAATACCGCAGCGAGTTCCACATCAATCCGTCCGACGAGATCATGTACATGATCCGAGGCCAGATGAACCTGCACATCCGCAAGGAGGACGGCAGCGAGGAGATCGTGTTGGTGCCGGAGGGCGGGCTGAACTTCACCCCGGCCGGCATGCCGCACTCGCCCCGCTTTCCGCCGGACGCCTTCCTGCTGGTCTCCGAGCGCATCCGCCGCGAGGGCGAGGCCGACCGCTTCCAGTGGTACTGCCCGAGCTGCGACGCGCTCCTGCATGAGGAGACCTTCACCGTCTCCGACTACCGCGCCGATCCCGTGTCGAAGGCCTATGCGAACTTCTTCGACAGCGAGGAGAACCGCACCTGCGACAAGTGCGGTAACACCATGCCGCGCCCTGACGGCGTCTGAGCTGTTCTCTTGCCGCGTTTCCGGACGGCGAACCGGTCATCCCTTCGCCGGGAAACGCGTTAGCCGCGGCGCCGGCGGACGGCGCCGTGGACCCTGTTTTCCTGCGTTTCAAGCCGAGGCCATCGATGCGCCAGTCCGGACCGTTCGAACCCGACCGGATCCTCCACAACGCGAAGATCGTGACGGCCGATGCCGACTTCTCCGTCGTCTCGGCGCTCGCCATCAAGGGTGAGCTCATCGTCGCCACTGGGGCGGATGACGAGGTGCTGGCGCTGGCCGGGCCGGAGACCGTCGTCGAGGATCTCGGCGGCGCCACCGTGCTGCCCGGCCTCATCGACACCCATGTCCACGTGGAGGAGGCCGGCCTCCTCAAGCACACAGTGAACTTCAGGGGCGTGCGCACCGTCGACGAGGCGCTGGCGCGGCTGAAGGCGTTCGTCGATGGCCGCGCGCCCGGCGAGTGGGTGATGGGCCAGCTCTGGCATCCCCCGTCGCAGCTCGCCGAGAAGCGGTTCCTGACCCGCGCCGAGCTCGATGGCGTCGCCCCCGACAACCCGCTCTATCTGCCGGTCGGCCACTTCTCGATGCTTAACTCGCGGTCGCTGGCCGCCGCCGGCGTCACCCGCGACACGCCCGATCCCGAAGGCGGCACCATCCACCGCGACGCCGACGGCGAGCCGTCCGGGGTGCTGGAGGAGGCGGCCGAGCGCATGGTGATCGCCGCCTTCCCGGGATGGAGCCCGGAGGCGCGCCGCCAGCAGCTGGTCGACGCCCAGGCGCATCTCAACTCCTTCGGCCTGACGTCGGCCATCAGCGCCGCCGTCAATCCGCAGGACGTGCGCCACTACAATGCCATCCGGCTCGCCGGCGAGCAGACGCTGCGCCTCAGCCTGATGTTCGCGCCCACCGGCGACCTCAACCCCGCCATGACGGCGGAGGAGTGGGAGCGTTTCTTCGCGCTCACCGGTGCGACGTCGGATTTCGGCGACGAATGGCTCAGCCTCTCCGGCGTCAAGCTGCAGGTCGACGGCGGCATGACGCTGCGCACCGCGGCCATGCGCGATCCCTATCCCGACGACCCGAACTATCACGGCACCTGGGTGATCGAGCCGCGCCGGCTCGACCATCTGGTGGCCGTCGCCAACCGCAACGACTGGCGGGTCGGCATCCACGCGGTGGGCGACGCGGCCATCGACGCGGTGCTCGACGCCTACGAGGCGGCCGATGCCGAGCGCTCGATCCGAGAGCGCCGCTTCATCGTCATCCACGGCAGCCTGATGCGGGCCGACCAGATGGACCGGGCGAAGCGGCTCGGCGTGCGCGTCGATGCCCAGCCGACCTTCCTGTGGACCAAGGCCGCCGCCGTCGCCCGCTTCCTGGGCAAGGAGACGGCCGACCGGGCGGTGCCGATGCGCACGCTGATCGACCGGATGGGGCTGGATCTGCTGGGCGCCGGCACCGACTACGGCATCAACGACCTCGACCCGTTCATCAACATCGCCTTCATGGTGACCCGGCGCGACGCCAGCGGCGATGTCTACGGGGCAGGGGAGGCGATCACCCGCGAGGAGGCGATCCGGCTCTACACGAGCGCCGCCGCCCGCTACGCCTTCCAGGAGCACCGCACCGGCTCCATCGAGCCGGGCAAGCTCGCCGATCTCGTGGTGCTCTCCGACGACATCCTGACGGTGCCGGACGCGGCGCTGTACACGGTCCGCGCCGTGCGGACGGTCGTCGGCGGGCGGACGGTGTTCGAGGCCTGAGGCCGGCCGCCGAAGCGCGCTCCACCGGCCGGCGGCTCCGTCAGGCCTGCCTGGGCGCCAGCACGAAGTCGGCCTCGATCTCCCAGAACTCGTCGCCCCGGAACGCGTACTCCTTGGCGCGCTCCGGATCGTGGACGCGCTGGAAGTCGGCGAGCAGGCTCTGCTTCACCCCGAACACCGCATCGGATTCGATGTACTGGTCGTCGGGATCGAAGATGTGGGTGGTCAGCGTCTGGAAGCCGTCGGCCTTGATGATGTAGTGCAGGTGCGCCGGCCGGTAGGGGTGGCGGCCGAGTGCGCCGAGCAGCTGGCCCACCGGACCGTCGTCCGGGATCGGGTAGTAGCGGGGCTTCACCGCCCGGAACCAGTAGCGGCCGTCGGCGCTGGTGCGGAACACCCCGCGCAGGTTGAAGTCGGGCTGCAGGCCCTTCTGCTGGACGTCATAGAAGCCTTCGTCATTAGCCTGCCAGACGTCGAGCACGGCACCCTCGACCGGTTTGCCGTCGAGGTCGACGATGCGGCCGGAGACCACCATGTCCTCGCCCTTGGCGTCGAGGCAGATGTTGGCGCCCATCGGCAACTGGGGCGCGTCGGCGACGTGGAACGGCCCGAGCACGGTGCTTTCGGACGCCCCCGACGGCTTGCGGTTGTCGATGGCGTCGACCAGCATCGACACGCCGAGCACGTCGGACAGCAGGATGAACTCCTGCCGCCACTCGTTGCACATCTGACCGGTGCGGGTGAGGAACATGATCGCCTCGAACCACTCCTCCTGGGTCGGCTCGATCTCCTTGACCGCCTCGTGCAGCTTGCGCGTGACGACCTCCATGATCTCCTTCAGCCGCGCGTCCTTGGCGTTGGCGTTGCGGCCGGTCACGACCTCGACGGAATCCTCTTCCGTGAAGAAGCCCTTCTCGTGTGCGTCCATGTCGGTTTCTCCCGAAGTCATCTTGTTGTTCAGGTCTGCGGACGGGCGCCTTCCCAGGCATCCTGCAACAGCGCGCGGATGGACCGGCGGTCGATAGGCCGCGGGTTCCAGTAGGCGTTGCGGACGGCGATGTCGGCGGCGCGGTCGAGATCGGCCTCGCTGAGCCCGAGATCGCGCAGCGCCATCGGCGCGCCGATCGTCTTGGCGAAGTCGTAGAGCGCCGGGCCGGGCGGGCCGCCGAAGACCTCGCCCACCGGCGCCAGCAGCTCAGGCACGGCGGCGGCGTTGAAGCCCACCGTGTGCGGCAGCATGATCGCGTGGGTGGCGGCGTGCGGCGTATCGAAGGAGCCGCCGAGGGTGTGGCAGATCTTGTGGTGCAGCGCCATGCCGACGGCGCCGAGCACGGTGCCGCACAGCCAGGCGCCGTAGAGCGCATCGCCGCGCGCTCCGACGTCTTCGGGCGCGCGCACCACCACCGGGAGCGCGGCCTGCATCGCGCGCAGGCCCTCCGCCGCCATCAGCGAGGTGATCGGGTTGCGGTCGCGGGCGTAAAGGCCCTCCGCCGCGTGCGCCATCGCGTTGAGAGCGCTGGTGACGCTCATCTCCACCGGCAGGCCGAGCGTCAGCAGCGGATCGTAGATCACCACCTCCGGCAGCACGCGCGGATCCTTCAGGGTGGTCTTCTCGCCGTGGTCGGTCTGGCCGAGGATCGGCGTCACCTCGGAGCCGGCGTAGGTGGTCGGCACGACGATCTGCGGCAGGTCGGTGCGGTAGGCGATCGCCTTGCCGAGCCCGGTGGTGGAGCCGCCGCCCAGCGCCACGAGACAGTCGGCGCCGACGTCCGCCACGGCCGCGAGCGCCCGCTCGGTCACCTCCACCGGGGTGTGCATCGCCGCGCCGTCGAACACGCCGGCAGCCCGGTCGCCGAGGCGCTCGGCCAGCGCCGCGCCGTCGGCCGCCTGGGCCGGCGTCACCAGCACCAGCGCACGATTGCAGCCGAGCGTCTCGATCCAGTCGCCGACGGTGGTGCTCTCACCCGCGCCGAAGACGATCCGGTTGGGCGTGCCGGTGTACTGAAAACGGTGGGTCACGGTCGCTCCTCGGTCGCTCGAACGCGCGGCAGACATCGGCGGGATCGGCCAGCCGCCCGGGCGGCGGGCGCCAGTCTGCTCTGGCCGCCGGCCGCGCCGTCGGACACTGGCATGGAAGGCGTCATCCTAACAGGCGCTGTCTTTCAATTGATGATTTCGGCGCGGAACAATATACCGGATCGTTATGAAACTCGACGAACGGCATCTGGTGCAGCTGGCGGCGGTGATCCAGGCGGGCGGCGTGACCGAAGGGGCAGCGCTGCTCGGCCTGTCCCAGCCGGCGGTCTCGCGCACCCTGTCGATGCTGGAGAAGCGCATCGGCGAGCCGCTGTTCGTGAAGGGGCGGCGGCCGTTGCTGCCGACGCCGCTCGGCCGCGCGCTGGCCGAGCACGGCCAGACCATGCTGACGGCGTCGCGCAAGGCGTCGGAGATGGTGGAGAGCTTCCGTCGCGGCGGTTCGGGGGTGGTGCGCGTCGCCGGCACGCCGTTCTTCATGGACGGCCTGATCTCCGGCATGATCGCGTTCTTCCAGAACGCCCATCCGGACGTGCGCATCGACCAGACCTACGGCTATTTCCCGGCGCTCAGGGCGGCCCTCTCGGCGGATCGAATCGACCTCGCCATCTGCCCCATCGACCTCCTCGACGAGGGATCGGGGCTGGCGTTCGGCGCGCTGCTGCCGGGCCGCAACGTGGTGGCCTGCGGCGCCACGCATCCGCTTCTCATGAAGCGCAAGCCGGACCCGCGCGCGCTCCTCGATTTTCCCTGGATCGCGCCGCCGCCCGACAGCCCGCTGCTCGCCGACCTCACCAGCCTGATCCTGTCGCTGGGCGCCACCGAACCGAAGATCCGCTACACCGGCGGGTCGCTGATCGGCGTCCTCAACGTGATGAAGGCGACGAACGCCCTGACGATCCTGCCCGAGAGCGTCGTGTTCGCGCTTCGCGCCGAGCGCGCAGTGACGGCGCTGCCATTCACAGTGCCGCATCCAGAGCGCGCGCTCGGGCTGCTGCGCGGGGCAGGGGCGGCGTCCTCGCCGGCGGTCGAGCGCTTCGCCCGCCACATCCACGCCCGCACCGCCGCCCTCAGGACCGAAATGGAGCGCCACGCCCAGGCGGCCGCGCGGGGAAGGGATGATGCGGCCGCCAGAGACTTCTAGACGCCCCATCCCCGCCCCAATATCTTGGCGCGCACCGCAGCTTTCGATTCAACCGCTTCGGTTGCGATGGCGAGAGGCGCCGCTTTTGCCGAGATGAGGGCTCATGGCTTCAGTTGATAGTATCGGACAGCTGTGGGGCATCCACATTCCCGCCATCGTCGGGTCGGAACCGATCGACCAGGGCTTCGTGGGGCTCGGCTGGAGCAGGATGGGCGACATCACCCAGATTCCGCCGAGCCGGGAGGCCTTCAAGCACAGGGTGCAGTCGGCCTATCCGGAGGCGAAGCCAGGCGCCATTCCCGTCTGGGCGGGGGTGCTCTACCGATTCGTTCACGAGATCTCGGTGGGAGACGGCGTGGTCTATCCGTCCAAGACGGACAGGATGATCAACCTCGGCGTGGTCACCGGCCCGTGCGAGTACCATCCCGAGGCTGCACACGAACAAACCTTGTGCCGCCGGCCTGTCGAATGGCGGGCCCATCTGCCCCGCGCCTCATTCTCCCAGTCGGCGCTCTATGAGATCGGGTCGGCGCTCACCCTCTTTCAGGTGGCCAACAACGCGGACGAGTTCCTGGGGGCGTTTTCCGGCCAAGCGCCGCAGGAGATGGTCGTCGACGACGCCGGCGCCGAGGTGGTCTCGGAGCAGGTTGCCGAGAACAGCGACGACTATGTGCTGAAGCGCCTCAAGACGGCGATGACGGACGAGGAGTTCGAGCACTTCGTTGCGGGGCTGCTGACCGCCATGGGCTATTTCGCCCGGGTGACCCGAAAGTCCGGTGACGGGGGCGTCGACGTCATTGCCCACAAGGACGAGCTCGGCTTCGAGCCGCCCATCATCAAGGTGCAATGCAAGCAGATCCTGACCTCGATCGGGCGGCCGGACGTGCAGCGCCTCGATGGGGCCGTCCAGCACGGCGAGTTCGGGCTGTTCGTGACGCTTGGAGCGTACTCGAACGACGCGCTCACCTATGAGGCGATGAAGCCGAATCTCCGGCTGATCAGCGGACGCGAACTCGCCGAGCTCGTCTATCGCCACTACCACCTGTTTCCGCCGTCCATGCAGCGGCAGGTCCCGCTGCGGCGGATCTACGTGCCGGGGCCGTCGGGGAGCGAATAGGGATTCGCGCGCGACACACGCGGCGCCGCCACGGCGGCGGACCGCTCCATTTTCGGGTCCGTTGGATTTCTGAAGGAAACGTCCGGAGAAAATGGAGCGGGCGATGGGATTCGAACCCACGACCCCAACCTTGGCAAGGTTGTGCTCTACCCCTGAGCTACGCCCGCAAACGCCGCCGGCCCGAAGGCGTCGGCGTCACTGAGGCTGTCGATATGGCGGATTGGGCCGGGGAATGCAACACCCTTTCAACCGCCTGTGGGAAAATCGCCGGGGAGAATCCCGACGCCGCGCGCGGGCGCCCGCCGGCGGGACCGCCTTCCCCCGGACCACCCCGAATTCGGGGGGTAGGCAGGGATTTCACCGTGTTGTTATCTGGCGATGGCAACAAAACCTCCGGTCGCGCCACGGTGAAGCGCGGTGGTGCGCCGGGGGCCGTGCGCGCCGCCGCCTTTCGGCGGCGACAGCGAGGTCGGGGGAGGGGAAGCGGCATGGGCGTGCGGGGGATGGCGTTGTCACGCGGGGCGCTTGGCGGAGTGCTCCTCGTCGCTTGGGCCAGTGGCGCGGCGCTCGCCCAGGGCAGCACGTCGGAGGGCGGCTTCTTCGGCTGCGGCAAGCACGCCAATCCATGCGCGTACAAACACCTTCTTTCGGAGTTCATCGCCTACAAGAACGGCCCCGTCTCGCAGGGCAGCGTCCTCCAGGAGAACCTCAGCCTCGTCGAAAGCGTCTACGCCTCGCCGAGCTTCGGCGCCGTCACGACCACGATGACGGCGGCCGACATGCGCACCATCGCGGCCATCAACTCGCAGCTGCAGGACGGCCCGGCGGTGCCGGGAACGGCGAACACGAACCCGGACTATCCCTACGTCCCGGTGTTCAACGTCTGGAAGATGGCCGACTGGACCATCTCGACCACCGCCGGCGGCGGCACCCCGAGCGACGGTTTCAGCGTCGGCGACCTGGTCACGCCCGGGACAGGGGCCGCGCCAGACAGCTTCTATGAGCTCATCATGGGCCTGGGGGGCGCGAGTGCCGGCCAGGCGAAGGACTATTATTCGGCGGTGTCGAACGCCTACATCAACTACCCGAACCCGGCCGGCGGGGCCTACCCGCCGGGGGTGGCGGACCCGCGTCCCTTCCTGACCTCCGCCTCGATTGGTGGGACGCCGTGGACCGCGCTGACCGGTGCCAGCCAGCTGCCTGCGTCATACGCCATCTCGATCCAGCAGGACGCCAACCCGAGCTTCGCCGACACCTCGGCCCCGCACGGCACGCTGCAGGCGCAGGACTGGGGCGGCTACGTCGATAGCGCGTCGTTTCCGAGCGGTCACAGCACCTACGGGATGGAGATTGGACTCACTTCGGCGATCGTCGCGCCCCGGTACTACAAGGACCTGGTGATGGCCGGCGCCGAGTTCGGCCGCAGCCGCAACATCTTCGGCATTCACTACCCGCTCGACGTGATCGGCGGCCGCATGCTCGGAACCTTCAACGTCGCCTATACCATCGCCCTGATGAATGCGGAGGCCGGCACGGGCGGGGCGGGATCGATCGGGCTCGCGGCGCTTCCGGCGCTCTTCCAGCAGGCGAACGCCGATCTGGGCGTGGCGCTCGGCGGGGATGCCGGCTTTCTGAACGAATCCCCCTACGCGGACGTCTGCGCCGCCAACGGCCTCGCCGCCTGCATCGCCTCCGGCGCCATCCCGTCGGCCCAGGCCTTCCGGAACCTGCGCACCCAGTACGTCAACCTCGCCACCTACGGCGACGTGGCCAACGGCAACGGCGGCACCGGGTTCACGCCCGGCGCGTCCGCCGGCCGCGTGATGGGGTCGACGGCCACCGAGCAGGCGACACTGGCCGCGGCCGCACCGCTGCTCGCCAGCCGCTTCCCCTATCTGGATGCCGACCAGCGGGCGGAAGTGCTGCGCACCACGGCGCTCGCCTCCGGCGGACCGCTGGACAACGGCTCCGGCTGGGATCGGCTCAACCTCTTCGCCGCCGCCGACGGCTATGGCAGCTTCGCCTCCAACGTCGCCGTGACGATGAATGCTGCCCAGGGCGGCTACAGCGCCTTCGACGTCTGGGCGAACGACATCTCCGGCGCCGGCGGCCTGACCCTTGGCGGCACCGGCACACTCGTCCTCGCCGGCGACAATTCCTATTCCGGCGGCACCACGGTTGCGGGCGGCACGCTCGGCCTGTCCGGCAGCCTCGCCGGCGCCGTCACCGTCGCGCCCGGCGCCACCTTCTACAACGCCGGAACCGTGACGGCGCTCGCCAGCTCGCAGGTCTCCAACGCCGGAACGCTGACCAACGACGGCACCATCACCAGCGCCGTCGTCAATGCCGGCCTGCTCGGCGGCAACGGGACGATCAACGGCACGCTCACCAACTCCGGCACGCTGTCGCCGGGGAATTCGGTCGGGACGGTCCGGGTCAACGGCGCGGTGACCTTCCTGCCCGGCTCCACCTACGCGGCCGAGATGGAGCCCGGCGGCGTCAGCGATCTGGTCGCCGCGACCGGGACGGTGACGATTTCCGGCGGCACGCTGCAGCTTCTCGCCGCGCCGGGGCTCGCCTTCGGCTTCGACACCATGACGCTGCTGACGGCGGGTGGCGGGCTGAGCGGCAGCTTCGACGCAGTTTCCGATCCCTTCGCCGACGAATATCCCTACCTCGACGTGACGCTGGTCTACACGCCCTCGGGCGTCATGGTGGAGAGCGTGCGCAGCAGCGTCGATTTCCGGACCTACGCGACCACGCCCAATCAGCTCGCCGTCGCCACCGCCCTGGATTCACTGCCGGCGACGGCGCCGATCGTGGAAGAGGTCGCCGCCCTCAACGCAGCGACCACGCCCGGCGCGCTCGACCAGCTCTCCGGCGAGGCCTACGCCACGACGGCGACGTCGATGGTCGAGGACAGCAAGTTCGTCCGCGACGCGGCACTCGCCCGGATCCGCGGCGCCTTCGGGCGCGTCTCCGCGCCGGCCATGAGCGTGCTGGCCTATGGCGAGACCGGCGCCGCACCGATCGCCGCCGCGGCGGCGACGCCGTTCGCGGCGTGGGGCCAGGGCTACGGCTCGTGGGCGAATTATGATGGCGACGGCAACGTCGCGTCGGCCGACCGGACCATCGGCGGCTTCGCGGTCGGCATCGACCACACCATCGGCGATGCCGTTCGCCTCGGCGTGCTCGCCGGCTATGCCCAGTCGAGCGTCGACGTCGACGCGCGCAATTCCTCTGCCGACGTGGAAACCGCCTCAGTGGGCGCCTATGGCGCGACCCGGCTGGGGGGCTTCACCCTGTCGGGCGGCGGCGCCTACGCCTGGCACACGACCGACATGGACCGCTCGGTCGCCTTCACCGGCTTCAGCGATTCGCTGTCGGCCGACACCGATGCCCACAGCGTCCAGCTGTTCGCCGAGGCGGCCTACGGTTTTGGGCTTGGCCGGGCCCGCCTCGAACCGTTCGCCGGCATCGCGTTCGTCCATCTCGACACCGACGGCTTCACCGAGACCGGCGGTGCGGCGGCGCTGACCAGCCCGGGCTGGACCGACGACACCACCTTCACCACCCTCGGCCTGCGCGCCGCGACCGATGTGCGGATCGCCTCGATGAACGCGCGGCTGTCCGGCGGCGTCGGCTGGCGCCACGCGTTCGGCGACGTCGACACGCCGGCGCCGATGGCGTTCGCGAGCGGCGGGTCCGTCTTCGGCGTCGCCGGGCAGGCGATCGCCGAGGATGCGCTGATGCTCGACGCGGGTCTGGATGTCGCGCTCGGCACGCGGGCGACCCTCGGCCTCAGCTACGCGGGCCAGATCGCCGATGGCGCCAGCGACCAGGGGCTGCGCGGCAATTTCACGCTGCGTTTTTGACGCGCCTGCCGAGCTGGCCGCTGTGGAGCCTTTTCCGATCGGGTGGGCCGACCCGATCGATGAGCAATCGCTCCAACTGTCTGTCTTGACGCGTTTGCGAACGGAGAACCGGGATCCACTTCACCGGGAAGCGCTCTAGACGGGCTTGAACCGGCGGCCCTGCAGCGACATGGCGAACCGCGTCGGCGTCCGCGAGAAGGCCGCCAGGCCCTCCAGCGCCGGGCGGTCGTGGGTGACCAGCGACGTCGGGATCGTCTTCATGATGGCCTCGTGGGGCGCCTTCGCCTCGAACGCCCTGCGGAAGTGGCCGTCGGACAGGAAGCGGGTGATCTTCGGGCCGATGCCGCCGGCGATGTAGACGCCGCCGTGGGCGAGGAAGATCAGCGCCAGATCGCCGGAGAACCGCCCGAGATAGGTGCAGAACAGCCGCATCGCCTGCAGCGCTGCAGCGTCGCCCGCCATGGCGAGCTCGCTCACGTGCTCGGGCGTCGCGGGTTCGGCCGACAGCCCTCCCATCGCGCAGATGCCCCGGTAAAGGCGCACGATGCCGGCGCCGGAGAGCAGCGTCTCCGTGGTGATGCGTCCGTGGAAGCGCTCCAGGTGCGGCCACAGTGCGAAGTCCTCGTCGGTCTCGGGTCCGAGCGCCACGTGGCCGCCCTCGCCGGGGATCGGCGTCAGCCGTCCGGCGGCCGACACCAGCGAGGCGACGCCGAGCCCGGTGCCCGGGCCGATCACCACCCTGGGTGCGTTCTCCCGCGCCTCGCCGCCACCCATCTGGACCAGGTCGGTCTCCTCCAGGGAGGGGAGGGCGAGCGCCAGCGCCTCGAAATCGTTGATGACGACGACGTCGCGAAAGCCAAACGTCTCGATCAATGCCTCGGGCTCGATTGTCCACTCGGCATTGGTGAGCTTGATCGGCGGCAGGTCGACCGGTCCGGCGATGGCCATCACGATGGACTTCGGGAGCAGCGAGGTGTGGGCGAGAACGGCCTGCTCGATCGCCGCCACCGGGGTCGGAAAGTCGGCGGTCGTCACCGTCGGGAAGTGCTTGAGAGCCCCGTAGGCGTCAGAAATCAGCGCGAAGCGGGCGTTCGTTCCGCCGATGTCGGCAATCAGGATGGGGAAGGCGAGCGGCTCGTTGTCACCGTGCTGTCGCGCCATGTGCATTCCTTGAAGCTGCTCGGATCAATCGTAGGGGACAACGCACGAAGTCCAGACAGGATCGCACGGAAAATGGAGATTTCGCCGCCATCGCGACGCACGAGCTGCGGTTGTCCCCATTTGGCCGTGCCCGGGCGCTTCGGTCAACGTGCTTGACCGAAAGAGAAGTTTTGCAATGGCAACGCGCGGCGGTCGGCACGATATGTCACGGACGGCAATCGTCCCAGGAATGTGCAGTCCATCATGGCCATCCCCTTGAACCGCGCCTCCCACATCCGGCTCACCTCTCACCCCGGCGCCGGCGCGCCCGTGCGCTTTCCGATTCGGTGGGGCGCGGCGACGGCCTCCGAGCGCGGCCCGGTCATCGGCTCGGTCACGCGGCCGTCCGACCGCAACGTGATCGGCACCCACGGCGGCGCCTATTCCCTCTACCGGGCGCTGGCGGTCACGGCCGGCGCCCTCAACCCGATCCAGCGGCCGGATCTGGCCAACACCTCGCCCGTGGTCGACATTCCGGCCACCGATGCCTGGCGCGATCCGGCCGCGATCGTGGCACTCGACCCGTGGGGGCACCTGGTGGGCGAGGCCTTCGGCGACCTGATCGCGGAAGGGGTCGACATCCGCCCGACGATCGCCGTCACCCGGTCGCGGCTGCACATGGCGGAAATCGCCAACGCCATCTCCGAGGGCCGGCTCTCGCCCGACGGAACGGTCCTGAGGGCCGGCGGGGAGGTGGCCGTCACCAAGATCGCCATCGATCCGGTCTGGTATCTGCCGGGCATCGCGTCCCGCTTCGACGTCGCCGAAAGCGCGCTCCGCCGGGTGCTGTTCGAGCAGACCGGCGGCATGTATCCGGAACTGGTGACGCGGCCCGACATGCACGTCTTCCTGCCGCCGATCGGCGGGGCGACGGTCTATATCTTCGGCGATCCGGCCGGCCTCGCCGATCCGGCGCGCGCCGTCACCTGCCGGGTGCACGATGAGTGCAACGGCTCCGACGTGTTCGGCTCCGACATCTGCACCTGCCGCCCCTACCTCCTCCACGGCATCGAGGAATGCATCCAGGGCGCCCAGGCCGGCGGGACGGGCCTCGTCGTCTACAACCGGAAAGAGGGCCGGGCGCTTGGCGAGGTCACCAAGTTCCTCGTCTACAACGCCCGCAAGCGCACCGGCGACACCGCCGAGGCCTACTTCGAGCGGACCGAATGCGTCGCCGGCGTCCAGGACGCGCGCTTCCAGGAACTGATGCCTGACGTTTTCCACTGGCTGGGGGTGTCGCGCATCGACCGGTTCGTCTCGATGTCGAATATGAAGTACGACGCGATGATCAAGGCCGGCGTGGCGATCGGCGAGCGCGTGCCCATCCCGGAGGACAGGGTGCCCGCCGATGCCCACGTCGAGATCGAGGCGAAGAAGGCGGCCGGCTACTACACCCCGGAGCCCGCCAAGGCGGACGGCGGGCTCGCCACGGTCCGCGGACGGAGGATGGATGACGTCTGAACGAGAGGCCTACGCCGCGCTGATGCGCGCCGATGCGGTGCGCGCCGGGGCGGCCCGCATCTTCGCGCTGGCCGAAGGCGGTGCGCTTCCCGGCCTCACCCTGCACCTGGACCGGCTCGACGACGCGGCCGACCGGGTGGTGGCGGTGACGAAGGCGCGCTATCCGGATCTCTCCGTGCCGCTGCATTCCCGCTGGCGCCATTTCGAGACCGGTGGCCTCGACCGCTGGGGCATGCTGGCGGCTGCCCGCGAATTTTCCGATCCACGGCAGGCGGCGCGCGCGGCCGGCGATCTGGCGGTGGTGAGCGTGCTCCTCGATGCGGGCGCCGGGCCCGACTGGCGCTACCGGGAAGAGCTCACCGGGGAGTCTCATGCCCGCTCGGAAGGCCTCGCCATCGCCTCGCTGGCGATGTTCGCCGCGGGCCTCTTCTCCGGCGTGCCGGCCGATCCGCTGCGCGCCGACGCCGTCGTGCTGGCGCGCCTGACCGAGGCAGAACTCGCCGGCGGCATGCAGGCCGGGCCGGACAATCCCGTCGTCGGACTCGCCGGCCGCACCCAGCTTCTGGCGCGGCTGGCCCACGTCATGGAGAACCGCCGCGATGTCTTCGCCCTGGAGGACGACCCCCGGCCCGGCGGCCTGATCGACGCGCTGGTCGCCGAGGCGCGCGACGAGATGCTGCCGGCCGCGACCATCCTCGACGTCATCCTCGATGCGCTGACGCCGGTGTTTCCCGGCCGGCTCGAGCTCCTGGGGATGCCGCTCGGAGACGCCTGGCCGCACCCGTCGCTCGCCGGAGAGGATCCCTGGACGGGCCTCGTCGCCTTCCACAAGCTCTCCACCTGGCTGGCGCTGTCGCTGATCGAACCGCTCGACCTCGCCGGCGTCACGGTGACCGACCTCGACGGGCTTCCCGGCTTGGCGGAATACCGCAACGGCGGCCTGTTTCTCGACAGCGGCGTGCTGCAGCTGGAGGACCCGGCCGACGCGGCGCGGGAGCACGCCGTCGACAGCCCGCTCGTCGTCGGATGGCGCGGCATGACCGTGGCGCTGCTGGACCGGCTGGCGGATGCGGTCCGCCAGCGACTCGACATCAGCCCGGCGGCGTTTCCGCTTGCCTGCGTTCTGGAGGGCGGAAGCTGGGCCGCCGGCCGTGCACTCGCCTACGAGCGCCGCGCCGACGGCAGTCCGCCGCTGCGGATCGTCAGCGACGGTACCGTCTTCTGAACACGTTCCATGGCGCAGGCGAGATAGGACGGCACATGCAGGGCGTGACGGTGGTCGACCATCCGCTGGTTCGACACAAGCTGACCCTTCTGCGCAGGAAGGACACCTCGACGGCGAGCTTTCGGCAGCTGGTGCGCGAGCTGGCCGTGCTGCTCTGCTACGAGACCACCCGCGACCTGCCGATCGAGGATGTGGAGATCGAGACTCCCGTCGCGACGATGATGTCGCCGGTGCTGTCGGGAAAGAAGCTGGTGTTCGCGCCGATCCTGCGCGCCGGGACCGGGATGCTCGATGGCATGCTCGACCTCGTGCCGTCGGCGCGCGTTGCCCACATCGGGCTCTACCGGGACCCCGACACCCGGCAGGCGGTCGAGTACTACTTCAAGGCGCCGGAGGGGCTGAACGAGCGCCTCGCCATCGTCGTCGATCCGATGCTCGCGACCGGTCATTCCGCCATCGCTGCGGTCGACCGGCTGAAGGAAGCGGGCGCCGGCGAGATCCGCTTCGTCTGCCTGCTGGCGGCGCCGGAGGGGCTTTCCAATCTGCGCGACCATCACCCCGACGTGCCGATCTTCACCGCGGCGATCGACGACCGGCTGGACGAGAAGGCCTTCATCATGCCGGGTCTCGGCGATGCGGGCGACCGGCTGTTCGGAACGAAGTAGGCTGCCCTCGACTTCCACGTCGCGGACCAAGCCGCTGCGGGCGCCGCTATTTCGCCTGCAATCGAGTTTTCAACGCCGGTACGGTGCGCTACGAGAAGCCACCGAACAAAGACGGACCCGGACCGAGGATCTGCCCCATGTTTCCCACGCCGAAGCCGCAGCTGACGCCGAACACCTACGCCTACGAATCCGAGCCGATGGTCAAGGCGACCGGCTTTCGCGAGTACGATGCCCGTTGGATCTTCGGTGAGGAGATCAACGTCATGGGCATCCAGGCGCTCGGCATGGGCATCGGCACGCTCCTGAAGGAGATGGGCAAACCCCAGGAGATCGTCACCGGACACGATTTCCGCTCCTATTCCTCCTCCATCAAGATGGCGCTGGTCTCCGGCCTGATGGCGTCCGGCTGCAAGGTCCACGACATCGGCCTCGCCGTCACCCCGATGGCCTATTTCGCCCAGTTCGAGCTCGACGTGCCGGCAGTCGCCATGGTGACCGCCTCCCACAACGAGAACGGCTGGACCGGCGTGAAGATGGGCGCCGATCGTCCGCGCACCTTCGGCCCCGACGAGATGGGGCGCCTGAAGGAGATCGTGCTCGCCGCCGCGTTCGACCTGTCCGGCGGCGGATCCTACGAATTTGTCGAAGGCTTCGCCCAGCGCTACATGGACGACCTCGTCCAGAACCGGAAGATCAAGCGTCCGCTGAAGGTGGTCGCGGCCTGCGGCAACGGCACCGCCGGCGCCTTCGCGCCGGACGTCCTCGCGCGCCTCGGCGTGGAGGTGGTCCCGCTCGACACCGAGCTCGACTTCACCTTCCCGAAGTACAACCCGAACCCGGAAGACCTGGAGATGCTCCATGCGATCCGCGATGCGGTGCTGGAGCACAAGGCCGATGTCGGCTTTGGCTTCGACGGGGACGGCGACCGCTGCGGCGTGATCGACGAGAAGGGCCAGGAGATCTATGCCGACGTGGTCGGCGTGATGCTCGCGCGCGACCTCTCCAAGCTGCACCCGAACGCGACCTTCGTGGCCGACGTGAAGTCGACCGGCCTCTATCAGACCGATCCGGTGCTGAAGGAGAACGGCGCCCACATCGACTACTGGAAGACCGGCCACTCGCACATCAAGCGCCGCGTCACCGAGCTGAAGGCCATCGCCGGCTTCGAGAAGTCCGGCCACTTCTTCTTCAATCCGCCGGTCGGGCGCGGCTACGACGACGGCCTGATCTCGGCCATCGCCATCATGGAGATGCTCGACCGCAATCCGTCGAAGTCGATGTCGGACCTGCGTGGCGAACTGCAGAAGACCTGGCAGACGCCGACCATGTCGCCCCACTGCGACGACGAGACCAAGTACGGCGTCGTCGACAAGGTGGTGCAGCGCTTCCAGGACATGAAGGCGGCGGGCGAGACCGTTGCCGGGCACGCGATCGAGGACCTGATCACGGTCAACGGCGTGCGCGTCGTGTCCGACGACGGCACCTGGGGCCTGGTGCGGGCCTCTTCCAACAAGCCGGAACTCGTGGTCGTCATCGAGAGCCCGGTGTCCGAGGCGCGGATGCGCGAGATGTTCAAGGCCGTCGACGCCGTGCTGCGCGAGAACCCGGAAGTCGGCGCCTACAACCAGACGATCTGACCACGGAAAGGCGAGGTGCCGGGCAGGGGTGCCCGGTGCTTCAAGCCCACATCTGGCCGCGTGGAGGCATGTGCCGGTTCGGGTTTTTGAGCCGGGCTTGCCTCTACGGGGCAGTGCGTCAGCCGGTCGGCCGACTGGCAATCAGGTAGCGATACGCATAGTCGGCGACGATCACGCCGTTCTGGTTGCGGATGCGGCAGTTGAGCCGGGCGAATCCGCGCTCAGGCTTCGAGGCGGAGCGCTTCAGATCGCTCCACCAGGCATCGATGGTGAGGCGGTCCCCGGCCATCACCGGGTTCGAGAACGAGACCGAATCGAGCCCCAGTCCCGACACCACCACCAGACCCTTCTGCCCGTCCACCACCAGCCGCGTGCAGGCCGCCAGCGTGTGGATGCCCGAGGCGACGAGGCCGCCGAAGATCGAATCCTTGGCGTCGTCGGGATCGACGTGGAAGGGCTGCGGGTCGTAGGCCGTGCCGAAGTCGATGATGTCGGCCTCGCTGAGCGTCACCGACAGGGACGGCAGGTGTTCGCCCTCTTCGAGATCCTCGAAGTAGCGCCGGGCGGCCCGGTCACGCTTCGGTGCGCCGTCCAAACGTGTGGACGCTTCGCCTGCCGCCATCTGGGACTCCCTGTACACGTTTGTCGCCCGCGACCGGAATACGGCGGGTGGTTCATCAAGTCGTAGCATTTCCGGCAAAAGGCGATCCACTCTTTCGTCGGATGGGATCGCAAGAGCGTGGGATCGTTCGCCTTTCCGACGCCGGAATGCGGCGGGGGCGCTGGGAGATCTGCCGCATCGAACGGATGCGGCCCCGCGCCCGGTTTCTCGGGCGGCGGGGCCGCAGGACGTTTCAGAGGCATCCTGAACGACGAACGGCACGGCTCCGGGAGGAGCCGTGCCTTTCGGTCATCTGTCAGGGACGAGCCACGAGCCACTGCCAGGCACCACGCGTGGCGCTGACGATACGGCTGGGGGACTTCGATCCCTCGTCTTTCGGCGACCGGACATAGAGTGCGCGGCCGAGGATGAGTTCGTTCAACATGGGGGCCTCCGTTTTTCTCTGTTGTGCCTGGACCCTAATATGCACCCCGTGCGCCTAATTTCAAGAAAAAAGTGCAACGGGTGCGTTTTTATCCATGGGATGGCGGAATTCCGCGCAAAATTAGAGCAACCAGTGCGCTTTCGCTCTCCGGGAGAGAAGGAATGCGGACCCCATTCAAGCGTGTGGCACGTGGCGCACGGCGTCGCGGTTCTCTCACGCCGGGCTGGCGCCAGCCTGACCTCCCGATAATTCGCCGCAATTCGCTTAGAAGAAATTAACCCTGGAGCCTGATTCGCCGGGGTTCGATGCAGTCCAGGCGGGCCGGTTAACGCTTGCGCAAGGGGCCGATCCCCATGGTCCTGCTTGTGAGGCAGTCGTCACGAGTGAGCCAGAAGAAGATCGGCGTGGCGGAATACAAGCGAACAAGCGGGAGTAGGGTCATGCGGACCCAAGTCAAACAGTTGAACCCGATGGGACGGGTTGGAAGTTCAGGCGAGCTTGGGCTCGTCGCGGCACTTCTCGCCTCGGCCATCGCCGTCGCCCTGATGGCGGTTGGCGGCCCAATCGTGGGTCTGGTGGGCTGGATATTCGGGGCGGGAATCTGATCGCTCCATGACAGAAGACGGCGGCGGGCCGCCCGCCGCCGTTCGTGGAAGGGCTCTCCCTTTCAGTCGTCCGACAAGCTGCTAAAAGGACTCCGGACCGTTCGCCGCCCGCACCGGGCGCGCGAGGCGTGCCCGGATCGCCAGGGAGTGCAGAAGTTGGACGCGTGTCTCGTCGAGACCTCGGCTGAAGCCGGGGCTATCCCCATCTACGCCGCCACCGCCGCCAATGCCGCCAGCGTCGTCGAGGGCCTTGCCCCGCCGATGGCGGACTGGGCGCGTGTCAACGGCTTTGCCGGCAAGGCCGGCAGCGTGCTGGCGCTTCCCGGCCCGGACGGGGGAATCGGCGCAGCTCTTCTCGGCCTTGGGAACGGAGATTCGGATCCGTTTGCCGCCGCCGCCCTCCAGAAACTCCCGGCCGGCACCTACCGCCTCGAGAGCGGCTTCGACGATCCGACCCAGGCCGTGCTCGGCTTCGCGCTCTCGGCCTATCGTTACGAGCGCTATGTCGCCTCGAAGGACAAGGCCGTCCGCCTCGTCGTGCCGGCGTCGGTTGACGGGGCCGATGTGGACCGCATGGTCGCCGCGGCCCGGCTGACCCGCGACCTGGTCAACACGCCGGCCAACGAACTCGGACCGGCCGAGGTCGCCGCGGCGGTGCGCCGGGTGGGCGAACGCTACGGCGCCACCGTGACCGTCATCGAGGGCGAGGCGCTTGAGGAGGGGTTCCCGCTCATCCATGCCGTGGGCGCCGCGAGCCCGCGCGCGCCGCGCCTCGTCGACCTCAAATGGGGGCCGGAGGACGCACCGAAGGTGACACTCGTCGGCAAGGGCGTGGTGTTCGACACCGGCGGCCTCGACATCAAGCCACCGAGCGCCATGCTGCTGATGAAGAAGGACATGGGCGGGGCTGCCCACGCCCTGGGGCTGGCCCAGATGATCATGGACGCAGCCCTGCCGGTGCGGCTTCGGCTGCTCGTCCCGACCGTCGAAAACGCCATCGCCGGCAATGCCTTCCGGCCGGGCGACGTGTTCAAGAGCCGCAAGGGACTCTCGGTCGAGATCGGCAACACCGACGCCGAGGGCCGCCTGATCCTCGCCGATGCGCTGGCGCTCGCCGACGAGGAGGCGCCCGAGCTGATGATCGATTTCGCCACGCTCACCGGCGCCGCGCGCGTGGCGCTCGGACCCGAGCTGCCGGCGCTGTTCACCGCCGACGATGCGCTCGCCGAGGCGATCGCCCGCCACGGCATGGCGGTCAACGACCCGAGCTGGCGGCTGCCGCTGTGGCCCGGCTACCGGGCCTGGCTGAAGTCTGACATCGCCGACATCAACCACATCACCACGCAGCCGCTCGCCGGCGCGATCACCGCCGCACTGTTCCTCGAGCGCTTCGTCGAAAAGGCCGGCGCGTGGGTCCATCTCGACCTCTACGCCTGGTCGCAGAGCGACCGGCCCGGCCATCCGAAGGGCGCGGCCGCGCAGGCGATCCGTGGTCTTTATGCCCTGCTCAAGGAGCGCGCGGGAGCGACCCGATGAGCGCGGAAACCCTGGATCGCCGCGTGCACGCCACCCGTCCCGATCTCGCCGATGCCCGTCTCAAGGACCGGGTGAGTGCCGACCGGTTCGTGGAGGGCACGCTGCGCCGGGTGATCGCGGCGGTCGCCCCGATGCGGCGGGAACCCCGCGCCGACGGTCCGCTCGACACCGAGGCGCTCGTCGGCGATCTCGTGCGCGTCTTCGAGGAGACGGCCGAGGGCTGGGCGTGGTGCCAGCGCGAGGAGGACGGCTACGTCGGCTACATGCCGGGCGAGGATCTGGGGGCCTCCTATCCCGCGCCGACCCACCGGGTCACCGTGCCGGCAACCTTCCTGTTTCCGGGTCCGGACCTGAAGCTGCCGCCGCTTGCCACGCTGCCGATGGGCGCGTCGGTCGCCGTCGGCGGCCCCGAAATCCGCGGCGGCCTGGCCTACGCCAAGCTCGCCACCGGTGGTGCGGTCGTCGCCAAGCATCTGGCGCCGCTGGGCGAGACCGCGCCGGACTGGGTCGCCGTCGCCGAGACGTTCCTCGGAACGCCCTACCTTTGGGGCGGCACGACGCGTGCCGGCATCGACTGTTCGGGGCTGGTGCAGATCGCCTGCCGGATGGCCGGCATCGCCGCGCCCCGGGATTCCGACATGCAGGAGGCGGCGCTCGGAACGGCGGTGGAGGACAAGGGCCTGGCGCGCGGCGACCTGCTGTTCTGGCCGGGCCATGTCGGCGTGATGATCGACGACGGCCAGCTGCTGCACGCCAACGGCTTCCACATGATGACGGTCATCGAACCGGTGGCCGAAGCGCGCGAGCGCATCGCCGCCAGCGCGGGGCCGGTGCGCACCGTCCGGCGGATCCTGTCCTCGGCTCAATAGCCCCGGGTGCGATCCACGACGTTCTGGAGCGGGTCCCCGCGCTCGAACGCGGCGATCTGGGCCACGATGCCCCGGCAGATGGCGGGCGGGTTGCTCTCGGCTGCCACGTGGGGCGTGATCACCACCTCCGGCCGGTCCCAGAGAGGGCTCGTCGCCGGAAGCGGCTCGGTCTCAAACACGTCGAGGGAGGCGCCCTTCAGGGTGCCTGCTTCCAGCGCGGCGACGATGTCGGCCTCAATCTGCAGGCCGCCGCGCCCGGCGTTGATCAGCATCGGTCCGCCGAGCGCCCCGTCGCGGGCGAGCCGAGCAAACAGCGAGGCGTCGAGAAGGCCGCGCGTTTCCGGCGTCAGCGGCAGCAGCACCACCAGGATGTCGGTGCGCGCCAGGAAGCCGTCGAGCGCCGCGGCGCCGGAGACGACCTCGATCCCCTCGACGGTCTTCGCGGAGCGGTTCCAGCCGGTGACCCGGTAGCCGAGCCGCTGCAGCATGGCGGCGGCGTCGGATCCGAGCACCCCCATCCCCATCACGCCGACCCGGACCTCGTGCGCAGCCGGAAAGCTCTCGGAGACCCATTCGCGGGCCCGCTGCCGCGCCTGGAAGCGGAGTGCGCCGCGATGGTGGGTCAGGACCTGCAGCACGATCCACTCGGTCATGCGGCCGGTCATGTCGGGATCGACGACGCGCACGATCGGCCGAGCCGGCAGCGAGGTGTCCGCCAGCAGCGCGTCCACGCCGGCGCCGAGGTTGAAGATGACGTCGAGATTGGGGAGTTCGGCGAGCAGGTTGCGCGGCGGCTGCCAGACGACCGCGTAGCGGATGTCCGACGGGTCGTAGGCGTCGATGCCGTCGACGACGACCCGGCGACCGTCCGCGACGGCTTCCAGGTGGCGGCGCCACGGCTCGGGCGTGAAGCCCCGGGCGGCGAAGAGAATGCTCATGGCGATCAGGTGCCCGACGCGGGCGCCGAGATCAAGCGCGACGGCGGTTGGGACGTCATGCCTCGCCGGCCGCGCGGACCGGTGCGGCCGGCCCCTGGTCGTCCGGCTCGATGTCGAGAGCCTCGATCCGGCCGCCGCGCTTGGCGACCTTCTCCGCTGAGATGACGATCTGCTCGACGTCCCGCTGGGCCTGGCCGAAATGCTGCTGCAGCTTCATCACGCGCTCGGTCATCCGGTCCACGTCGTCCATCAGGTGGCCGACCTCGGCGCGGATGACGTGTGCCTCCTCGCGGATGCGGGCGTCGCGGATGACGGTGACGACCACCTGGATCGCGAGCTGCAGCAGCGTCGGAGAGAGGATCACCACCCGGGCCCGGTAAGCGCGCTGGACCACGTCGGGAAACCGGTCGTGGATCTGGCCGAACAGCGATTCCGACGGCACGAACACGAAGGCGAGGTCCTGAGTCTCCCCCGGGACGAGATATTTCTTCCGCACGTCGTCGACGTGCTTGATGAGGTCGCGACGCGCCGCCTGCTGCGCCTCCTTGAGGGCAGCGTCGGTGTCGGCCGCCTCGATGCGGGCGAAGGCCTCCAGCGGGAATTTGGCGTCGATGCACAGGACGGGGGCGCCGTTCGGCAGCCGGATCGTGCAGTCCGGACGCGCGCCGGTCGACAACGTCGGCTGGAAGGAGAAGGCGCCCTCCGGCAGCCCGTCGCGGATGATCGCCTCCATCCGCGCCTGGCCGAACGCGCCACGGCTCTGCTTGTCGGCGAAGATCCTCTCCAGCTGCGACACTTGGTCGGAGAGCCCCGACATGGTGCGTTGCGCACGGTCGATGACGGCGAGCCGTTCGTGCAACTGGCGCAGCGTCTCGTGGGTGGCGTTCGAGGCCTGCGACATCGACGAACCCAGCCGGTGGCCCATTCCGTCGAGGCGCTCCGACACCGCCTTTGTCAGCTCCGACTGGCGGCTGCCGAACACCTCCGCCACCGTCTGCAGCCGGCCGGACGTCTCCGCCTGCATGCGCAGGATCTGGGCCATCTGGACCTCCATCGCGCGCACCGTGTCGGCGTTGCCTGCGCCATTTCGGCCGGCCGCGAGCCGCAGCGTCACCAGCAGCAGGATGACGATCACCGCCATCGCGACGCCGAGCAGCGCCTCGATCTGGGTCACCGCGTGGCCTTGAAACACGAAGATCGGATCCGACATGGGCGGAGGATAGCTGATTCGCGGTTTGTTCCGCCCGTATGCGCGTGCTTCGCACCTGCGGGCGGGGAATGCGGGCCTGCGACCGGCCGATCCGTTGACCGAAAGCGTCGCAGCCAATAAATCGGCATGATGTCCAAACGATCGATCCTTCTGATACCGGACCCTACGCTCCGCAAGGTCGCCGCTCCGGTCGGCGCGGTGGATGACGGCGTGCGCGCCCTCATCGACGACATGCTGGAGACCATGTACGCGGCACCTGGCATCGGTCTGGCCGCGCCGCAGATCGGCGTCCTCGACCGCGTCATCGTCTGCGACGTGGGAGGCGAGGACGAGGAAGAGCGGCGGCCGATGGCGCTGGTGAACCCGGAGGTCATCTGGAGCTCAGAGGAACTGCGTATCCACCAGGAGGGCTGCCTCTCCATTCCCGAATACTATGAAGACGTCGAACGGCCGGCCGAGGTCGGCGTGCGGTTCCTCGACCGCCACGGAGAGGTTCGGGAGATCAAGGCCGGCGGCATCCTCGCCACCTGTCTTCAGCACGAGATCGACCATTTGAACGGCGTCCTGTTCATCGACTATCTGTCGCGGCTCAAGCGCGACCGGATTACCAAGAAGTTCGCCAAGCAGGCGCGGCAGGCCGCGACCGAAAAAGCCTGATCCTTGCTGCCGCGCAAAGCGGCGGCGATCACAGCACGGGACATCCGATGCCGCTCAGGCTCGTCTTTATGGGCACGCCCGATTTCGCCGTGCCGGCGCTCACCGAGATCGTCGGCCAAGGCCACGACGTCGCCGCTGTCTACACGCGCGCGCCAGCTCGTGCCGGGCGGGGCATGGAGGCGCGCAAGTCACCCGTCCACGAGGCGGCCGAACGCTTCGGCCTGCCGGTGCTCACGCCGTCGACCTTGAAGGGCGATGAGGCGGCCGCCGCCTTCGCAAGCCACGGCGCCGATGCGGCCATCGTCATTGCCTACGGCATGATCCTGCCGCGCTCGATCCTGGAGATCCCCGAGGCCGGGTGCTTCAACGTCCATGCTTCGATCCTGCCGCGCTGGCGCGGTGCCGCCCCCATCCAGCGCGCGATCATGGCCGGCGACCGGGAGACCGGCGTTGCGGTCATGCGGATGGAGGCGGGCCTCGACACCGGCCCGGTCTGCATGATCGAGAAGGTGGCGATCGGCGACGAGATGACCGCCTCCGACCTGCACGACGTGCTGGCCCGCCTGGGCGCGGACCTGATGGTGCGGGCGCTGGGCGCCATCGAGCGCGGGACGCTCGACGCCGTGCCCCAGAGCGACGAGGGCGTCACCTACGCCGAAAAGATCTCCAAGGCCGAGGCGCGCATCGACTGGTCGCGGCCGGCATCCGTGGTCCACGATCAGATCCGCGGCCTGTCGCCGTTTCCGGGCGCCTGGTGCGAGATCGACACGGGCGGGAAGACCGAACGCATGAAGGTCCTTCGCAGCCGCCGCGAGGAGGGGGCTGGTGCCCCCGGGGCGGTGCTCGATGGCGAGGGACTGGTGGCCTGCGGCGAGGGCGCGGTGCGGCTGGTGCAGGTGCAGCGTGCCGGCAAGGCGCCGATGGCCGCCGACGAGGTCTTCCGCGGCCTGCGGCTGGCGCCCGGGGCCGCGCTTCTCTGAGCAAGGTCGGGGCGCAGGTTGCGGTTGTCCGGCCAAAACCGGATCGCAGGAATGGCCGGATCTTGCCGCTTCCGGCAGGCCCGGCTCATTGCCCGGGAGGGGCGGCGCTCGCCGTTCGCCCGCAGTTGAAAGCACGTGTCGGATGCCCCGCTACAAGCTGACCATCGAATATGACGGCTGGCCGTTCGTCGGCTGGCAGCGCCAGGCCGAGGGGCTGTCCGTGCAGGGCCGGCTGGAGGAGGCGATCAGCGCGTTCGCCAGCGAGACGGTCACCATCGGCGGGGCGGGGCGCACCGATTCCGGCGTCCATGCCCTCGGCCAGGTCGCCCACGTCGACCTCGCCCGGGAATGGCCCGACGACACCGTCCGCGACGCCACCAACGCGCATTTGCGCCCGGATCCGGTGGCGGTGATCGCGGCGGAGCGGGTGGCCGACGGTTTCGATGCGCGCTTCTCCGCCACGGCGCGGCACTATCTCTACCGGATCGTCAACCGCCGGGCGCCGCTCACTTTGGAGGCGGGTCTCGCCTGGCAGGTATCGGCTCCCCTCGATGCCGGGGCCATGCACGCCGGTGCGCAGCGGCTTCTCGGCCACCACGACTTCACCACCTTCCGCTCGACCCACTGCCAGTCGGCGAGCCCGGTGAAGACGCTGGACCGGCTGGACGTCATGCGCGCCGCCGACGAGATCACCGTGATGGCCTCGGCCCGGTCGTTCCTGCACAATCAGGTGCGCTCGCTGGTGGGCTCGCTCGTGCAGGTGGGCACCGGAAAATGGCGCCCCGCCGATCTGGAAGCCGCCCTCAAGGCCGCCGACCGCACCCGCTGCGGCCCCGTCGCACCGCCCGACGGGCTCTATCTGCTGCGCGTCGACTACTGAACGCACGTCGCGCTCGCGCGCAGCCGGTCTGATGCCGGAGCCCTTCCCACTGTCCTTGTCAGGGGTTGGAAACCGTCCTATCCGGTCGAGAAGGAGTCGGGCCATGTCATGCGCTGCCCGCAACGCCCCGGTCCGGGGTGACCAGGCAGGAGGAACAGCCCCCAATGTCCGACTACGAGAAGCCCGCGCTGTGCGACCTGGTGCGCACGATCCCCGATTATCCGAAGCCCGGGATCCAGTTTCGCGACATCACCACGCTGATCGCCGATCCGGTCGGGCTGAGGACGGCCGTCGATGGCCTGCTCTGGCCCTATCTCAGGAAACCGGTCGACATCGTCGTCGGCATCGAGGCGCGTGGGTTCATCCTGGGCGGTGCGGTCGCCCACGAACTCGGCCGCGGTTTCGTGCCGATCCGCAAGAAGGGCAAGCTGCCGGGCAAGACCATCGGTCAGGACTACACGCTGGAATACGGTGTCGACACGATCGAGATCCATGCCGACGCGATCGAACCGGGGCAGCGGGTGCTGGTGATCGACGACCTGATCGCCACCGGCGGCACGGCGGACGCGGCGATCGAACTGCTGCGCCGCTCCGGCGCGGACATCGTCGGTGCGGCCTTCGTCATCGATCTGCCGGCGCTCGGCGGGTCGCGGAAGCTGCGCGAGAAGGGGCTGGTCGTCCACACTTTGATGTCGTTCGACGGAGACTGAAGCGCCGGCCGCCGGCATGTCGGCGGCCGGAGAGGGGGCGGCCGGCACGGCCCCCCAGCCTTGTGTGCCGGCCGCCGGCCCCGCAGCGGGCCCTGATGCCGGACGAGCCGGCATCCGTCGCGCGGGACGCGGTGCATCTCCGGCAAGACCGACCGACAGCATGGCTGGGCCCGCGCCTCGGAGGTTGCTGGATGCCCGACTTTAGCCTCGGGGCCCGGAAAGGTAGACCCCCGGAAAGTCGGAGGATGCGCACCAGCGCCACTTCCGCCCAAGCGGCCCCACCTCGGCGCTTCTGCTGGCAAGGGCGTCTGATTCGCACCGTTGCGCACGGTCACCTCGGACCGATCGCTTCGATCCGACCGGGAAAGCGCCGGCGGCCGCTCAGGTCGCCAGGTGGTGCAGCACGATCCCCGATGTCGTTGCCACGTTGAGTGAATCGAAGCGTTTCGACATCGGGATGCGCACGGTGGTCATGCGGGTCAGAACGTCGGCAGGCAGGCCGGGGCCTTCGGCGCCGAGAAACACTGCGGCGCGCCCCGGCGGCGGCATCGCGGACAGCGTCTGCGTGCCGGCGGGGGTCAGTGCCAGCGGTTCGATCTGCGCCTCTCTCAGGCCGTCCACCAGTTCCGACGTGTCGGAAAACCGCGCGAACGGCACCATCAGGCTGCCGCCGACGGAGACCCGGATCGCCTTGCGGTAGAACGGGTCGCAGGAGGTGGGGTCGAGCAGGACGGCGTCGGCGCCGAACGCGGCCGCGTTGCGGAAGATGCCGCCGACGTTGTCGTGGTTGGCAAGCCCGATCAGTACGGCGATCCGCGCCGGCCGACCGGCTGCCGGCAGCAAGTCGCGCCAGTCGGGCAGGGGGCCTCGATGGCCGTGGGCGAGCATCCCCCGATGCAGCGGAAAGCCGGCAACGGCGTCCATCACGCTTCGGCTCGCCGCATAGACGGGAAAGTCGGGCGTGGTGCCGGCAAGCAGCCGCTGCGCCGCCTCGATCCGGTTCTCCGCCACCAGCATCGAACGGGGACGGTACGGCGAGCGCTTCAAGAGGACGTCCAGCACCACCGCGCCCTCCGCGATGAAGCTCTCCTCGCGTCCGACGAGATCGCGCTCGCGGATGTCGCGATAGGCCGCGATCCGCGGGTCCTCCGGATCGTCGATCGATACGAAGAACGGGGTGCCGCCCCCCTGTGCCGCCGCGTCGGTCATCAGCGTGCCGTTTCGAGTTCTTCCTTCAGGATTTCCAGTTCAAGCCAGCGTTCCTCGGCCGCATTGCGTTCTGCCGCCTTGGCCGCCAGCTGATCCGTCGCCTTCTGGAAGGCGTCGGGATTCTGTGTGAACAGCGACGGATCGGCGAGCGTCGCCTGCAGCGCCGCCATCTCGGCGTCCAGCGCCTCGATCTTGCCCGGCAGCGTCTCCAGATCGTGCTTGTCGCGGAAGGAGAGCTTCCGCCGCTGATCGGCGCGGCCGCCCTTGCCGCTTCCCGAGCCGCCGCGCTTCCCGTCCGACATGCCGGCGTTCGTCGCATCGCCCGGCCGCGCCCCGCGCTGGGACAGCATGTCGGAGTAGCCACCGGCATACTCGATCCAGTTTCCGTCGCCCTCCGACGCCAGCACCGAGGTCACCGTGCGGTCGAGGAAGTCGCGGTCATGGCTGACCAGCAGCACGGTGCCGGAATAGTCCGCGATCAGCTCGGCAAGCAGATCGAGGGTCTCCAGGTCGAGGTCGTTGGTCGGCTCGTCGAGGATCATGACGTTCGACGGCCGGGCAAAGGCGAGCGCCAGCATCAGGCGGCCCCGCTCTCCCCCGGACAGCGCAGAGACCGGCGAGCGCGCCTGTTCGGGCAGGAACAGGAAGTCCTTCAGGTAGCCGGCCACATGGCGCGGCGTGCCGCCCACCATGATCGTGTCACTCGAGCCGCCGGTCAGCGTCTTCCACAGCGTCTCGGTGGGGTCGAGCGCCGCCCTGCGCTGGTCCAGCGAGACGAGTTCGATCTGGGTGCCGATGCGCACCTCGCCGGCATCGGGGGCGAGGCTGCCGGTGAGCAGGTTGATCAGCGTGGTCTTGCCGGCGCCGTTCGGGCCGACGATGCCGAGCCGGTCGCCGCGGTTGATCTTGATGGTGAGGTCGCTGACGATCGGCCGGCCGTCATAGGATTTGGAGATAGCCTCGGCCGCAACCACGCGCTTGCCGGACGATCCTGCCTCGCTGGCCACCATGGCCACGTTTCCGGTCGCGCGGCGCAGGTTCTGCCGCTCCTCGCGCATGGAATGCAGTGCACGCAGCCGGCCCATGTTGCGCTTGCGCCGGGCGGTGACGCCGTAGCGCAGCCACTCGTTTTCCTGGGCGATCCGCTGGTCCAGGCGGGAGCGTTCCTTCTCCTCCGCGGCGATCACCTCGTCGCGCCAGTCCTCGAAATGGGCGAAGCCCCGGTCGAGATGACGGGTCGTGCCGCGGTCGAGCCAGGTGGTCGAGCCCGACAGCGCTTCCAGAAACCGTCGGTCATGGCTGATCAGCACCAGCGCGCCGCGGCGCGCCTTCAGGGTTGCCTCCAGCCATTCGATCGCCGGCAGGTCCAGGTGGTTGGTGGGCTCGTCGAGAAGCAGCACGTCGGGTTCGGGCGCGAGTGCGCGGGCGAGCGCGGCGCGGCGCGCCTCGCCGCCGGACAGGCGACCCGGCTCCTCGTCGGCGGTGAGCCCCAGCGATTCCAGCAGGATCTGACCGGAGTGACTCGCGTCTCCCGGCGCCAGTCCGTCGTCGACATAGTCGCGCACGGTGGCGAAGCCGGTGAGGTCCGGCTCCTGCACGAGATAGCGGATGGTCGCGCCTGGCTGCACGAAGCGGCGGCCCGAATCGGCTTCCACGATGCCCGCCGCGATCTTCAGAAGCGTCGACTTGCCGGACCCGTTGCGGCCGACCAGGCAAAGGCGCTCCTGCGGCCCGAGCGTCATTTCGGCGCCGTCCAGCAAGGTCGTGCGGCCGAACGTGAGGTGGATGTCCTGAAGCGTCAGGATCGGGGGCTGGGCCATAGGTCTGGAACTCGGGAGCTGACGGCGTGGTTCGGGTGGCAGAGATAGACGCCGGGCAGGCGGGAAACAACGGGGGGTGCCGAAATGAGCCTCTGTCGCCATCCGCCGCAAAGACGCCGCCGCGCCGGCCATCGTCGCTCCGGTTAACCCGACATTAACCACGTTGGCGCGACCCTGTCGGTCGAGTTGAGCCGGATCCCGGGTCGGTGCCGGGGAACAACTGGAGGGACGGGGCATGACGGTCTACGCGGTCTACTACGGATCGAATGCGGCGCGCTCGAGCGCCTTCGACGCCGAGCTTGGCGAGCGCTTCGGCGACACCTACCGGGTCAGCGACGACTTCTGGCTCATCGACACTGCGCGCGAATCCGACACCATCTATGGCAGCCTGCGCGCCTCGGTCGGCCAGGGCGACCGGCTGTTCATCGCCGAGATCACCCGCGATTTCTTCCCCTGGCTGTCCCAGAGCGCGCTCGGCTGGCTGTTCTCGCCCCAGCGCTCATGGAAAGGCCGCTTCGTCGCCCGCGACGTCGCCGAGCGGATCTACGCCGCCGCCGCCTGAAGGCGCACCTTGGCTCCACGACCCCACGTCGCTTGAACGGCCCTGGCGGATCCCGCCGGGGCCGTTTGCGTTCGGACGCGACGCGGACGGGGTGAGCGGTTACGTTGCGGCACGAACAAGCAGAACACGGGGAGGAGCAAGCATGGCCGGACTGGTGATGAGCCTGATCGAGACCACGCTCGACGAAGCCGGCGGCGAAGCGGTGCTGCCCGCCGTCGCGCACCGCATGATCTACGTCGCCGCGGGGGATGTGACCGCCACAGACCGTCGCGACATCCGCCGTCTGGGCGAGAATGCGGGTGCCTATGCCCAGGGTGAGCTGACGCTGCGTGCCGATGTGCCGTCCCGGGTCTGGTCCTGGCAGTTGTCGCCGCAGGCGGCCGATCCTTCCGCGCTCGCCGGCTCCCATCTGAAGCTCGAGCGTCCGCTGGACGACATCGCGGTGCCTGGGCGCTACGTCATGCGCCTCGACCGCGTCGACTTCCCGCCGGGCGCGGTGGCCCACACCCATGTCCATCCCGGCCCGGGCATCCGCGTCGTGAAGAGCGGCGAAATCGAGATCCGCCAGACCGGCGAGACCCACCGCTACGGGGCCGACGAGGCCTGGTTCGAGCGCGGGCCCGATCCCGTCCTTGCTCCGACGACCGAGCGCGAGCCGACCACCTTCATCCGCTGCATGGTGCTGCCCACCGAGTGGCGGGGGCGCAACACCATCACCTATGTCGATCCCGCCGATGCGGACCGCCCCAAGCTGCAGCGCTACTTCCGCTTCATCGACACCCTGATCGAGGTCTGAGCAAAGCCGGAGAGCGAGGCTCTCCGGTTCAGGCCGCCGGGAAATAGGAGGCGAAGCGCGGGTCGGTGGCAATCTGCGCCAGGTAGTCGATGATGACGCTCGATTCCACCAGCACCCGGCCGTCGTGGACGAGGGTCGGCACCACGCCAGCTGGGTTGAGCTTCAGATAGTCCGGCTCCAGCTGCTCGCCGCGCACGAGGTCGAGCTCGACCGACGTCCAGGGCAGTCCCGTCTCGTGCATGACGAGACGGGCCTTGATCGAACAGACCGAGGTGCCTGCATGGTAAAGCGTCAGCATGGCGGCATCCCGGTGGTTTGCGGATGCGAAGGTTCGGAGGTTCAGAAGTCGACCCGGTCGCCGCCCTTCAGCGCCAGCATCTCGCGGGCTTCGTCCGGCGTCGCGATCTCGTGGCCGAGGTCCTCGATGATGCGGCGGATCTTGGTCACCTGCTCGGCGTTGGAAGCGGCCAACTGACCACGCCCAAGGAACAGCGAGTCCTCCAGGCCGACGCGGACGTTGCCGCCAAGCTGCACGGCGGTTGTCGCCAGCGGCATCTGCGCCGCCCCCGCGCCCAGCACGGACCACTGGTAATTGTCGCCGAACAGCCGGTCGGCGGTCCGCTTCATGAAGACGAGATTGTCCACCTCCGCGCCGATGCCGCCGAGGATCCCGAGCACGAACTGCAGGAAGATCGGCGCCTGGAACAGCCCCGTGTCCATGCCGAACTTCAGATTGTAGAGGTGGCCGACGTCGTAGCACTCGTGCTCGAACTTGATGCCCTTCGGTCCGAGCGTGTTCGCCACCTGGGCGATGTCGCGGAAGGTGTTGCGGAAGATGTAGGTGTCGGATTCGGCGACGTAGTCCTTCTCCCAGTCGAACTTCCAGCTGTCGTAGCGCTTGGCCAGCGGATGGAAGGAGAAGTTGATCGAGCCCATGTTGAGCGAGCACATCTCCGGCGAGAACCGGTTGGCCGGCGCGATGCGCTCCTCGATCGTGGTCTTCAGGCTGCCACCGGTGGAGATGTTGATGACCGCGTCGGTGGACTGCTTGATGACCGGCAGGAAGCGCTCGAAGTCTTCGGTGCTGATGGAGACCGCGCCGTTCGCCGGGTTGCGGGCGTGCAGATGCAGGATCGCCGCACCGGCCTCCGCCGCATCGATCGCCTGGCGGGCGATGTCCTCGGCGGTGTAGGGCAGGGCGTCCGACATGGTGGGCGTGTGGATCGCGCCGGTGATGGCGCAGGTGATGATCGTCTTCGGGCGCCCGCGGGCCATGGAAGTCTCCTGGGTTACGATGGTCTGGTGGTGACGCGGCGCCGGAGCGGGAAGATCTCCAGGCCGAAGCGGTCCGCGAGATAGCCCCACACGCCGCGCCGTGCGAACAGCATGATGAGAATGGCGAGAGCGCCGAGAGCGATCAGGTAGACCGCACCATAGTCGGCGAGCGTCTCGCGCAAAACGAAGAAGATGAGCGTGCCGACGATCGGCCCTTCGATGCGGCCGACCCCGCCGATGACCGCGATGAAGATGACGAACGCCGTCCAGTCGTTCACCGAGAACGCGGCCTCGGGCGAGATCCTGAGCTTGGTCAGGAAGATGAGCGCGCCGATCATCGCGGCCCCGGCCGCCGCGATCACGTAGACCAGCAGCTTCACCCGCCCGATGCGCACGCCGAGGCTCTCGGAGGCCCTTTCGCTGTCGCGGATGGCGGTGAGTGCCAGGCCGAGCCGCGAGCGCAGCAGGAGGTAAATCCCTCCGACGATCGCAGTGACGAGGGCCAGGGCCGCCCAGTAGGTGACGGCCTCGCGGGCGTCGCGGCCGTCGGCGATCGAGCGCACCACGTCGACGGGCAGCGATGAGCCCGATCCGCCGCCGAGCGCGGATATCTGGGCGAAGCCGAGGCGGGCCACCTCGGCCAGCACCCACGAACCGATGGCGAAATAGGCGCCGCGCAGCCGGAACAGCAGCAGGGCGGCCGGCACCGCGGCAAGGGCCGCGACGACGCCCGCGAGCGGGATCGCAAACAGCGGGTTGATGCCGACGAAGATCGCCAGTGCGAACAGCACGTAGCCTCCCAGTCCCACGAACGCGTGCTGGCCCACCGACACCAGCCCCGCATAGCCCGCCAGCAGGTTCCACAGGCTGGCAAGCCCGATATAGGCGAAGATCTCGATCATCAGCCGCAGATCGGCGCGTCCGGCCCACCACGGGGCGGCCGCCAGCACGGCGAGCACCAGCAGAAGGACGAGGCCGGCGCCCTGGCTGAAGGGGCTGGCGCGCTGGACGGTGATCGCCATGTCAGTCGTCCATCCGCGGCATCAGGCCCTGGGGCCGCAGCGCCAGGATCACGAGGAAGGTGAGATGGCCGGCGAGCAGCTGCCAGCCGGGATCGATCTGGGCGCCGATGGTCTGGGCGACGCCGAGGATGATGCCGCCCAGCAGCGTGCCCCAGATGTTGCCGAGCCCGCCGATGATCACCGCCTCGAAGCCGTAGATCAGCCGCGCCGGGCCGCTCGCCGGATCGAAGTTCGCCCGCATCGCCAGGAACACGCCGGCGATCGCCACCACGGCCAGCGACAGCGCCATGGCGCCGGCGTAGACCTTGCGGTTGTCGAGCCCCATCACCTGGGCAATCTCGGCGTCGTCGGAGACGGCCCGGAAGGCCCGGCCGAGCGCCGTGCGGTAGAAGACAACCTGCAGCCCGCCCACGGCAGCCACGGCGGTTGCGAACATCAGCAGCGGCAGCACGCCCAGCGAGATGTCCGGCGTGAGGTGGATCGATGCGGTCTCCAGGGCACCGGCATAGAGCTTACGGCTGTCGGCCGAATAGACGGTCAGCAGCACGTTCTGGAGGATCACCGACAGGCCAAAGGTGACCATAAGCGGCGGAAGGATGTCGCGGCCGAGCGTGCGGTTGAGCACGTAGCGCTGCAGGACGTAGCCGAACGCCGCCATCAGCGGGATGGTGACCACGAGGCTCAGCAGCGGGTGGATGCCCAGCAGATCCACCACGCTCAGCGCGAGGAACGCCGCCAGCACGATCAGGTCGCCGTGGGCGATGTTGACGAGGCGCATGACGCCGAAGATCAGGCTCAGCCCCGCCGCGAACAGGCCGTAGAGCCCGCCCAGCATGATGCCCTGGAGAATGGCGTTGGCCCACTCCATCAGGCCGTCTCCAGCCCGAAGTAGGCGGCGTTGATCGCCTCGCGCCCGAGGTCCCCCGGGGCGCCTTCCAGCGCCACGCGGCCTTCCTGCAGGCAGTAGACCCGGTCGGCGACGGCCATGGCCTGGGAGATGTCCTGTTCCACCAGAATGATTGCGGTCTCGGCCTCCCGCACGGCCCCGAGGCTCTGGTAGATGTCCTTGACGATCACGGGCGCGAGGCCCAGCGATGCCTCGTCGATCAGCAGGATGTCGGGGTTGGCCATCAGCGCGCGGCCGATCGCCACCATCTGGCGCTGGCCGCCGGAGAGCTGTTCTGCCGGGTTCGAGCGGCGCTCCTTCAGCACCGGAAACAGGGCGTAGACGGTGTCGAGCGTCCAGCGCCCCGGCCGCTTCAGCCGGCCGCCGATGACCAGATTCTCCTCCACCGACAGCGAGCGGAACAGACGGCGCCCCTCCGGAACCAGCACGACGCCCTGCGCCGCCATCTCGTAGGCCGGCCGGTCGCCAACGGCCATGCCGCTTAGCCGGATCGCATCGGCGCGGTTCGGCATCAGGCCCATGATCGACTTCATCAGGGTCGACTTGCCGGCCCCGTTGGCGCCGATGATGGCCACGGTCTCGCCGACGGCGAGCCGGAAATCGACGCCGAACAGCGCCTGGAAGTCGCCGTAGAACGCGTCGAGCGCATGGGTCTCCAGGAGCTCAGGCATCGGGGTCGGCGCCCATGTAGATCTCCTGCACCGTCTTCGACGCCATCACCGCGCGCGGTTCGCCCTCGCCGACCAGCCGCCCCTGATCGAGGACGATCAGCCGGTCGACGACGGCCAGCAGCGCGTGCACCACATGCTCGATCCAGACGATGGAGACGCCCGAGGCGCGGATCTCGCCGATGGCCGCGATCAGCGCCCGGCACTCGCCTTCGGTCAGCCCGCCGGCGATCTCGTCGAGCAGCAGCAGCCGCGGCTTGGCGGCCAGCGCCCGGGCCAGTTCCAGCCGCTTGCGTTCCAACAGCGTCAGCGATCCGGCGAGCGCGTTGACCTTGGCGTCGAGACCCGCGAGGACGAGCGCCTCCCAGGCTTGGCTCTCCGGATCGGCGCTGGCCGTCTCCGACCCGAAGAAGGCGCCGACCAGCAGGTTTTCGAACACCGTCATGCCCTCGAAGGGCTGCGGCACCTGGAACGTGCGCACGATGCCTCGCCGGCAGCGTGCGGTCGCCGGCAGGGCGGTGACGTCCCGGCCCTCGAAGGAGACCCGTCCGCCATCCGCCCGGAGCGCGCCGGCGACCAGGTTGAACATGGTCGTCTTGCCGGCGCCGTTGGGTCCGATCACGCCCAGCGCCTCCCCGTCGGCGACCTCGAACGTCAGGTCGTCGGCGACGACGAGCGCGCCGAAGCGCTTGGATACGCCCTGAACCTCGAGAAGCGCCATGGACCTATGCCTTTGCCGACGCCGCCCTTACGACAGGAGCTTCAGCTTCCCCCCGACCGGGATCTCCGGCGCGGTCTCGTTGGTGGTGATGACGAGGTCGGCCTGGTCGCCGTCCTTGCGCCACTGACCGGCGACCAGCGGCGTCTTGGAGACGTTCCTGACCGGCTGGCCGCTCCAGTTCACCGGGCCGACGATGGTGGCGAGGTCGGTCGAGGTGATCGCTTCCAGGATGGCATCCGGGGAAATGTCCTCGGACCGCTTCAGCACGTCGAAGGCCACCTCGAACAGCGCGTGCTTGAAGCCGATCGGCTGGGTCCAGGGCCGGCCGGTGCCGTCGGTATAGGCGGTGCAAAGCTGGCCGGCGGTCTGGTTCGTGAGCGAGGAGGAGAACGGGTGGTGGGGCGACCACCAGATCTCCGAAGACAGTCCGTCGCCGCGCGCGCCGAGGCTGTCGATGACCGAGGGAAACAGCAGTGCCTTGCCGACGGTGACGACCTTCGGCTGGAAGCCCTGCTGGGCGGCCTGGGACCAGAAGGTGGCGAAGTCCGGCGGGATCATGTTGCCGGTGACGATCTGGCAGCCTGCCTCCTTGAAGGCGGAGATCTGGGCGGTGAAGTCGTCGGACAACGGCTGGTAGCGGCCGGGATCGGTGAGGGTGTAGCCGGCCTCCTTCAGCGCCGGCGGAAAGCCGAACACCGGGTCGGCCCAGGCGTTGCCGTCGGCGTCGTTGGGGAACAGCCCGCCGATGGTCTTCTCCACCCCCGAGCCGTTCCACAGGTCGAGGAAGGCGGCGATGACGTCCTCCAGCCCCCAGAAGAAGTGATAGGTCCAGTCGAATCCGGTCTTCGGGTCGCCGTTGCGGCCGAAGAAGTACGGCTGCCAGGGGCAGTCAGTGGTGATGCAGGGGACCTCGTTGATCTCCGCCTGGTCGGCCACCGGATTGGTGGTGTCCGGCGTCGAGGCGGCCATGATCAGGTCGACCTCGTCGGAGAGGATCAGGTCGGCCGCCACCTCCGCCGCCCGGTTCGGGTTCGACTGGCTGTCCTTGACGATGATCTCGATGGCGACCTTCTCGCCGCCCCGGTCGAGCATGCCGCCGGTCGCCTTCTGGATGCCGTCGAGCACGAACTGGTCGGCCTCGGCGAACGCGGCGAGGGGGCCGGTCTGCGGGCTGACGAGACCGATCTTGATCGGCCGGCCGGCGGCAAAGGCGCGCCCGGGGCGCCAGATCGCCGGCATGGCGAGCGCCGAGGCGCCCGCGCCGATGAAGTGGCGGCGATTGAGCTGGATCTTGCGGGTCATGGCGTTCCTCCCTTGGGGGCCGCGGCGTCTTGGTGCGCCTGTCGGCCGATGGATCAGTCCGGATCGAGGATCGTGTCGAGCCTCTTCAGATGGGTGGCGACGCGGGCGCGCACGGAGTCCGCCTCCTCCTTCGTCCAGCGGCGGAAGCCTTCGCCGGACTTCATGCCGAGCTTGCCCTCGGCCACGAGCCTTTCCAGGTAGGGCGACGGCCCGGGCCGGCTGTCGATGTCCGGCAGCACGATCTCGTGGACGGCGAGCGCCAGGTCGGTGCCGACGAGGTCGGCGTTCTCCAGCGGCCCGAGCACCGCGAGCCTCCGACCGAAGCTCTCCTTGATCACCGTGTCGACCGCCTCGGCGTCGCAGATGCCGTTTTCGACGAGGCTGACCGCCTCGCGCCACAGCGCGTGCTGCAGCCGGTTGCCGATAAAGCCCGCCACGTCCTTCTCGACCCGCACCGGCCGCTTGCCGACCTCGGTGAGGAGATCGAACACCGCGTCCATCGCCGCGTCATCGGTCCATTCGGTGCGGATCACCTCCACCAGCGGGATCATGTGCGGTGGGTTCCACCAGTGGGTCCCGAGCGCGCGGCCCTTGCGGTCGAGCCCTCCCATGATGGTGGTGATCGGGATCACCGAGGTGTTGGAGCAGAACAGGCAGTCCGGCCGGGCGGCTGCCTCGACGGCGGCGAAGATCGCCTGCTTCAGGGCAGGCTTCTCCGGCGCGGCTTCAAACACGCAGTCGGCCTCAAACACGGCCTCGGCGAGGTCGGCGGCCGCGCTGAGGCGCGGCAGCGTGGCCTCGATCTCGCTCTCCGTGCAGCCGAGTGCGGTCATCGAGGCGCGCACCCGCTCGGGCAGGCTGTCCCGCGTCGCCGCGTCGGGGTCCTGGACGACGACGCTTCGTCCCGACCTCGCAAAGGTCAGCGCGATGCCGTGGCCCATGAGGCCGGCGCCGATGACCGCGATCCTGTCCAGCATCTCGCTATCCCGCCGTGTAGCCGCCGTCGGCGTAGAGGATGTGCCCGGTATAGAAGTCGGACGCCTTCGAGGCCAGGAACAGCAGCGGCCCGGCCAGATCCTCCGGCTCGCCGAGCCGGCCCTTCGGCACCCGGCTGAGGAAGCCGCTGCGCACCGTCTCGGCGGCAGGCGTGTCCTCGAACATCCAGGCCGTCAGCGGCGAGCGGAAGACCGTCGGGGCGATCGCGTTCACGGTGATGCCCGTCGGGCCGAGCTCGCAGCCGAGCGCCTTGGTCATGCCGTCGACCGCCGCCTTGGAGGCGCAGTAGGCGGTGTAGCCGGCCGGATGGCCGAGCAGGCCGCGCGCCGAGGACACCAGCACGATCTTGCCGCCGCCGCCCTGCGCCTTCATCTGCTTGGTCGCCGCGCGTGCCAGCAGCCACGACTGGGTGACGTTGGCGTCCATCACTTGCGCAAACGTCGACGGGTCCATCTCGTCGATCTTGGCGACCTTGTTCATGCCCGACGCCACCACGAGGATGTCGAGAGACCCGTGTGCGCCCACCGCCGACTTCACCATCGCTTCGGCCGCGGCCTCGTCGCTTGGCCGGGCATTCGCGGTGGCAACATCGGCGCCGAGGTCGCGGCAGACGCCGGCGATCTCGTCGAGCGCCTCGGCGTTGCCCGCCGCGAGCGTCAGCTTACAGCCGGCGCCGGCCAGCACCCGCGCCGCCACCTGGCCGAAGGCGCCGGAGGCGCCCGCGATCAGGGCCGACTTGCCGGCGATGTCGAAGAGGGACAGCGGCGTGTCGATGGCGCTCATCGGTTGCCCCCGGGGTAGGGCATCACCACCAGCATGGTGCAGGTATCGTTGGAGTTGTTGACGATGCGCCGCTCCACGTTCGGACCGATGGTGATGGAATCCATGGGTCCGAGGACCACCGTTTCGCCCTCGGCCTCGACGGTCATCTCACCGTCCAGCACCACGTAGACCTTCTCCAGCGGGGTGGCGTCCGGTCCGGCGCCGCCGCCGGGCAGGAAGTGCGAGCAGCCCACCCAGAAATTCTCCGGACCGCCGTCCTCGAAGCCCTGCAGCCGCAGCCCGCGCATGTCGAAATGGTTCGGGGCCTCGTAGGGCTTGGCGTCGTCGAAGCGCTTGACGAGCATCAGAAACTCTCCCCGGCTTCGATGCGGTAGCCCTGGCCCTTGTCGATCATCGCCACCAGGCGGATGATGCAGCCGTCGCCGCGGTCCCAGTTCCACGGGAAGAAGGCGAAGGTCACGCGCTTGCCGGTGACGGCGTCGAGGTCGCCGCCGACATTCTCGATGCCCAGGATGCCGGCCCGGAACAGCTTGCCGTGCACCGGCTCCCACTCCGGGAAGGCCTCGTCCCAGGCGATGCCGCCGGACCATTCCTTGTACTCTTCGGCGAGGTGCGGCAGCAGCGGGCCGTTGCGGTGCGGGCCGATGGCGGTCGCCAGCGGATGGTCGTTGGCCTGGGTGTCGTGGCCCACCACCTTCACGCCCTTCTCGATCATCCAGTCGGCGGCGGATGGCACGAGGCCCGGGCAATAGGCAAAGTAGTCGCCGTCCTCGTAGACCTTGTGCCAGCCGGTGTTGATGATCAGCACGTCGTTCTTGCGGATGGCGTGGCCGCAGGCCTTCTCCAGGTCGTCGGCAGTGATCTGCTCCCACTTCTTCTTCGGGATCGAGACCACCAGGCCCGAGCCGAAGAAGTGCGGCAGCGGCACCTCGTCGATGAACGGCGTGCCCTGCACCACGTGGGCGGGCGCATCGATGTGGGTGGTGACGTGCATGGTGGTCGTCAGCGTCTGGGAGAGGACGCCGGACTTGGCCATGTAGTGCATCCGCTCGATCTGGACGTCGCGGAAATAGGGCCAGTTGGGGCACTGGAACCCGTAGCGGTGGCTGAGGTTGTAGAACTCCAGCCCCATGTCGTTGTCGGTGTTCGCCTGGAACTCGATTCCGCGCACGGTGATCGACATGGACAACCCTCCCTATATGTATCGTTATCTGAGACAGGAGGGTGCGTCTGGCAATCGAGAGTGTCAACAAGATCCACGGCTCGCTCGGCGCGAGCCAGGGTGCCTTTAACTAACCATTTGAAAAGACTAAAGTGAGAGCGCGGCAGATCGCCGGATGGCGGCTTCCCTGCGTCCGACAGTTGCGTTTTTGCTGTATTGAATGACGATACAGAGGTGCCCGGTGCTTGATCCCGATACCCCGTCTTCCCCCCGCGAGGCGGGCATCCAATCCATCGCCCGGGCAGCCGCCGTGCTGCGCGCGCTGGAGCGCTCGCCGTCGGGCATGAGCCTCGGCGAGATCGCCACGGCGCTCGACCTTCCGCGCTCGACCATCCAGCGCATCGTCGACGCCCTGAAGGACGAGGGATTTCTCATCCGGGCCTCGCCGCGCGGCGGCGTCCGGCTGGGTCCGATGCTGCTGCGCCTCGCGGGCCTCGCCGAGCACGCCTCGGCCAAGCGCATCCGCCCGCTGATCGCCGACCTTTCCCACCGGCTGCGCGAGACGGTCGACGTCTCGACGCTGCAGGGCGGGGCGGCGGTGTTCGTCGACCAGGCCACCGGCCGCCAGCGCCTCGTCGCCCAGTCGGCCATCGGCGAGCGCTTTCCGCTGTCGGTGACCGCGCCGGGCAAGGCGCTGCTGGCGCTTCTCGATCCGGCCCATGCCCGCGCCGCCCTGACGCGCAGCCTGAAGGAATTTCCCGCCTGGCCGCTTGATGACACCGGGGCCTTCTGGGCGGAGATCGAGGCTTGCCGCGTCCGCGGCTATGCCTTCGACGAGGAAAGCCATTCGCCCGGCATTGCGGCGGTGGGCGTCGCCTTCATGGACCCGGACGGGCTGCCGCTGATGATCTCGGTGCCCAGCCCCGCTCAGCGCTTCCGCAACAACCGCGAACGCTTCGCCCGCGACCTTCTGCGCACCAAGCGCGAGGCCGAGCGGCTGTTGAAGCGCGACCGGGACGGGTAGCGCGAGGTCGGTCCGGATACGTCCCTCCGCCGACAGGAAAATCGCTCGGAGGGGCCTGCTGCCTCCGGCCGGTGCATCCGGCCTTCCCCAAAAAGCGCAGGAAAGCAGAGGACATCCGCACGAGGCAGCCCTGCCTGAAAAAGGGCTTGCGCGTCTTACAAAACGATATATCTTTCGATGTATCAAAAGGAGTAGTCTTATGAATAGATATTACGATGTTGACGATGGTTGCGGCTGGGGTCCCGGCTGGGCCCGCGGCATGGGCGGAGGGCGCGGGCATGGCGACCGGGAAGCGCGGCGCGGTCCGCGCGGGCGGCACGTCTCCGACGAGGACCGTGGATTCTTCGGCCGCGGCCCGGGCCGGGGCGGTCGCGGCGGCGGCAGGGTGTTCGGTCCGGGCGAGCTGCGGCTGGTGCTTCTTGCTCTCCTCGCCAAGACGCCGACCAACGGCTACGGGCTCATCTCGGAGATCGAGGGCCGGTTCGGCGGCGCCTACGCGCCGAGCCCTGGGGCGGTCTATCCGACCCTCACGCTGCTGGAGGAGAGCGGCCAGATCCGTGCCGTCGACGAGGTCGGCCAGAAGCGGCTGTACGAAGTCACCGAGGAGGGCATGGCCTACCTGGAGGAGAACCGGGACACCGTCGACGCGGTGATGACCCGCATGGCGGTGGCGGCCCGGGCGATGGCCGGCGGCAAGGCGCCGCGGTCGGTGCACGAGGCATTCCACACGCTGATGGCTGCCGTCCGCTTCCACAGCCGCGGCTGGGACGAGGCCGAGGCGGAGCGGGTCCGCCTGATCATCGAGAAGGCCGCGAAGGACGTCAGCGAAGGCGGGGGCTGACCCGGCTTCGGCGCGTCAGTTGACGGATGATCCGGCCGTCTCCGTGCGGCGGTCGGAGTGCCGGTTCTCCTCTCGGGCGAGGATGGCCTCGGCCTCCAGACCGGCGATGCTTTCCGACAGCGCACGGGGGATGTCGCCGGTGGCCATCAGGCTGTGATAGCGCGCGCAGCACACCCGCAGGAACGAGGTGAAATTGCCGACGTCGTGATCGGCGTCCATCGCCTCGTGGTAGAGCTTGGTGATCAGCTGGTTCGACGTCATGTCGTCGCGCGCGGCAATCTCGTCCAGCGTGTCCCAGAAGAAGGTCTCCATCCGGATGCTGGTGGCGACTCCGTCGATGCGGAGCGACTTGGCGCGGCTTTCCCAGAGTTCGCTGCGGGCGCCGATGAAAAGCCGGCACATGTGCTCTCTCCCATTGCAAGCCGGACCGGGACGGGGAGCCGGATCCCTGTCCCGTCCACTGTGCACGAACGCTACAGGATCGCCATGAACTGCGACAGCCATGCCGGATGGGCGGGCCAGGCCGGTGCGGTCACCAGATTTCCGTCTGTGACGGCATCGGTCACGGCGATGTCGGCGAAACGGCCTCCGGCGAGCGTGACTTCCGGCGCGCAGGCCGGGTAGGCCGAGCACGTCCGTCCCTTCAGGACGCCGGCGGCGGCGAGCAGCTGTGCGCCGTGGCAGATCGCGGCCACCGGCTTGCCGGCGTCGAAGAAATGGCGGACGGCGTCGAGCACCGCTCCGTTGAGGCGCAGATATTCCGGCGCGCGACCGCCGGGGATCACCAGCGCGTCGTAGGCGGCGGGATTGATGTCGTCGAAGGTGGCATTGAGCGCGAAGTTGTGGCCGCGCTTCTCCGAGTAAGTCTGGTCGCCCTCGAAGTCGTGGATCGCGGTCGGCACCGTGTCGCCGGCGGACTTGCCCGGGCAGACGGCGTCGACCGAGTGGCCGCACGCCAGCAATGTCTGGAACGGCACCATCGTCTCGTAGTCTTCGGTGAAATCACCGGTGATCAGCAGAATCTTTGCCATTGTTTCCTCCCTTGTCGCAGGAGATGACGCTAGCATCGGGGTTCGAACGGCCGGTGGTAGGCGGGTACTACGTCGCCAGCTGGCTCATCCCGCGACCAGGGTCTGCACCGCCAGGATCCATCCGGCGGTGACGAGGACCGAGATGATCCCGATCGGCAGCACGGCCTTCGTGAACTCGGTGAAGGTGATCGTCGGGCCGCCGAGCCGGTCCGCTTGCTGCACGACGATGACGTTGCTCGCGGCGGAAATGACGAACACGTTGCCGGCAAGCGTGGCGATCGCCGCCAGCATCATCAGGGTCGCCGGCTCGTCGCTCGGCGAGAGCTTCAGGTACATGTCGACCAGCGGCACGTTGGAAAAGAGCTGACTGCCGACGAAGCTCACGGCCGCGGCGACCAGCGGTTCGCCCATGTGGTCGCGCACTCCGCCGAGGAGGGTCTGTAGCGAGCCGGACGCCACCAGCGCCCCCGTCACCACGAACATCGACACGAAGAAGACGAGGGTTGGCCAGTCGGTGTTCCTCAGCACTGCGAGCCGGTGCCGGCTGAACAGATAGGTCGGCACGGCCGCCACGCAGGCGATCAGCCCCAGCGGTACCGAGGGGCCGGCACCAAGCGCCTCTGCGAGGCTGCCGATCACCACGAGCACCGCCAGCAGCGCCGTCGAGGCGACCGCCGGCCACGTCCGCTCGCCGGTCTCGACCCGCCGTGCGGCAATGGCGACGGTGTTTCCGGCTGCCGGCCTGACGGCGCGTGCGAGCCACCAGACCGAAAGCGCAAGCAGCGCCAGTGTCGGCACCAGTAGCCAGCCCAGAAACGTCCACAGCGGCGTCTCGAGCCGTCCGCTCGTCGCCACCAGCAGGTTCTGCGGGTTGCCGATGGGCGTCGCCATGGAGCCGATGGTGACGGCGACGCACAGTCCGATCAGGAGCGGCTTGGCGTCGATGCGCGCATGAGCGGCGAGCACGAAGGCGATGGGTGTCCCGATGATCGCGGCGGCGTCGTTGGTCAGCACCATCGAGATGCCGGCGAAGGTGAAGACGAATGCCGCCAGCAGCCCGGTGGGCGAGCGCGGGCGGGCGAGCCGGTCGGCGATCGCGTGCGAGACGCCGGAATGATAGAGCGCCGAGCCGATGGAGAAGACCGCGAACAGATAGGCGATGACGTTCCAGTCGACGGCCGCGAGCGCGTCGTTCGAGCCGATCTCGCCGGTCGCAAGCAGAACCAGGGCCCCGGCCAGCATGACGTGCCAGATCTTCAGCCAGGCGGGCAGCCATTCGCGCGCCGCGATCAGCGCGAAGATGGCAGCGGATACGGGAAGGCTGAGCGACATGCGGGGCTCGAATGACGGGTCGGACCGGGGGGGCGGGGCGGGAGTGTGCGGCGGCGAGCGTCGCATCCTCGCCGAATGAAGCGAAACTGTCACACGGTGTTGCTAGGCAGTGTCTTTCCCCCGTGACCGAACCGGAACCGACCGTCATGAAGAAGCTCATCCTCGCGGCCGCCCTCCTGGCCGTCGTTGCCGGCCCCGCGCTCGCCCAGGACGTCTCCGGCAAGCTCGTGCTGTACACGTCGCAGCCGAACGAAGACGCCCAGGCCACCGTCGACGCCTTCAAGGCGAAGTATCCCGACGTTGAGGTCGAGTGGTTCCGCGACGGCACCACCAAGGTGATGGCCAAGCTCGCCGCCGAATTCGAGGCCGGCCAGCCGCAGCCCGACCTGCTGCTCATCGCCGACACGGTGACCATGGAAAGCCTGAAGCAGGAAGACCGCCTGCTGGCCGCCCCGGGGATCGACGTCTCCGCCTACGACCCGGCGATCATGGATCCCGACCACACCTACTTCTCCACCAAGCTGATCACCACCGGCATCGTCTACAACACCGGTGCGCCGATGAAGCCTCAGTCCTGGAAGGACCTGCTCAAGCCGGAGGCGAAGGACAAGATCGCCATGCCGTCGCCGCTCACCTCGGGCGCCGCGACCATCCACATGGTGGCGCTCACCGGCAATCCGGATCTCGGCTGGGACTACTATCGCGGCCTCGCCGAGCAGGGCGCCAACCCCCAGGGCGGCAATGGCGGCGTCTACAAGGCGGTCGCCGGCGGCGAGAAGCTCTACGGCTTCGTGGTTGACTACCTGCCCATCCGCGCCAAGAAGGACGGCGCACCGGTCGAGTTCGTGTTCCCGACCGAGGGCGTGTCCGCGGTGACCGAGCCGGTGGCCATCCTCAAGACGGCGAAGAACCCGGAAGCGGCCAAGGCGTTCGTGGCGTTCCTGCTGTCGGAAGAGGGCCAGGAACTCGCCGCAAAGCAGGGCTACCTGCCGGCGCTCGCCACCGTGGAGGCTCCGGAAGGCTTCCCGTCGCGCGACGCCATCAAGCTGATGGAATTCGACCCGGCCGCCGCGCTCAAGGACGACACGGCGAACAAGATGAAGTTCGAGGAAATCTTCGGAGGCTGACCGCGTCTTGACGTTCGCACGCGCCAACCGCTTCCGGAGCGGCGAGGGGACGACCCTCGCCGCTCTGGCGTTTCTGGTCACCGTGGTCTGCGGCGTGCCGATGCTTCTGCTGTTCAAGGTGGGGCTCGCGCCCGAAGGCGCGCCGTCGCTGGCGCCGCTCGTCGAGGCGCTTCAAAGCCGCTCCGTCCTCTCCGCGCTGTGGAACTCGCTGGAATCGAGCCTTCTGTCGGCGGCGCTCGCCACCGTCGTCGGCACCGGCCTGGCGCTGGTCATCGGCCTCACCAACGTCCGCCGCAAGGGGCCGCTGGTCTTCCTCATCCTGCTGCCGATGATGATCCCGCCCCACGTGACCGCCATCGCGTGGATCCAGGCGCTCGGGCCGGCAAGCCCGGTGCTGCGCTGGATCGGGCTGGCGCCGGAGATCGGTTCCACCCATCCGATCTATTCGCGCGGCGGGCTCGTCTCGCTGCTGGCGATCCAGCACATGCCGCTGGTGTTCCTGGTGGTGCGCGCCAGCCTCAGGAGCTTCCCGCGCGAGCTCTCCGATGCGGCCCGCATCTGCGGTGCGGGCGCGATCCGGCTGCTGGCACGCATCACCCTGCCTCTGCTCGCGCCCGCGCTGGTCGCCGGCTTCTCGCTCGCCTTCGTGGCGGCGCTCGGCAACTTCGGCATCAATGCGCTGATCGGCATCCCGGCCCGCTACACCACGCTGCCGGTGCTGATCTGGCGGCGGCTGTCGAGCTACGGGCCGGACGTGCTGGGGAGCGTTGCCGTCATCGCGGTCATCCTCGCGGGCGTGGCGCTTGCCGTCGGCGGGCTGCAGCTCTTCGTCCAGCGCCGGATGCGCGCGGCGCTCGTCGGTCCGCCGCAGGCGCCGCTGGCGATCGATCTCGGCCGCGGCCGCCTGGCCGTCGAAGCCGGCCTGTGGGCGGTGGTTGCGGCGACGCTGGTGCTGCCGTCGCTGTCGCTGGTCGCCACAGCGCTGGTGAAGACCTACGGGCTGCCGCTGTCGGCCGCCACCGTCACCCTCGACAATTTCGCGGAGGTCCTGCTGCGCCAGGAGGTGACGCTCCGGGCGTTCGCCAACTCCACCAGCATCGCCACGGTGGCAGCGCTTCTGATCGCGGCCACCGCGATCGGCCTCGGCTATTTTCTGGCGCTGCGCCGAGGCGGGGCGCGCCGGGTTGCGGGCGTCCTCGCCGGTCAGGCGAACATTGCCTTCGCCGTGCCGGGCCTGGTCATCTCGATCGCCTTCATCCTGGCCTTCATCCGGCCGATCCCGGGCACCGGCGTCAGCCTCTACGGCACCTTGTGGATCATCCTGATCGCCTATCTCGCGGCGTTCCTGGCGATCGGGCTCAATCCGGTGGCAGCCGCCTACGGCCAGATCGACGGCAGCCTCGACGATGCCGCCCGGGTCAGCGGGGCGCGCTTCGGCCGGCGCCTGGCGACCATCTTCGCGCCGCTGGTGGCGCCGGCCGCCGCGTCGGGCGCGATCCTGGTCTTCCTCACGGCCTACAACGAGGTGACGGTGTCGGCGCTGCTCTGGTCGGCCGGCCACGAGACCATCGGCACCGTCATCTTCAACTACGAGGACGGCGGCTACACGACGCTTGCCGCCGCCATGGCGACCATCACCGTCATCGCGACGATCCTCATCATGACGGCGATGAACGCGCTGGGCCGCTTCGCCCCGCGCGGCACGATTCCCTGGCGGGATTAAGCTGCCAGACGCCCCTCAGCGCCGGCCGCCGGCAGCAGCCAGGCATTGGCGATGCGCACATGGATGCGCTCGCCGGGTGCTGCCTTGTCGGGCAGGTTGAGGATCAGCGGCTCGCCGAGGCCTTCCACTGCCGCGTGGGTTTCCCAGAAGCCACCGCGATAGGTGGCACGCTCCACCGTCGCCGCCATCCCGTCGTCGGCGGGGGCGGCCACGGCGTCATCCGGGCGCACCATCAGCCGCGCCGGCCCCTCGACGGTGCCCGTTGCTGCCGGGATTTCAAGCGTCCGGCCGGCGATCTCGACGTGCGCCCGCCCGCCGGAAACCGCCGTCACCGTCGCATCGACGATGGCGCTGCGGCCGATGAAGCGGGCGACCCGCTCGTCGGCCGGCTGCCGGTACACGGTCTCCGGGCTCGCCGCCTGCAGGATGCGGCCCTGCCACATGATCGCGACCCGGTCGGCCAGCGCCATCGCCTCGCGCTGGTCGTGGGTGATGTAGAGGGTGGTTGCGTCGCTGGAGGCGTGAAAGCGGGCGAGCTCCTCCTCCATCGCGTGGCGCAGATGGGGATCGAGGTTGGCCAGCGGCTCGTCCATCAGGATGGTGTCGGCACGCTGGGCGAGGCAGCGGGCAAGCGCCACCCGCTGGCGCTGGCCACCGGACAGTTCCGCCGGCCTGCGGTCGGCATAGGGCAGCAGTTCCACGGTCGCCAGGCACGCTTCGGTCCGGCGTTCGCGGGTCGTCCGGTCGACACCCTCGGTGCGAATCGGGAAGGCGACGTTCTCGGCGACGCTCATGTGCGGCCAAAGGGCGTAGGACTGGAACACGACGCCAACTCGGCGGTCCTCCGGGGCGAGGTTCAACCCAGGGCCGGCAACGGGCCGCCCCGCGATGGCGACCTCGCCTGCATCGAGGGTCTCCAGTCCGGCGATGAGCCGCAGCAGCGTCGATTTTCCGCAGCCGGACGGTCCCAGCACCACGAAGAACTCGCCCGGCGCGATGTCCAGGCTGACGCCGGCAACCGCCGCGTCGGCGCCGAAGGATTTGCGGATGTCTTTGAGCGTGATGGACATGAGCGGGACACAGCCCGGACGGGGCCCGTTCGTCAAGCGCCAAGATGGGTCCGGACGCGCTGCGCCGCCGCCGCCCGGACCATGCGCCAGAGGCTAGAGGATCTGGCCCAGATTGGCCTCCACCGCCTTCGGGTCGGCGGCCAGCCCCGCCGCGATCTCCTTGGCGAAGTCGCCCGGATAGAGGTCGTCGGCCTCGCCGGTCTCCACCGCGTCGAGGATCTCCTTCACCGCATCGGTGGGCGCCATCTTGGGCGGCGGGAAGTCGGCGGTCATGCGGGTGTCGATGGCGCCGGGCATGACGGCGACGACGCGGGTGCCCTGACCTTTCAGCTCGGCGCGCAGCGCCTGGGTCAGCGACAGCGCCGCCGCCTTGGAGGCGCACAGCGAGCCCATCAGCGGCAGGCTCACGCGCGAGAGGATCGACAGCATGTTGACCATCGTGCCGCCGCCGTTGGCGGCCAGCACGGGCGCGAAGGCGCGCGCCACGGACAGCGTGCCGAAATAGTTCACCTCCATCTCCTCGCGGGCGATGACCAGATCGGGCGCCCGGAAATAGGACGTGTTGTGGTTCACGCCGGCGTTGTTGATGAGGAGCGTCACGTCGCCGGCCTCTTTCGCCGCCGCCGCCACGGCCGCCGGGTCGGTCACGTCGAGGGCGAGCGGCACGACCGGACCTTCGAAGGCCGGCAGGGCGCCGGGATCGCGCGCCGCGGCGTAGACCTTCGCCGCGCCCCGGGCCACCAGTTCGCGCACGTAGTGGGTACCGATGCCCCCGGTCGCGCCGGTGACGAGGGCGACCTGTCCCTTGATCGAAGTGCTCATCAGTAGGTCCTCTTTCTGTGGGTCCGCAGGTGTGTCGGCGGCATTGTCCGCCCCGCTGGCGGCCGTGCCCAGCCAGTCGGGGTCGATCTCGGGCAGCGGCACGGCGTCGAGGAGGGCGCGGGTGTAGTCCGCCTTGGGGTTCGCGAAGACGTCGGCGCACGGGCCGTCCTCGACGACCCGACCCCGGTAGAGCACCACCAGCCGGTCGCAGAGCGCCCGCACCACCGACAGGTCGTGGCTGATGAACACCAGCGTCAGCCCCATCCGGGCGCGAAGCTCGCGCAGCAGGATGAGGATCTGCGCCTGGGTCGACACGTCGAGGCCCGACACGATCTCGTCGGCGACGATGAAGTCGGGCTCAAGCGCGATCGCCCGGGCGATGCCGACGCGCTGGCGCTGGCCGCCGGACAGTTCGTGCGGATAGCGGTCGACGAATGCCTGGGGCAGGCCGACGAGGTCGAGCAGCTTCGCCGCCGTATCGCGGCGGGTCGGCTCGGGGAACGGCACGCCGAACGCCTCGAACGGCCGCGTCAGGATGGTGGCGAGCCGGAGCCGCGGATTGAGCGACGACATCGGATCCTGGAAGATCATCTGCATCTTCGGCCTGAGCGGCCGCAACGTGTCTTCGCCGGCCCGGGCGATGTCGGTGCCGGCGAACGTGAGCGTTCCCCCCGTCACCGGCAGCAGCCGGATCAGGGCGCGCCCCAGCGTCGTCTTCCCGGAGCCGGATTCGCCCACCAGCCCGACGGCGGCGCCTGTGGCCACGTCGAGGTCGACGCCGTCGACGATTGTGGTGGTCGGCGGCGGGCCGAACACCTTTGAGCGCGAGCGGTCGGGCAGCGCGACGGTGAGGCCGCGCGCGGCGAGAAGCGGTGGGGTGTGCAGCGGGGTGACGGTCATCGCACACCTTCCGCCTGTCGCGCGTCCCATGCGGCCGCCTCCTGCCACAGCGATCCGGCCAGCTCCGCCGGCACCGGCGACAGCACGTCGGCCGGCCGGTCGAAGCGCGGTGTCGCCGCAAGCAATGCCTGGGTGTAGGGGTGGGACGGTCGCTCGATCACGTCGGCGCAGCTGCCCTGTTCCAGAACGCGTCCGGCGTGCAGCACGCTCACCCGGTCGCAGATCTTGGCGACGACGCCGAGATCGTGGGTGACGAACAGCACGGCGGCCCTGTGCCGGGTCTGCAGGTCGCGCAGCAGCGCCAGGATCTGCCGCTGCACGGTCACGTCGAGGGCGGTGGTCGGCTCGTCGGCGATGATGAGCCGCGGCGTCGTGGAGAACGCCATGGCGATCAGCACGCGCTGGCGCATGCCGCCGGAGAGCTCGTGCGGATAGCGCTCCAGGACGGCGGCCGCATCGTGGATCGCGACCTCCTCCAGCCCTTCGAGCGCGCGGGCGCGGGCCTCTTTCCTGGAGAGACCCAGATGACGCGTCAGCGGCGCCGTCATCTGCACGCCGATCCGCCGGACCGGGTTCAGCGCCGTCATCGGATCCTGGGGGATCAGCGCGATCTTCTCCGCCAGCAGCCGACGGCGCTGCGCCTCCGCCATGGTCGGCAGGTCGACGCCGTCGAACATCACGTAGCCGCGATCGATCCGCGCGGCGCGGGGCAGGAGACCCAGCACGGCCTTGCCGATGGTCGACTTGCCGGCGCCGGATTCGCCGACCAGCCCGTGCACCTCGCCGGCCGCCACCGTCAGCGACACGTCGCGTAGCACCGGCTGCCGGGCGATGGTGACGACCAGGTGTTCGACCCTGAGAAGCGGCGCGCTCATCGCCGGTGCACCGGGTCGAGGGCGTGGCGCAGACCGTCGCCCAACAGGTTGAAGCCCAGCACCGCCACGACGATGCAGCCGATTGGCACGCCCAGCAGCCACGGGGTCTGGTAGACCACCTGCCGGCCCTCGGCGATCATGCCGCCCCAGGTCGGGAAGTCGGTCGAGACCGACAGCCCGACGAACGACAGGATCGCCTCGACCACGATGGCGATGCCCATCTCCACCGAGAGCAGCGTGATGATCAGCGGCATCACGTTCGGCAGCACCTCCTTCCACAGGATGAAGGGCCCCGAAAGGCCGAGCGTCTTCGCCGAGGCGACGTACTCCATCTCGCGCTCGACCATGGTCTCGGACCGCACCACCCGGGCGAACCGCGTCCAGTCGACGACTACGATGGCGACGATCACCGAGGAGAGCCCAGCCCCCAGCACTGCCGCCAGCACGATCGCCAGCAGCACCGGCGGAAACGCCATCCACACCTCGATGAGGCGCGACACCAGCTGGTCGACCCAGCCGCCGAAATAGCCCGCGAGCAGGCCCAGCAGCGAGCCGATCGCGGCGGCGAGCAGAGCGGCAACGAAGGCGACGGTGAGCGCGATCCGCGTGGCGTAGATCAACCGCGAGAGGATGTCGCGGCCGAGGCTGTCGGTGCCCAGCAGGTAGCCGGGTTCGCCGCCGCTGAGCCACGAGGGCGGCAGCATCGAGAGCATCAGGTCCTGCTCGAGCGGGTTGTGAGGGGCCAGCAGCGGCGCGAACACGGCCACGAGGATCAGCGCGGCAATGACGACCGCCCCGACCACCAGCCGGGGGTCGAGCGGATGGGACGGCCGGCGCTCTGCGGCGCCGGCGGCGGGGTTTGCCGGATCAGCCACGACGCAGCCTCGGGTTCAGGAAGGTGACGAGGATGTCGATCGCGAGATTGATCGCGATGAACAGGACGGCGAACGTCAGCACAATGCCCTGGATGAGCGGCAGGTCGCGGTTGATCACCGCGTCGACGGCCATGTTGCCGATCCCCTCGTAGGAGAAGATCCGCTCGATGAGCACGGTACCGCCGACCAGGAAGGTGAACTGCACGCCGGTCAGCGTGACGGTGGGGATCGCGGCGTTGGGCAGCGCCTCGTCGAGCAGCACGGTGCGCCGGGAGAAGCCGCGCGCCCGCGCCATCTGGGCGTAGTCGGCGCTTTCGGCGACCGCCAGCGAGGCCTTCAGCACTCGCGCGATGATCGCCGCCAGCGGCAGCGCCAGCGCCACCGCCGGCATCAGCATGTGGGACAGGAGCCCGCCGGCGATGGTGAACTGGCCGGTGACGAGCGCCTCGACCAGGTAGAACTGGGTGGCGAAATCGGTCGACAGGCGTGGGTCGATGCGCCCCGAGATCGGCAGCACCGGATAGACGACGCCGAGCAGCAGGATGAAGATCAGCCCCCACAGGAAGTCGGGGATCGCGACCACCACGCCGATGATCCCGTCGACGATCCATTCGCCCGGGCCGCGCCGGTAGAAGGCGCCGGTGAGCGCCAGCGCGGCACCGAGCGCGACGGCGATCACGGTGGCCAGCGCCACCAGCTCCAGCGTTGCTGGCAGCCGCCCCAGGATCAGCGATCCGACGTTCTGGCGCAGGCTGATCGAGGTGCCCAGGTGGCCGGTCACGAGGTCGCCGAACCAGGCCACGAGCTGCACGAAGATCGACTTGTCGAGGCCGTAGGCGGCGCGCAGGCGGTCGATGTCGTCGGCGCTGGCGCCCGGCGGGATCATCATAGCGATCGGGTCGCCCGGCACCACGCGCAGCAGTACGAACACGACGATGGCGACACCGATGAGGGTCGGCGGCACCAGGATGAGGCGGCGAAGAAGGGCGGTACTGCCCATGCGTCAGGAACCCCCAGACGTGCGAATGGAGCCTATCGCGATCGGGTGCGCCATGCCGAGGGAGATGGCCGGCTGGCGGGATGTGCTGGCCCCGGCACGGCTCCGCAGGGTGCGTGCCGCCCGATCCCGATGGGGGTGATCGCGCAGTGAAGACCGGCCGCCTGCGCTTTGCGCGCGCCGGCGGCCGACCGGTCGCCTCGGCCCCGTCAGCCTTCCGGCGTCATCTTCTGGGGTAGCAGCATGCCGTTTGCCTGGGGAACGACCGCCACCGTGTCGACGTGGATGATCGGCTGCACGTACTGCAGGAGCGGGATCACCGCGCCGATGTCGGCGATCAGCCTGTCGACCTTCTTCCAGCCCTCGATGCGCTTTTCCTCGTCCTTTTCCGCCCACAGCGGCGCGATGGCGTCGAACACCTCCTGGCCGTCCCAGACCGAATGCGGCGAGGGGCCGAACATGGCGTGGCCGGTCGAGGTGGCCGGGTCGCCGATCGCATTCCCCCAGTTGTAGAAGGCGGCTTCGGCCAGCTCGTCGCGCGCCCGCAACTCGTAGTGCTTGGCGATCTCGTAGACCTCGATGGTCGCCTCGATGCCGACCTTGCGCCACATGCCGACGATCGCCTGGACCATCTCGTAGTCCTTCGGCTTGAAGCCGCGGGTCGTCTGGATGGTGAAGGTGACCGGCTTGTCCGGGGAGTAGCCGCTCTTGGCCAGCAGTTCCTTGGCCTGCTCCGGGTCGTACTGCACCTTGATGGAGGGGTCGTAGGCGTCGTACTCGGGCGTCTGCAGCGTGTCGAGCGGGACGCCATAGCCGCGCAGCAGCCGGTCGACGATCGCCTTCTTGTCGATCGACATGGCGGCGGCCCGGCGCACGTTCTCGTCCTTCATGACGCCGATATCGTTGATGAAGATCATCGCGATGTCGGAGACCGGAATGGTCTCGCCGACGATCCCGGGCTTGTCCTTCAGCCGGTCGAACTCCTCGTAGGGGATCTCCAGCGTCACGTCGGCCGCCCCGGATTCGATCTCCGCCACACGGCTGGTGGCGTCCGGCACGAACTTGAAGATGACCGTCTCGAAGGCCGGCTTGCCGCCCCAGTAGTCGGGGTTCGCCTTGAGGCGCAGGAAGGCGTTGCGCTCGAAGGTGTCGACCATGTAGGGGCCGGAGCCGACCGGCTTCGCCTCGAAACCTTCCGGTCCAACTTCCTCGAAGTATTTCTTCGGCAGCACGTAGCCGGTCAGGAACGCCATCCACTTGAACAGGTCCGGCTGATACTCCGTCACGTCGCCGGTGATGACGTTTCCGTCGACCTGGAAGTTGCCGATCTTCGACCAGACGAACTGGATCGGGTTGCCGCTTTCCGGATTGGCGGCGCGCTCGAGCGACCAGACCACGTCCTCAGGCGTGACCTTGTCGCCGGTGTGCCAGACGGCGTCGTCGCGCACCGTCAGCATGATCTTCGTCTTGTCGTCGTTGTAGTCCCACTTCGTCAGCAGGCCTGGCTCGAAGGCGAGGTCGGGGGCCTGGGCGATGTAGGGATCGAACACCGCCTGGTAGATGGTCTGGATCGTCGGGTTCACCGCCGAGGCGCCGACGGTCGGGTCGAACGACGGCAGGTTGACGTTGTAGGCGATGGTGACGGTCTTGCCGGCCTCCTGGGCGACCACCCGGGCGATGCCGTGCGGCAGGACGAGGGTGGCGGCGCCGGCCCCCGTCAGTTGCAGGAGGGTGCGGCGGGAGAAGGATGGTCCGTTCATGGCGGCCTCGCATCGATGGCGGCGATCTGGATGGATATTGTTGGCAGTCCGGATGCGGTCGTTGCCGCATGAGGTTATGTCGAAGCGCCGGCGTTCCCCGTGCCGGCGCGCAGTCGTCGCGGGTCTACCGAGGTGCGCTCGTCGCCCAGTTCTTCATGAGGGTGTTGGACGGCAGGCTCTCGTCGACCAGCTTGTCGGCGGTCTCCCTGCCGGCCACCGGCAGCCCGGTCGGATCGAGCACGCCGATCTGCACCAGCACCGAGGCCTGGTCCCAGTAGATGTGCTCGTTGTAGAGCTTGTCGCCGCGGAAGCGGATGATCCCGACCAGCGGGATCTCCACGTACTTCCCCGTCGGCGGAATGCCCGGCAGCATCCAGTCGATCTCGATGTCGTGGGTGAAGCAGAACAGCATCTCGTCCACGACCCGGTCGGCGCCGACGGTGCGCGAGATCGGGATCAGCTTGGTATCGGCCGGCGTCTTCGGGATGAAGTGGTTCTTGTAGAAGCGGTGCAGGTCCTTGTAGCCGACGCCGCCGGTCATCGTCGGGATGTGGTTGACGTAGGGCTCGGCCACCATCGTCGCCATCGTCAGGTCGACGTCGCGGGTCGCGAACTCGTATTCGGTGTGCTTGTCCCACAGGGTCGACAGGTCGTAGTGCGGACCCATCACCTTGCGGAACAGCGCGATCGAGCGCGAGTGCGCCATCAGCGAGGCCGGCTTGTCGAACGACTCCCGCTCCACCGCGGCGAACGCGTGGTCGCAACCCGGATAGACGTAGAGCTCCACGTCGTCGCGGTCGGCGAAGGCGGCCATGATCTGGTTGCGGGCTTCCTCCGGCGCGAACTTGTCGAGTTCGGCGAAGTGGAACACCATCGGGCAGGTGGCGGCCTTCGCCTCGTCCAGCGCCTGCTCGAGGCCAACGCCGTAGTAGCAGACGGCGCAGTCGACATCGGTGCGCGCCGCCGTCAGGTAGGCGAGCTTGCCGCCGAGGCAGAAGCCCAGCGCGCCGACCTTGCCGGCCTGCTCGGGCCGGGCGCGCAGCACCTTCAGCGCGTCGGCGGTGTCGCGGATCGACTGGTCGACGTCGAACTTCTGGAAGTAGCCGAAGGCCTTGCCGAAATCCTCTTCGCCGTAGCCGAGCTCGATGTGCGGCTCGAAGCGCCAGAACAGGTCGGGGACGAGGACCGCATAGCCTTCCTCGGCGTAGTAGTCGGCGACGTCGCGCATGGTGCCGTTGACGCCGAAAATCTCCTGCAGAAGGATGATCCCCGGGCCGAAACCGGCCTCGGGCACGGCAAGATAACCCTGAAAGCTCTTCCCATCCGAAGACGGAATGTCGATCCACTTGCCGGCCATGTTTCCCCTCGATGTCTGGCGGTTCGGGCCCCGGCGCGCTCGGCGCGGGACTTTTGATCGATTTCAAAATAGAATTTGCCGTTAAAATTCACATATGGCAATGGGTGAGACGCGTCGGAGTTGCACAATGGTCGCTAAGCGAAAGATTGCCGGGGGGCATGAGACTGCAGGCGGCGAGCCCGAGGGCTGGCATCTCGCCCGCACGCCTGAGGAACGGCGCCTCGCCGACCTCGAGTTCGCGCTCGAGCGGGTGGCCCAGGCCTATTATCGCTGGAAGGGCGTGTGCTTTTCCGAGGTCGCGGAGCTCGCCATCTCCGGCGACGATGTGGCCGTTCTGAACATGGTGCGCTTCGAGGATCGCCCGAAGCGGCTGTCGGAGATCGGCCGGCTGCTCAACCGGACCGACGTTCCCAATCTCCAGTACGCCATGCGCAAGTTCGTGAAGGCGGAGCTGGTCGAGGCCATCGGCGGCGGTTCCCGGCGCGACATGCGCTACCAGGTGACCGACGCCGGCCGCGAGGTGACGGAGGCCTACGCGGCACTGCGCCGCGACGTGCTGTTGCCGCTGGTGGGCGATCTGGGCGCGAACGGGCAGGGCTCCGCCGCCGTCGCCGGCGCCCTCGACACCCTCGCGCTCACGTACGGCAACGCCGCCCAGCTCGCCCCGATCAAGAAGTAGCCGGCCGACACAGATTTCCGGCAGCGCAACGGGTTGCCACGGGCGCGCCGCCGTCGGCGCAAACGGTGCGGGGGCGTGCGATGGAATCCCTGAGGCATGCGATGGAAAGCGACGTTCTGATCAGGGTCCGCGAAGCGCTCGCCAGGCGGGCTCCAGGGCCGTTCCACTTCTCCGACGTCTACGGCCCCGGCTGGGACCGGCTCTATGTCGGCGACAAGGTGAAGCTGGGCAACGCCTTTCAGCGCGCCGTCGGCAAGGGACATTTTCCCGGCGTCGTCGACACCGGTCGCAAGACGGGGGGCGGCCGGCTCTATCTTCTGACCGGTGATGAGCGCGCTAGTAGGCGATCTCCGGAAGCATGAGTGCCAGGGACGGGAACAGCCACACCGCCACCAGGGCCAGGAGCTGCAGGATCACGAACGGCACGATGCCGCGGTAGATCTGCATGGTGGTGACGTCCTCCGGGGCGGCGCTCTTGACGTAGAAGAGGGCCATGCCGACCGGCGGCGTCAGGAACGACGTCTGCAGGCAGATCGCGATCAGGATCGCCACCCAGACCGGGTCGAAGCCGAGCCCCACCACCACCGGCACCGTCAGCGGCGCGATGATCAGCACGATCTCCATCCAGTCGAGGACGAAACCCAGCAGGAAGACGACCAGCAGGACCATGCCGAGCACCGCTTGCGGCGGAAACGGCAGGCCGGTGATCGCGCCCTCGATGACGTCGTCGCCGCCATAGCCGCGCAGCACGACGGAAAAGCAGCTGGCGCCGAAGATCAGCGCGAACAGAAAGGCCGTCGTCTTGCCGGTGCCGTGGCAGACCTCCTTCAGGGTCTGCCAATTGAGGCGGCGGTCGGTTGCGGCGAGGATCGTCGCGCCCAGCGCGCCAACGCCGGAGGCCTCGGTGGGCGAGGCGATGCCGAAGAAGATCGAGCCGAGCACCGCCGTCATCAGGAGGATCGGCGGCACCAGCGCCCGCACGAGCTCCAGGACGGGGCTGCCGTCGTCCTCGATCTCCTCGGGTGGCCGCTTCGGTGCCAGGTCTGGCCGCACGGCGCACAGGATGACGATGTAGAGCGCATACATCAGCGCCAGCAACGCTCCCGGCACCACCGCGGCCATGAACAGGTCGCCGACCGAAAGCCGCAGCTGGTCGCCCATGACGATCAGCATGATCGACGGCGGAATCAGGATGCCGAGGGTGCCGGAGGCGGCCACCGCGCCGAGGCTCAGCGGCACGTCGTAACCGGCTCGGCGCAGCGCCGGCAGTGCGACGGTGGCCAGCAGCACCACCGATGCGCCAATGATGCCGGTGGATGCGGCGAGCACCAGCCCGATCAGGACGACCGAGAGCCCGAGTCCGCCGGGAACGCGCCGCAGGACACGCTCCATGGCCACCAGCAGGCGGCCCGCGACTCCGGACCGCTCGAGCATCAGCCCCATGAACACGAACATGGCGATGGGCACGAGGCTGTAGTTCGACAGCGTCCCGAAGATGCGATCCGACGAGAAGCCGATGAAGTTGGTGCCGGCCATCACCTTGATGCCGATCGTCGGCAAAACCTCGCCCAGCACGGCGAAGAGGACGCCGGTGCCGCCCAGCACGAAGGCCACCGGAAATCCGGCGAACAGTCCGCCCGCGAAGACGGCGAACATGAGGGCGACGAAAATGGCCTCTTGGGTCACCGCAGCACCTGTCCGCCGGAGCCTTCCGTGTTGCCGCGCAGCGTCAGCACCGCGCGGCAGATCTGGGCAATGCCCTGCAGTCCGAGCAGGAGGAAGCCGGCGAACATGAGAAACTTGATGACGTAGCGGGCGGGAAGCCCGCTGGGCATGGGCGAGCCTTCGCCGATCGAGAACGAGTAGGCGAAAGTGCCCCATGCGAACCAGCAGATGCCGACGACGAACGGCATCAGCAGCAGAAGGCCGCCGAAGAACTCGAAGAGGGCCTTGCGGCGGGTCGAGAAGCGCGCGTGGAGGACGTCCACGCGAACGTGGGCGTCGTCACGGTAGGCAAAGGCCAGGCAGCCGAGAATCACGACCGCATTGATGTGCCACTGCAGCTCCTCCATCTCCACCAGCCCCAGCCCGAACCCGTAGCGCAAGGCGACGTTGGCGATGATCACCAGCACGAGAACCGGGAGGAGGAGCGAGGCGGCGTGCCCCACGGCACCGGAGATGCGGTCGATGGCTGCGGCGGTGCCGCGGAGCAGGGTGTTCATGGTGCGATGACGATCGTCGCTGGAGCCGGTCCGATGCACAGTCCTTTTCGGTCAGGCGTCGCCACCCGACCGAAAAGGTCCCGCGGCTGGCGTCAGTTGCTGTTGAGGCTGGTCCAGTCGGCGACGCTTGCCCGGTATGCCTCAAGGGAGTCCCAGACGCGCTTGAAGTTTGCGTCCTTGGCGGCCTGTTCATCCATCACTTCGACCGTCTTCTCCCGGAAGGCCTCCAGCAGCTCCGGCGAGAATTCGCGGATCTCCACGCCGTTCTCCTTGAATGATTTCACGGCGGCGGCGTTTTCCGCGAGGGTTGAGGTGACGCCCCACAGCATGGTTTCGCGGCAGGTGAGTTCGATAAGCGTGCGCTGCGCCTCGCTCATGGAATCCCACTTCGCCTTGTTGATGATCAGCTCGTTGATGGCGGCCGGCTGGTGCCAGCCGGGCAGGTAGTAGTTCTTCGCGATGTCGTCGAACCCGATGATGCTGTCGATGGCGGGCATGGAGAATTCCGTGCCGTCGATCACCCCGCGCTCGAGGTTGGGAAAGATGTCGCCGCCCGCCAGGAGCACGACCGAGGCGCCCATCTTCTTCATCACCTCGCCGGCGAGGCCGGCAAAGCGCAGCTTGAGCCCTTCGATGTCGGCCTGGGTCTCGATCGGCTTCTTGTACCAGCCGCCGGCTTCCGCCTCCATCAGACCGCAGGGAACGGTCATCACGCCCTGCTCGGCGTAGATCTCGCGCCAGATATCGAGGCCGCCGCCGTTGTAGATCCAGCCGAGATACTCGAACGCGTCAGGGCCGAACGGCACGCCGCCGAACAGCTGCAGCGCCGGGAACTTGCCGGCGACGTAGAGGGGGGTGGTGTAGCCGGCGTCGAGGGTGCCGCGCTGGACCGCGTCGAAGATCTCCAGCGAGGGAACGAGCTTGCCGGCGCCGTAGAGCTCGATCTCGACCGAGCCGCCGGAGGCCGCGTTGATCGCATCGGAAAAGTGCTGCGCGTCGCGACCGCTGGCGGGGAGCGTGAGCGGCCAGGCGCTCTGCACGCTGAGCGAAACGGAGTCCTGGGCCTGCAGCGGGGCGCCCCAGGTGAATGCCGTCAGTGTCATGGCGGCCAGGCCGGCCACGCGGATAGTACGGATCATGTGTCCCTGTCCTCTGCTCGGTGCGTGTTCCGGCGCTGTCTCCTCACAGCCCCGTCACGATTTTATCCACCACGGTACCCACTATCTCATATCGTAATTTAGCTTTTGACAAGCTCATTTTGTCCGGTAATTTTTCAAAACCCGCTCGGCATGGTGTCTCGGTGGGGCGTGATCGGAGTTGCTGCGGTGCAGGCATTGGAAAACCGGGTGGCCCTCGTCACCGGCGCCGCAGGCGGCATCGGCCGGGCCTGTGCCCTGGTGCTGGCCAAGGCAGGCCTGCGCGTGGCGGTCACCGATGTCGACGTGGCGCCGCTGGACGGTCTCGCGTCCGAAATCCGGGCCACCGGTCGCGACGTGATGGCCTGTCGGCTCGACGTCACCGACGAGGCTTCGGTCGCCTCGGCCTTCGAGCGAGCCGGTGCTGGTCTCGGTCCGGTGGCGGTGCTCATCACCTGTGCGGGGATCATGTCGGAGGGGGGCGGCGCCGCGGCGGACCTCGCCGATATCGCCGTGGACGAGTGGGATCGTATCCAGTCGGTCAACACGCGCGGCACCTTCCTGTGCATCCGTGAGTATTTGCGCCGGCATCGGGAGGCGCCGGTGACCGGCGGGCGCATCGTCACCCTGTCGTCGGCGGCGGCCCAGCTCGGCGGCTATCGCGGCGATCCCTGCTACGTGGCGTCGAAGGCTGCGATCCTGGGGCTGACGAAGATCGCCGCGCGGCAGGCGGCCGCGGCCGGCATCACCGTGAACTGCGTCGCCGCGGGCCCGGTGAGGACCGGGATGTTCGAGCGCGCCATGGATCCGGCCGGCGTGCCCGGACTCCTGGACAAGATCCCGATGGGGCGTATCGGCGAGGCTGCCGATGTCGCCGCTGCCGTAGCCTACCTGGTTGGCGAAGGAGGCGCCTGGGTGACCGGGTCGACCCTCGACGTCAACGGCGGCTACCGGATGCAGTGAGCGGGCAATGTCACGGTTGACGGTTCATGATGAGATCGCCCGACTGGTCGTAGATGCCGATCATCACGTGCATCTGCAGGATCAGCGTGTCCAGGTCGTCGGGATCGGATGCAACCTGCTGGAACAGCCGCAGGAGCACCTTGCGCCGCTGTTCCAGATAGGCGCCGATGATCGCGTCGCCGCGCGCGGAAACCGCGTAGGTCATGTTCTTGCGCGAGTTGCCCCGCTTCTCGATGAGCCCGAGCTGACCGAGCTTCTTCAGCCCATACTGGATGTTCGTCATGTCGTCGCGGTGCAGCAGGCGGCCGATGTCCACCAGACCCTTGTCGGTGCCGTTCATGTGGACCGCATGCAGGATCGACGCCTCGGTGCTGCTGAGGCTGACGTTGGACACGGAGCCAAGGCAGTCGCGGCGCCAGCGCGCGAACGCGGCGCCCAGATGCCAGATCGCATACTCGAACTCGGCGAACTTCGTCTCGTAGTCGCCGCTCGATGCCTTGCCCTCGCCGGTCTGCTTTGGCTGCGCCGTCTTTTTGGCCGTCATTCCGGATTCAACCTTTCAGCATGTCGCGCGAACCAGGTCAGATGACAGCGGAACAAGTCGCAATACCGCAAGAAAGTCAACGCGCTGGCGTCGGCAGCGTCTACGGTCTTCTGCGCGCCCAGGCGGAGCGGTTTCCGGCGAACGACCTGTTCGTCCTGCCCGCAGCGGTGCAGGCGCTCTGGTCCACCGGACGCGCGGGCTGGACCTACGCGGAGACCCTCGACGAGGTCGACACGCTGGCCGCGCGCTACCGCGCCGCCGGCTACGGCCCCGGCCACCGCGTCGCGCTGCTCATGGAGAACCGGCCGGCCCACTTTTTCCACTGGCTGGCGCTGAATGCCATCGGCGTCTGCGCCGTGCCGGTCAATCCGGACTACACCGCCGACGAACTCCGCTACCTGCTGGACCATAGCGACAGCTGCCTCTTCGTCCACCTGCCGTCCCGCGCCGCCCAGGCGGGGGAGGGCGCCGCCGGCCTCGCCGTGCGGCTCGTTGCCAGCGACGCGGCCTCGCTGCCGCCGGCCTCCAGTCCGGCGCGGCATCCGCCGGAGGACGCAACTCAGGCGGAATGCGCGCTCATCTACACCTCCGGCACCACGGGGCGGCCGAAGGGCTGCCTGCTGTCGAACGCCTATTTTCACGGCTGGTCGGAATGGTACTGCGCGCAGGCGGGCCGCATCTCACTGCGCGAGGGGCAGGAGCGGCTGATGACGCCGCTGCCGACCTTCCACGTGAACGCCATGGGCAACTCCTTCATGGGGATGCTCGCCTCGGGCGGCGCGCAGATCATCATCGATCGCTTTCACCCGCGCTCCTGGTGGGAGGTGGCGCGCGAGACCCGGGCAACCTGCTTCCACTATCTCGGCGTCATGCCCGCCATCCTTCTCGCGCTGCCCGAAGCCGAGGGTGAGCGCGACCATGGCCTGCGCTTCGGCATGGGCGGCGGCGTCCATCCCGATCATCACGCGACTTTCGAGGCGCGCTTCGGCGTGCCGCTGCTGGAAGGCTGGGCGATGACGGAGACCGGCGGTGCCGGCATCCTGTGCGCGGCCGAGGAGCCGCGCCACGTCGGCGCGCGGTGCGTCGGCCGGCCCGACCGTCCCGGCCCGCCCCTCGAGATGCGGCTGGTCGGCGATGACGGTTCCGATGTCGCTCCCGGCGCGCCCGGCGAACTGCTGCTGCGCGCCAGCGGCCCCGATCCGCGCCACCGCTTCTTCTCCGGCTATCTCAAGAACGAGGCGGCCACCGAGGAGGTCTGGGCCGGCGGCTGGCTGCATACCGGCGACATCATGCGCCGCGGTGACGATGGCAGCCTGTTCTTCGTCGACCGCAAGAAGAACATCATCCGCCGGTCCGGCGAGAACATCGCCGCCGTCGAGGTCGAGGCGGCCATCGGTACCCATCCGGACGTTGCCCAGGTGGCCGTGGTGGCGGTGCTCGATCCGCTGCGCGGCGAGGAGGTGCTCGCCGTCGTCGTGCCGCGCGCGCCAGGCGACGGCAAGGCGCTGGCCGACAGCATCTTCGCGCACTGCGCCGAGCGCCTCGCCTACTACAAATTGCCAGGCTACGTCGCGTTGCGGGACGCGCTGCCCACCACCTCGACCCAGAAGGTGCGCAAGGCCGATCTCGGTGACCTGGTCGAGACGCTGGCCGACGATCCCGCCTGCCACGATCTGCGCGCCCGCAAGCAGAGCATGCGAAAGGCGGCCCCATGACGCGCCGCCGGCTCGGCTACGACGGCGTCGTTCTCGCCACCCCCGTCACGGTCCCATACGAGCGCTTTTCCACGCGCGGTGCACACTGGTTTCTCGGCCGTGCGATGCGCGCACTTATGCGCACCTCGGGGGTGCCGAAAGCCTGCATCGACGGGTTGTGCGCAACCAGCTTCTCGCTGGCGCCCGACACGGCCGTCGGCGTGACCGAGCATCTCGGCCTGTCGCCGCGCTGGCTCGACTTCGTGCCGCTCGGCGGCGCCAGCGGCATGGTCGCCCTGCGCCGCGCGGCGCGGGCGGTGCAGGTGGGCGACGCTGAGATCGTGGCGTGTGTGGCTGGCGACACCAACCAGACGGACTCGTTCCGCCGCTCGACCGCCGCCTTCAGCCAGTTCGCGCAGGATGCGGTCTACCCGTATGGCTCGGGCGGGCCGAATGCGAGCTTCGCCCTGCTGACCGATCACTACATGCGCCGCTTCGGCGCCCGGCCGGAGGATTTCGGCAAGGTGTGTGTCGCCCAGCGGCAGAACGCGCTGGAGTTTCCCCACGCCATGTTCGGCTCCGCGTTGACGCTCGACCAGTATCTGGACAGCCCGATGGTGGCCGATCCGATCCGGCTCTACGACTGCGTCATGCCCTGCGCCGGGGCCGAGGCGTTCCTGGTCATGCGGGAGGAAACCGCCCGTGAACACGGGTTGCCTCACGTGCACCTGCTCGGCGCCATCGAGCGGCACAACGCGTTCGCCGACGACCCGATCCAGGAACGCGGCGGCTGGGCGGCTGACCGGGACGACCTGTTCGCCCAGGCCGGCATCACCCATGACCAGATCGACTTCTTCGAGGCCTACGACGACTATCCGGTGATCATCTTCCTGCAGCTGGAAGACCTCGGCTTCTGCGGCAAGGGCGAGGCCCGGGACTTCGTTCAGGACAACGACCTGACCAACGCCGGCTCGTTCCCCGTCAACACGTCCGGCGGCCAGTTGTCCGTCGGCCAGGCGGGGGCCGCCGGCGGCTACCTCGGCCTTGTCGAAGCGATCCGGCAACTGAGCGGGCAGGCGCTCGGCGGGCAGGTGAGGGACGCTCGGTACGGGCTCGTCAGCGGGTTCGGGATGATCAACTACGATCGCGGTCTTTCGACTGGCGCGGCGGTGCTGGCGGCATGACCATGAGCGACCGCGAGACCGCACCCAGGCGCCGCAATCCGGTTCTTCCGCCGAAACGGCCGACGCTGCCGCCGGTGGCGCGCAGCCGCCATGCCCTCGGGCTGAGCGCGGCCGCCGCCGTCGGCGACTTCGCCCTGCAGGTGTGCCGCGACTGCGGCGCGGTGCAGTATCCGCCGCGTGAGGCCTGTCGCGTCTGCCTGTCCGATCGGCTCGACTGGCGGCCGGACGACGGCGGCGGCGCCCTGCTGGCCACCACCATCGTGCGCCGCCCCTACGAGCTCTACTTTCGCGATCAGCCGCCGTTCCGGACGGGCCTCGTCCGCCTCGACTGCGGCGTCAGCGTCGTCGCCTTTCTCCATGGAGCCTGCCCGGAGGTCCCGGGCAGGGTTCGCGTGCGTGCGTATCTCGACAGGGCGGGACGGGCCGTGCTCGTCGCCCTTCCCGAACAGGACGTTCCCGACATGACCCCCGATTTGACCAATGACCCGCTGCTGAAGGTGTTCGGCAATTCGCCGAAGGGACGCAACGTGCTGGTCACCGACGGCCGCTCGGAGATCGGTCAGGCGATGGCGCTGGCGGCGGCGAAGGCCGGGGCGGAGACCGTCTGGGTCGGCGTGACCGAGCCCTGGAAGGCGCCGCAGGGCTTCCAGACGCTGGAGGCGAACCCAGGGGTCACCGTCCTGCCGCTCGACGTCACCGAAGTGCAGTCGGTCGATACCCTCGCCGGACAGATCGGCGGCAAGGTCGATATCCTGATCAACACGGCCGAGTTCCACCGGACGCACTCGGCCCTGTCGCGGCGCGGCGTGGAGACGGCGCGGGCGGAGATGGAGGTGAACTATCTGGGTCTGCTGCGGCTTGCCCAGGCCTTCGGCCCCGCCATGTGTTCCCGGGCGGCGGAGAAGCCAAAAAACGCGGTGGCGTGGGTCAACATCCTGTCGGTCTTCGCGCTCGCCAACTACCCGCAGCAGGGGACCTTTTCCGCGTCAAAGGCGGCGGCCCTGTCGCTCGCCCAATGCCTGCGTTCGGAGTTCCGCTCCGCCGGCCTGCGCGTCCTCAACGTGTTTCCGGGCCCTGTCGACGAAGACTGGAACCAGCTGGAGCTGCCGCCGAAGCTGGCGCCCGAAAAGCTCGCCGCGGCGATCGTGCGGGCCCTGGAGGACGGGATCGAGGATCTCTACCCCGACCCGGTTGCCCGCGACTGGCACGACCGCTGGCGAGCCGATCCGAAGGTCCTCGAAATGGAGCTGACGGCATGACCGCGCCTGCGGACGGCTCCCTCGCAACGCTCGTCGCGGATCTGGCGTCCGGCCGCGTCGCGGTCGTCGACCTGACCCACACCCTGTCTCCCGATTTCCCGCAGATCGCGTTGCCGCCGGAGTTCGGCCAGTGCGCGCCGTTCCGCATCGAGGAGATCTCGCGCTATGACGAGCGCGGGGCGTCCTGGTACTGGAACAACTTCTCCTGCGGCGAGCACACCGGCACCCACTTCGACGCGCCGATCCACTGGGTGTCCGGCCGCAATCTGCCCGACAACACCACCGACACCATCCCGGCCCAGAGTTTCGTCGGCCCGGTCTGCGTCATCGACTGCGTGGCGGAATCGGACGCCGACGCGGACTTCCTGCTGACCGTCGATTTCGTGAAGCGGTGGGAGGAGAGCCACGGCCCGATCCCGCCACGCGCCTGGGTGCTGATGCGCACCGACTGGTCGAAGCGTACCGATCCGGCGGCCTTCCAGAACTACGACGCGGTCGGCCAGCACACGCCGGGCCCGGATCCGGAGTGTGTGCGGTTTCTCGTCGACGAGCGCGACATCGTCGGCTTCGGCACCGAGACCATCGGCACGGATGCGGGCCAGGCGGCGCACCTGAAGCCGCCCTATCCGGCGCACTTCTACCTGCACGGCGCCAACCGCTACGGGCTGCAGTGCCTCAGGAACCTCGACCAGCTGCCGCCCACCGGGGCGGTGCTGATCTGCCCGCCGCTGAAGATCCGCAAGGGCAGCGGCAGTCCGCTGCGGGTCCTGGCGCTGGTGCCCGCCGGCGCCGGATGAAGCGGCGGGGAAGCCGTCGGCCGGCCTTGGTCCCCCGCTCGCACGGGACGGTCGTTTCCGACCTTGGCGCACCAGCGCCCGATCCCTGTCAGTCCGCGCGCGCGCTGGCGGCGCTCTTTCCGACGATGTAGCCGAAGGTCAGCGCCGGGCCGAGGGTGATGCCGGCGCCGGGATAGGACCCGGCCATGATCGAGTTCATGTCGTTGCCGCAGGCGTAGAGCCCCGGTATGGGCCCGCCGTCGGTCGACAGAACCCGGCCCTGCGGGTCGGTGGCGAGACCCATGGTCGTGCCGATGTCGCCGGGAAACAGCTGGATGGCATGATAGGGAGCCTGGTCGAGCGGCCGCAGGCACGGGTTCGGCTGGTTGTCGGGATCGCCCAGATAGGCCTGGTAGGCGGTCGAACCCTTGCCGAATTCGGCGTCGGTTCCGGTGGCGGCGTCGCGGTTGAACCGTCCGATCGTCTCCGCGAAGGCCGTCTCCGGCACGCCGATCGCCCGGGCGAGGGCTTCCGGCGTGCGTGCGGTCTTCAGGTAGCCGGAGCGGACGTGCGCCTTGAACGGCGCTGGAAACGGCCGCACCGCACCGAGACCGTAGCGTCTGAGCGCGCGGTGATCGCAGATCAGCCAGACGGTCTTGAGGTCGCCCGCGATCATCGCCGAGACGAAGTCGTGGTACGACACCGCCTCGCTGGTGAACCGCTTTCCCTCCGGCGTCACCGCGATCACGCCGGGCTTGGCGCGGTCGAGGAACAGGTGCGGGAACGGGCGGGGCGCCGCCGTCCCCGGGATAAGGGAGACGGGCGCCCAGAAGCCCGCATTCTTGTTGGCAGTCTCGAACCTGGCGCCGATCGCCTGGGCCGCAGCGATGGCGCTGCCGGTGGCGGGCTCCGGCGACATGGAGTAGTGCGCCGAGCCGTTCGCCACGTGTGGCATGACCTCCTGGCGCAGGCGTGCGTTGGCCGGAAAGCCGCCGGTGGCCAGCACGACGCCGACCCGCGCGCTGACCTGGCGCCCGTCGCCAAGGACCGCGCCGACGACGCGGCCGTCCTGCTTGCACAGCCGCTCCAGCGGACTGGAGGTGAAGATCGGAATGCCCGCGTCGATCGCCGAGGCGGCCATCCGCCCGGCGATCGCCTGCCCGAGCACCAGCCGCGTGCCGCGGTCGTAGGACAGCCGGTCGCGCAGGTGGCGCGCCAGCAGCCGTGCCGCATGGAGCGCCGACTTCGGGCTTCGGGTCATCTTCATGAAGTGGCCGATGTCGAAGCGGTTCAGCATCATGCCGCCGAAGACGGTGAACTCGGGGATCGGCCGCTTGAGGCGCGCGAACTCCGGCCCGAGCTCGTCCCCGTCGAACGTCAGGGCGTCGAGCACGCGCCCGCCCATGGCGGCACCAGGCTGGTCCGAATGATAGTCGGGCGAATAGGCCCGGTGCTCGAACTGGAGCTGCGTGTTGGCCTCCATGAACGACACCATCTCCGGGCCTGCGCCGAGGAAGGCTTCCACGAGGTCCACGTTGAGAAGATTGCCGGTTTCGCCGGCGATGTAGCGCAGCGCCTCTTCCCGGCTGTCTTCCATGCCGGCTTCGCGCATCTTCGGATTGTCGGGAATCCAGATCGCGCCGCCGGAGACCGCCGTCGATCCACCGAAATGGCTGTCCTTCTCGAAGATCGCCACCGACAGGCCGGCGTGCTGTGCGGTCAGCGCAGCCGCCATGCCGGCGGCGCCGGAGCCGAAGACGATCAGGTCGTAGGTGGGGTCGGGCTGACTGGCAGGGGATGTCACAGCGAGGCCTCCTCGCGCGGATAGCGGCCCATGCCCCAGCCGCCGTCGATGCGCAGTGTCTCGCCGGTGATGAAGCCGGCCTCGTCGCTGGCCAGGAAGGCGATGGCGCGGGCCACGTCCTCGGGCTTGCCGACACGGCGCAGCGGCGACTGTTCGATGAAGATCTGGTGCCGCCATCGCTCCGTCCGGATCCGCTCGGCGGTGAGTGGCGTCTCGATCAGGCCCGGCGCCACTGCGTTCACGCGGATGCCGCAGGGGCCGTAGTCGGTTGCCAGCTGGCGGGTGAGCGAGGCGACGGCGCCCTTGGAGGCCGAATAGCCGGGGCTCTTGGTCGCCCCGATCTCGGCGAAGATCGACGCCACGTTGACGATCGCCCCGCCGGTGGTCCGCATTCGCTCGACCGCGAGACGGGAGAGCCGGAACAGCGAGACCACGTTGATCTCGAAGAACCGCCGCAGCGTTTCGTCGTCGGTCCGCTCGATGAAGTCGCCGCCGCCCACGCCGGCGTTGTTCACGAGCACGTCGAGGCCCAGACCGCGGTCGTCGAGGAAGCCGGAAACGGACGCCTCGATGCCGGCATCGGTCACGTCCTGGACGAGGGTGAGCACGTCTCCGGCGGCATCGCCGGCGAGACGCGCCAGACCGTCGCCGTCCCGGTCGATCGCCACGACGCGCGCCCCGCGTTCGGCCAGCAGCAGGGCGGTCGCCCGGCCGATGCCGGACGCGGCGCCGGTCACCAGCGCAGTCTTGTCTTGCACGGTCATTGGGTTTTCAGATTCCGAGTGAGCCGCCAAGGGATCGCCCGCCGTCGACGAGGAGCACCTGGCCGGTGACGAAGCGGGCCTTGTCGGAAGCGAGGAAGCCGACGGCCTCGGCGATGTCCTCCGGCGTGCCCAGGGTGCCGCCGGGCTGCATGGACCGGAGGGCGTCGAGATTGGTGTCGGAGCGGGCGCGCAGCATCTCCGTCTCGATCACGCCCGGCGCGACCGCGTTGACCGTGATGCCGCGGTCCGCAAGCTCCAGCGCGAGGGACCTGGTGAAGCCGGCAACGGCCGCCTTCGACGCGGCGTAGTGGATGTACTGCTTGGCGCCCAGCATGGCGCGCGAGGCGATGTTGACGATCGCGCCACCCGGCTGCATGCGCCCGGCGGCGAGCTGGCAGAGCCGGAACATGGCGACGAGGTTGACCTCGTACATGCGGCGGAAGTCGTCGGCGGTCAGCGCGTCGAACGGCTTCACGTCGAAGATGCCGGCGTTGTTGACGAGGCGGCGGATCGTGGGCGTGCCCTCGACCAGCGCGGCCACGGCAGCATCGTCGGTGATGTCGACCACCGCTGGTTCGGCGCTGCCGCCGGCGTCGCGGACCACCGCAGCCGTCTCCTGCGCACGCTCGGCCGACAGGTCAACGACGACCACATGGTCGCCGTGCCGTGCCAGGCACTGGCAGATGGCGCGGCCGATGCCGGCGCCGCCGCCGGTGACGATCGAAAGGGGGGCGTCGGTCATGGAGGGGCTCGCAGTAGGGGAGGGGGCGGCGCGCCGCCCCCTCGGGATGACGATCAGTTGCCGAAGCTCGCGAGATCGAGCTTGCCGTAGATGTCGGTGCGGATGAGCTCGGCCACGGCTTCCGGATCGGTCCGGTCGATCTTGGAGAGCTTCTCCTTCCAGGCCTTCTGGGAGGCGAGGAAGGCATCGATCACCGCGCTCGGATCCTTGATGCCGCGGGTCTCGACCGACTTCTCCGGCAGATCCCCGATGAAGTTCGACTGGAACGTCTCCAGTGCCTTGGACAACTCCGGCGACGGCTCGATGATCTCCAGTCCGCGCTCGCGCGAGCCCTTGATGGCGGCGTCCACGTCCGCGGCATAGGTGACCTGGCCGCGGGCAATTCCGACGGCCATGTGGTCGAGCAGCGTCTGGCGCCGCTCTTCAGAGAGGCCCTGCCAGAAACTCGGGTTCATGACGTAGGTGGCGCCCATCACGACGCCCATCGGCAGCGTGGTGACGCTCTTGGCCACTTCCCAGAACTTGTTGCCCTTATCGAGATTGGTCGGGTCGGACATGGTGCAGTCGAGCGAGCCGCGGCTCAGGCCCGAATAGACGTCTCCGATCGGCACGGAGACGGGGACGCCGCCCAGGCTTTCGACCCATTGGGTCTGGGCGCCACCGGCGGTGCGGATCTTCTTGCCCTTGGCGTCTTCCGGCACACGGATCGGCTGCATGCAGATGAAGTTGTAAACCGGCGTGGCGTAACCGCCGATGAAGATGCCGCCGTTCTCGTTCCATTCGCCATGGACCGCCTCGTTCTCGATCCCGATTTCGGTGTAGGCCAGCGCCGCGGCGAGCGCGTCGTCGGAGGTGAAGACGAGGTCGTTGAGGACGTTGTTGAGCGGCAGTTCCGATGGCGAGTAGCCGGGATAGACGATGCCGAGCTGGGCGACGTTGTCGCGGATACCCTGCATGGTCGACTTGGCCGGCACCAGCGAGCCGCTCGAGTAGACTTCGAAGGCGATGTCGCCGTTGGTGTCCTTGGCGATGTCCTCGGCGAAGCGCTGATAGGGCTGCTCGTTGATGATGTGCACCGGCGTGAGCCAGTTGGTGGCGATGAAGGTCTCCGCCGCCGCCGGGGCGATGGTCAGGCTGGTCAGGGCCAGCCCTGTGAGAAGTCGTTTCATTTCAAATCCTCCCTTTGTTTTTTCCGCCGGTTCCCGACGGATTTTTGGCGGCTGCTAGTTGGTGATGCTGGGCAGCCAGAGCGTGATCAGCGGAAAGGCGACCAGAAGAGTGATGGTGAAGGCGTCGGCGAGGATGAACCACGCGACGCCGCGGAAGATGGTGCCGAGCGGCATGCTGGGGCCGAGGCTGGAGCGGATGACGTAGACGTTCATGCCCACCGGCGGGGTGATCAGCCCGGTCTCCAGCAGCTTGATCGCCAGCACGCCGAACCAGATCAGGTTGATGTTCAGCTCGTGCAGCAGCGGCGACAGGACCGGCATGGTCAGCAGAATGATGGAGATGCTCTCCAGGAAGCAGCCGAGCACGATGAAGAGCAGGCAGATCAGGATGATCACCCAGGTCGTATCCAGACCGGCGAGCTGCCCGGTGATCCAGACCGGCAGCGTCGACAGCGCGATGAAGCGCGAGAACAGTGCTGCGGACACGACGATGATGAAGATCGCGGAGGTGCTGATCGCCGTGTCGATCAGCGCGGCGCGTAGCATCCGGACGCTCAGCGTGCGGCGCGCGAGCGCGATGATGCAGGCGAGAAACGCGCCCACCGCGCCGGCTTCGGTTGCCGTGAAGATGCCGGAGAAGATGCCGCCCAGGACGCCTGCGATGAGGATCGGAAGCGGCCAGGTCTTCTTGAGCAGCTCGAGCTTCTCGCGCCCGCTCGTCTTGGTGGTGTCGGTCGGGGCAAGCGCGGGATTGAGCGTACAGCGCACCGTGATCATCAGGGCGAAGACGATGCCGGACAGAATGCCGGGAATGAGGGCGGCGATGAACAGCGTGTTGATCGACTCGTCCATCATCAGGCCATAGATGATCAGCAGGACGCTGGGCGGAATGAGCGAGCCCAGGGTGCCTGCGGCGGCCACCGAGCCCGACGCGAGCGAGGGCGCGTAGCCCGCCTTCAGCATCTCCGGGATGGCGATCCGCGAGAACGCGGCAGCCGTGGCCACGCTTGACCCGCTGGCCGAGGCGAACAGCGCACTCGAGGCGACGGTGGCCGTGGCAAGACCCCCGGGCAGGCGGTTGAGGAACACGCGCGCCGCGTTGAACAGGCCGGAGCTCAACCCCGCGCCCGAGGCGATGTAGCCCATCAGCAGGAACATCGGCACGGCGGACAGATTCCAGTCGCCGATCATCTCGTAGGGGATGGCCTTGGCGATGCCGATCGCCGGCATCGCGCCCATCATCAGGTAAATGCCGGCAAAGGACGTGAGGCCCATGGCGATGCCGATGGGAATGCGGAAGCCGATCGCCACCAGGGTCACGACGATCCCGACCATGCCGATATCGAGACGGTCCATGGTGCGCTCCTCAGGCCGGATCGGAGGAGACGTCGGCCGGGGCGTAGGTGCCCCTGACGATCTCGATGAGACGAAGCACCATCACCACGCAGGCCAGGGCCAGCCCGATGGGCAGGAGGAATTTCGTCGGCCAGACGACGACCCGCCACGTGCCTTCCACCACCTCGCCGATCTGCCAGGCCTTCACCGCCGGCGCCCACGACAGCCATGCCAGGCCGCCGTAGAAAACGGCGGACAACACCGTCGCAAGGAAGAGGCAGATCCGGCGGCCCAGCCCCGGCAGCAGGTCGTAGAGGATCTCGACCATGATCGAGCCTTCGCGGATCTCCACCCAGGCGAGCGGCAGGAAGACGGCGGAGACCATGTAGTAGCTGGCGACGACTTCGGCGGTGCCGGGGATGGGGCTGTTGAAGGCGTACTTGCCGACCACGTCGGCGGTAACGTGCAGCATCATCAGCCCCAGCGCGAGGGCGGCGAGGACGGCCAGCAGATGCGAGACGTGCTGCGTGAACCGGCTCATCACTGCATCCTGTAGCCGCCGTTGACGTCGATGACGGCGCCGGTGACGTAGGCGCTGTCCGGCCCGGCGAGGTACGAGACCGCGCCGGCCACGTCCTCCGGCGTGCCGATCCGGGCCAGCGGGATCGACTTGGCGATCTCTCCGTCCTGGGCGGGATCCAGCGACATCCGCAGCATCGGAGCGTCGATGAGCCCCGGCGCCACCGCATTGACCGCCACGCCGAGCGACGCGCCTTCGCGCGCGGCGGCCTTGGTCAGGCCGAGGATGGCGCTCTTGCTGGCGATGTAGGCCGAGCTTGAGCGATAGCCGCCGAGCTGGGCGGCCACCGATCCGAACGTGATGAAGCGGGCACCGGGAAGCGGGGCCCGCTGGCGGGCGCGGAGATATTCGCGGATGAGGAGGAACGTGCCGGTGCTGTTGACCCGCTGGGTGGTCTCCCACTCGTGCGCCGACGTCTCGGTGATGGGCCGGCGGGCCCCGTTTTCGTCGAGGATGAGCACGCCTGCGGCAGCCACCACGACGGCGATTGGCCCGTGCTCGGCTTCGATCGCCTGAAAGACAGAGGCAACGGCGGCTTCGTCGGCAACGTCGAGCGCCATGAACGCGTGCGGCCCACCGTCCAGACCTGCGGTGACGGCGGCGGTCGTATCGGCGGAAAGATCGGTGGCGACGACCCTGAAGCCATCGCGGGCAAGCCGTTCGCAGACCGCCCTGCCGATGCCGCCTCCGGCACCGGTTACGAGCGCAAGCTTGGACGTCATCCATTCCCCCAAATTTTGTTCTTATCCAAAATTTGGATCCATTGTCGGCATCATGTCAACTGGATTTCGTTGAATAGAGGCATTATGGATCCATTATCTGCCGGCGGCGCTTGCGCAGGGGGCTGCCCGCGGGCATGGTTGGCATTGAGTGGCGGGGGAGGAGGCGATGGCAGAGAAGTGCGGGACCGTCGCGGAATCGGCGACAGCGATGCTGCGCGAGATGATCCGGTCCGGCGAGCTGCGCCCGGGCGCGCGCGTCCATCAGGATCAACTTTCGGAGCTGCTTGGCCTGTCGCGCACGCCGCTGCGCACCGCCATGGCCACGCTCGCCCGCGACGGCCTGCTCGACTACGAGACCAACCGCGGCTACCGCGTGAAGCAGTTCTCGGTCGAAAGCATCCGCAGCGTCTTCGAGATCCGTTCGGTGCTGGAAGCGCAGGGGTGCCGGGCCGCGGCGCGCAACGGAATACCGCCGCGCCTGCTCGAACGGATGGACACGCTGGTGCGCCAGGGCGACGACCTGCTGTCGGTCGGCCGCCTGGAGCCGGAGCGCCTGCCGCCCTACCGGAAGATGAACGTCGACTTCCACAACTGCATTCTGGAGGCGGCGACGAACCCGTTTCTCAAGGACTTCGTCGATCGCACCCACAACGTGCCGATGGTCTCCGACCGGGTGATCCTGTGGGACGACTTCGAGGTCATCCACCGCTCCCACGACGACCACCACCGCATCGCGCGCGCCCTCAGGCGCGGCGACGGCGAGCGCGCCGCGCTGGTGATGTACGAGCATGTCGCCCATGCGGGGGATCTGCTCATCGCGCGCCTCGAGGCCGATCCCGATGCGGCCTTCAAGCTGCTCGCGGCCGGCGCGCCGACGCCGCCATGAGGCCTGGCGGCCGCGTTCCGCTGGACCGCGCGGTCGCGCCGGCCCTTCACGCCACCCGCATGACCGATAAGAGGAAACGCCCATGACGCTGCGCCTGTATTTCTCCCCCGCTTCGCCGTTCGTCCGCAAGGTGATGGTCTGCGCCCACGAGAAGAAGGTCGCGGACCGGGTCGAGAAGCTGCCGTCGCAGGCCTGGCCGGTGAAGCGCGACCAGACCATCGTGCGCGACAATCCGTCGGGCCAGGTCCCGACCGCGCTGCTGGACGACGGAACGCCGCTGTTCGACAGCCGCGTCATCTGCGCCTACGTCGACACGATGTCGGAGGAGGGGTGCCTCTATCCCGCCTCCGGGGACGAGCGCTTCCGCGTCCTGACCCTCGAGGCGCTTGCGGACTCCATCCTCGGCGCGGCGCTGCTCTGCCGCTACGAGACCGTGCTCAGGCCCGAGGAGCTGCGCTGGCAGCTCTGGTCCGACAGCCAGATGGAAAAGATCGACAGCGGCCTGGACGACCTGGAGGCGCGCCGCATCGACCAGCTCGCGACCGGCGCGGCAGACGCCGGCAGCATCGCAGTCGCCTGCGCGCTCGGCTATCTCGACTTTCGCTTCGCCGACAAGGACTGGCGGTCCGGACACCCCCGCCTCGCGGCCTGGTTCGCCGAGTTCGCGGAGCGACCGTCGATGCGGGACACCATGCCGAGCTGAGATCGGCCCGGGGACGCCGCGGCGCCGGTCGCCGTCACGCGGACAGCGCCTCTTGCACGAAACACACCGAGGTGGTGGCGCTGCCGCCGATGTTGAGGGTGGCGGCGCGGCGCGCACCGGCCACCTGGCAGGCGCCGGCGTCGCCGGTCACCTGCCGGTGGGCGTCGAGCAGCATCCGCACGCCGGTCGCGCCGACCGGGTGGCCGAGCCCGATCAGCCCGCCGCTCGGGTTGACCGGCAGCGATCCCGTCGCCGCGATGGTGCCGTCCTCGACCGCGCGCCACGCCTCGCCCGGCGCGGTGATCCCGAAATGGTCGATCGCCATGTACTCGGTGATCGTGAAGCAGTCGTGGGTCTCGATGACGTCCAGCTCCTCCGGCGCGGAAATGCCGGCGCGCCGGTAGGCATCCTCGATCGTCGCGCGCAGATGCGGAAAGACATGGCTCCCGCCGTTCGCCTCGGCGAGCTTGTCCTGAAGCCGCATGGTCGCCGTTCGGTGCCCCCAGCCGGCGATGCGCGACAGGGCGCCGTCGCCGCCGCCGGTTCGCCTGGCGTGGGCCTCCGCGGCGCGGCGCGAGGCGAGGAACACCACCGCGGCGCCATCGCTCACCTGCCCGCAGTCCTGGCGCCGGACCGGTCCCTCGATGACCGGATTCTCCTGGTCGTCGGCGCGGAACGCGTTCTCGCCGAACCGCCAGTTGCGCGTCTGCGCGTCCGGGTTGCGGCTGGCGTTGGCGTAGTTGATCTCGGCGATCCGCATCAGGTGGGCATAGTCGAGGCCGTAGCGCTCGGCGTAAGTGTCCATCAGCCGGCCGAACATGTGGGGCCAGACGAAGCGGGCGCCTTCCGCCTCGCGGCCGCGCCAGCAGGCCGCGCCCAGGTGGCCGGCCGCGTCGTCGCCGGGCACGTTGCGCATGCACTCGACGCCGACCACGCAGGCGATGTCGTAGCGCCCGGCCTCGATCTCGGCGGCGGCGGCCAGCAGCGCGATGCTGCCCGACGCGCAGGCGGCTTCGTGGCGGGAGGCGGGAAGGCCGGAGAACGCCGGGTCGAGGGACGCGAAGATGCCGCCGAGCTGGCCCTGGCCGCAGAAGAGCTCGGCCGCGAAGTTGCCGATATGGGCGGTGTCCACCATGTCGGGCGCGAGCTCGGTGCGCTCCAGCGCGCCGCCCACGGCCTGCCCCATCATGTCGGCGATGCCCAGGCCTTCCCGCGACCAGTTGCGTGCGAAGTCGGTCTGGTAGCCACCCAGAACATAGACGTCGCTCGAACCCATGGTGACCTCCCTTTGTGCCGTCAGGCGGTCCGTTGCGTCTGTTTGCCGAGTTCCGCCTCCACCACCTCGCGCAGGACGGCGCGCTGCACCTTGGCGAGCGGGTTGCGGGGCAGCGCATCCACGATGACGAGCCGCTCCGGCCACTTGAACGCCGCGAGCCCCTCGCGCTCGCAGTGCGCCACGATCGAGGCGAGCGTCACCGTCCGGCCGAGCATCGGGACCACGACGGCGCAGACGCGTTCGCCGAGCCGGTCGTCGAAGTAGGCGGTGGCCGCTCCTTCGGCGACGTCCGGGTGGGCGGCCAGGAGGGCATCGATCTCCGCCGGGGCGATCTTCATCCCGCCCCGCACGATCAGTTCCTTGGAGCGGCCCACGAAGCGGATGTAGCGGGCGTCCGCCCCGTCGCCGACGATCTCGAAGAGGTCGCCCGTCCGGAAGAAGCCGTCCGCGTCGAACATCGACCGGTCGTAGCCGTCCGGCGAATAGTAGCCCGGAAACACCGATGGGCCGGCGATCCGCATCTCGCCGGCCTTGCCCGCCACGGTGACGGGCTCGCCCGTTTCCGGGTCCACCAGCTTGAAACGGCAGCCGTTGGCGCTGCGTTCGTGGTCGTTCCAGGACGTGTCGCCGCTGCGGGGAAACAGCCGGGAACGGATCACCGGATCGGGGACTGCGGCCCGGCTGGATGCCAGCTGGATGCCTTCGTTGGACCCGAAGATGTTGGTCACCGAGATGTCGAAGCGCTGCTCGAACGCGGCCACGTGGGAGGGGTCCGGCGGCGCCGAGCCGGTGCCGACCGCGCGCACCAGCGCCAGCGCCCGGGCGACGCGGTCGTCGGTGTCGCGCTGGAGGATGCTGGCGAGCAGCGCCGGCGCGACGATGGTGTAGCGGACCTGCTCGGCGACGATCTGGTCGAGAAAGACCTCGAAATCGAACGGATGGTGCAGCACCAGCGTGCCGCCGATGCGGATCCACGGCATCATCAGGCCGCCGATCGAGGCGGCGTTGACGAAGGGGAAGGGCACCAGAAGCGCATCGCCCTCTTCGAGCCTGGACGCCTCGGATGCGCTCCACGAACTGCACAGCCAGTTGCTGTGGGTCTTCGGAACCGCCTTCGGCTGACCCTCGGTGCCGGATGTCCAGCAGATCGAGAAGAGGCTGTCGGGGTCGGCGTTGCGCGTGCCCGGGGCGCGATCGGCGGGCGCGGCGATGGCGGCGGCCAGGTCCTTTGCGCCGTCCGGCAGGCCGCTTCCGGTCGCATACAGGACGCCGTCGAAGTCGGTACCGGCGAGGAACTGCTCGGCCAGGCGGGTCTTGCCGAACCGCGTCACCGTGCAGAAGGCGCGCGGCGCGACCAGTCTCACGATCGCCGCCAGCTCGCGCGAGCGGTACTGGACGGGAACCGGGCTGACGATCGCGCCGATGCTCGCCGCCGCCAGATAGACGATCGTCAGCTCGTGGATGTTGGGCATCTGCACGAGCACGATGTCGCCGTGGCCGATGCCGTCGGCCCGGAACGTTGCCGCCAGCCCATCCACCGCGCGCAGCATTTCCGCGTAGGTCAGCCGTTGCGGCGGCCCGTCGGTGAGCGCCGTGCGGTTGGCCGGATCGACGACGGCGGTCCGGTCCGGCGTCGCCACCGCGTTCCGCTCGAACAGCACCGGGATTGAGTCGGCACCCCACAGGCCAGCCTTGCGATAGTCCGAGATGGTTTGCGCGGAATAAGGCCCCATCAGCCGGCGCTCGCGGCGGCCGCGCCGGCGAAGTGGGCGGTGCGGATGGTGTCCTGGTATTCCCTCGAAAGCCGGTCGACGACGGCGGCGGTGGGTTCGATGGCCGAGATCGAGCCGATGCCCTGGCCCGCCGCCCAGATGCCCTTCCACGGCTTCACCTCCGCGCCTTCCAGGCCGGTGAAGTTCATGCGGGCGGTCTGGGTGGCGATCACCTCCGGGTCGAGGCCCTGGGCGACGATGCTGGGTTTCAGCATGCTGGCGCGGGCGCCGGTGAAGGCCTTGGTCACCATGAGGTCGGCGGCGGTGGAGGCGACGATCATCTGCTGGTGGCCGGCGTCGGCGCGGCTCTCGGTGGTCGGGATGAAGCGGGTGCCGATGTAGGCGAAGTCGGCGCCCATGACCTCGGCGGCGGCCACGGCCCGACCGGTGCCGATGCCGCCGGCCAGCGCGATGTAGCCGTCGAAGAAGCTGCGAACCTCCTCGACGAAGACGTAGTTGCACAGCTCGCCGGTGTGGCCGCCGGCGCCGGCACAGACCAGCACGAGGCCGTCGGCGCCGGCGGCCGCCGCCTTGCGGGCGTAGAACAGGTTGTTGACGTCGGCGAACACCAGTCCGCCGTAGGAGTGCACGACCTCGACGGCCGGGGCCGGGCTGCCGAGCGCGGTGATGACGATCGGCGGCCGGTACTTCTCCACCAGTGCAAGGTCCAGCGGCAGCCGCGGGTTGGTGCTGTGGGTGACGAGGTTGAGGGCCCAGGGTGCGACCGGCCACTCGCCGTCCGAAGATGCATTGCCGAGCGCCGCGGTGATCGTGGCGAGCCAGTCGTCGAGCTCCTCGACGGTGCGCACGTTCGGCGCCGGAAACGAGCCGACGATGCCGGCACGGCAGGCGGCAATCACCAGCTCTGGTCCGGAGACGAGAAACATGGGAGCGGCGAAGACCGGAAGCCGCAGGCTGCGCAGCCGCGTGCGGGTTTCAGTGTCGCTCAGCATGGGCTTTCTCTCCGTCGCGGGCGCCAGACCCTTTCCGATCACGGGGTGACACCGGACCGGCGGGACGTGGCTTCAAATTCTTCCGTTTCTCGAGCCGACGCGGCGGCGAGGATCGTCGAGATCGCCTCGGCCAGCACGGCGGGCGCCTCGAGCGGCAGCATGTGGCCGGCACCGGGGGCGAGGACGAGACGCGCATCGGGGATTTCTTCCGCCAGCGCGCGCGCCTTGTCCGGCGGGGTGACCCGGTCGGCCTCGCCGGCCACCACCGCAGTCGGACAGGCGATGGCCGCAAGCCGGTCGCGGCCGTCTGGCCGCGCGGCGGTGGCTGTCTGATGCAGAACGAACGTCTCCAGTCCGATCCGCTCCGCCATCGTGACAAGGATGGCCTGGATGGCGGGGTCCTCGCTCGCGGCCGGGCCGAGGAGATAGCCCGCAAGCCCCTTGGCGAAGCGGGTCATCCCTGCGGCGCGGGCCTGTTCGACCGCAACCTGGCGGCCGGCCTTCTGCCGGTCGGTGTCGGGTGCGGCGGTGGTGGAGGCGAGGACCAGTCCGGCGACGCGCTCGGGGGCGGTGCGCAGGATTTCCAGCGCCACGTAGCCTCCCATGGACAGCCCCACCAGGACGAACCGCTCGGGCAGGTCGGCAAGCAGGCGGGCGGCAATCCGCTCGATGCTGTCGAAGGCGGGAAGCTCCGGCGCCACCACGGGAGCCGGGACAAGCGGCCTCACCGGCGCCCAGACGTCCGGGGTGCACAGCAGGCCGGGAAGGCAAACCAGGCCGACGGTCATCGGGTCTCCTTGGGCGTTGTCGCCGCGCCGCGCAGGCCCGTGGCGTCGCCCGGCAATTATTGTTGCTAAACTAGACCAACTCAAAATCGGCTTCAAGCCAGCCTGCGGACTCTCGGGGGACTTTGATCTAAGTCAATGAATTATAACACAAGGCCTCTGGGAGAATGTGACCTTCCCGCACCTTCCGGGGGATGCAACCAGGCGCCCTGCACGTCTGAGCTGGGGCGCCGTGACCGGTGGAAAAGGGCAAGCCGAGGCGCGTCTGGCCCCCATTTGGCACGGTTGCGACCAAATATGCCGATTGACACCCGCGTCAAACGAATTAAGTCTAGTTACGAAACTTATGGAGGCGGGAATGCTGAAGGGTGAATGGGCTCACGAGGGGCACGACAATCACGATCTCCCGATCTCGAAGCTGAACGTGCGGCTGATGGCGCCCGATGGCGCGCCGCCGCCCGATGCGCCGGACTGGATCTGGACCTACGACCACCCGTATCTTCACGGCCTGTTCGCGCCGACGGATCGCGAGTACGACGCCGACGATCTGGAGGTGGAAGGCGAGCTGCCGGCCGATCTCTACGGTGCCTACGTCATGAACGGCCCGTCGCAGCGCTTCACGCCGGCCAACCGCTACCACTACTATGACGGCGACGCGCAGCTGCGCGCGATCTACTTCCGCGACGGCAAGGCCTCGTTCCGCCAGCGCTACATCCGCAACGAGGCGTTCGTCGTCGAGGACATCGCCGGCAAGGCGATCTGGCCCGGCATTGCCGGTCCCTACAATTTCAAGCTCCCCGGCTCGCCCATCAAGGATGTGTCGAACACCGACGTGATCTTCTACGCGGGCCGCCTGCTGTCGCTCTGGCACATGGCCGGCGACCCCTACGAGATCGATCCGCTGTCGCTGGAAACCCGCGGCAAGGAGACCTTCGGCGGCCAGCTCGCCCACACGCTGTCGGCCCATTCCAAGGTCGATCCCTGGACCGGCGAGCTCTACTTCTTCAGCTACGGCGACAAGCCGCCCTACATGCGCTACGGCGTCGGCGACCGGCAGGGCAACGTGGTCCACGACGTGGCGATCGACATTCCCGGTCCGCGCTCGCCCCACGACCTGGGCCTGACCGAGCACTACGCGATCCTGCACGACCTGCCGTTCTTCCACGACGTCGAGATCCTGCGGCAGCACGGCAAGCGGATGGTCCGCTTCCATCCGGACATCCCGGCGCGCTTCGGCATCATTCCCCGCCGGGGGCAGCCGTCGGAGATCCGCTGGTTCGAGGCGGAGCCCTGCTACATCCTGCATCTGGTCAACTGCTGGGAAGAGGGCGAGTGGGTGCATCAGGTCGGCTGCCGCCAGGCCGATCCCGGCTACGAGCGCGACCAGAAGGACGGCAAGCTCGGCTCCATGATGGCCCAGCGCCGGCGCATCCACGTCCTCTATCGCTGGTCGTTCAACATGCGCACCGGCGAGGTGCGCGAGGGGCCGATAGACGATCTCAACACCGAGTTCCCGACAGCGAACCACAACTTCCTGGGGCGTAAGTCGCGCATCTCCTTCAACCAGGTCATCCCGCTCGCGCGGGATGGATCGACGGTCGGCCAGTGCCAGACCTTCGACGGCATCGTCCGCTACGATCTGGAGACCGGCGCCAGCCAGCGCTTCGACTACGGCGATGGCGTCTACGGCAACGAGGCGCCGATCGCGCCGCGTAAGGGCGCCACGAAGGACACCCCGGAGGAGGCGGCCTACGCGGTCACCTTCACCACCGACACCAACGACTGGAGCTCCGAGTGCCTGGTCTTCGACGCCGCCGACATCGGCGACGGGCCCATCGCGCGGGTGAAGATCCCGCACCGGATCTCCGCCGGCTTCCACACGACCTGGGTGCCGGGCGAAGACATCTTCGAGTGACGGTGACCGGGGCTGACGATCGGCGCGGGGAGCCGGCCGGCGGGCCGCTTGCCGGCATCCGGGTGCTCGATTTCGGGCAGTTCATCGCCGGGCCGCTGTGCGCGGCGATGCTCGGCGATCTCGGCGCCGATGTCGTCCGCATCGAGCGGCCGCAGGGATCGGCCGATCGCACGGTGCAGCCGCTGGCGGCCGATCTGCCGGGCGGTGCGGTCTATCTCCACGTCAACCGCAACAAGCGCTCGCTGGCGCTCGATCCGTTCGACCCGGCATCCCGTCCCGCGCTCGATGCGCTGATCGCCGAGGCCGACGTGGTGGTGGCCAACTTGCCGCCGCCGACGCGCGCCGCGATGGGGCTCGACTTCGAGCGCCTGAAGGCCCTCAATCCGCGCCTGGTGCTGGTCACCTGCTCCGCGTTCGGAACCGGCTCCGGGCTCGCCGATCTGCCGGGCTTCGACGGCATCGGGCAGGCCGTCTCCGGCGCCATGCACATGAGCGGCGAGGACGGTAACCCCCGGAAATCCTACGTACATTTCGTCGATCACATGACCGCGGCGATGTCGGCCTTTTCAACGCTGGCGGCGCTGCGGGAGCGCGACCGGACGGGAGAGGGCACCCATGTGGAAACGTCGCTTGCCGGCAACGCGCTGTTCATGATGGCGGGCAATCTCATCGAGGAATCCCACCTGGCGCTGGGCCGGGAAGGGACCGGAAACCGGGCCCAGCTGGCCGCGCCCGCCAACACCTACGCCACTCTTGACGGCCACATCCTGGTGCAGGTGATCGGCAACGGGATGTTCCGCCGTTCCGCCCGCCTGCTGGGGCGCGAGGAGTGGATCGCCGACCCGCGCTACGGCAGCGACGAGGCGCGCGGCGATGCCTATCCCGAGCTCGATGCGGCGATGGCCGACTGGTGCGCGGCGCGCACGACGGCCGCGTGCGTCGACCTCCTGCGCGCAGCGCTGATCCCCGTGGCGCCTGTGCTTTCGCCCCGCCAGGCGCTGGAAAGCGCAGACATCGCGGGCGAGTGCGTCTGGGGTGCGCACGACTGCGCGAATCTGCGCGATTCTGCGCTTTCCAGCCTGCAGCAGCCGGTCACCTACTCCGGCCGCCCCGTTCAGGTGCGCAGCGCCGCGCCGCGGCTCGGAGCGCACAGCATCGTGGTGCTGGAAGAGGCCGGTCTTGATCGCGGGACGATCGACCGGCTATTGAGCGACGGCCTGCTCTTCGACGGTTCCGCCGAAGCCGGCTGAGGAGATACGGCAACAGGCGATGAGCGACAGCGGTCAGATCCAGGCAAGCTCGCTGGTCCGCGCGCTCAACGTCGTTGGCGATGCCTGGACGGTGCTTCTCCTGAAGGAGGCGTTCCTCGGCGTCCGGCGCTTCAACGAGTTCCAGGAGAGCCTTGGCATTCCGCGCCAGACCCTGGCGCTTCGGCTGGCGGCGCTTGCCGACCACCACATCCTCTACAAGAAGCCGGTGCTGCACCGGACCATCGTCCAGGAATACCGGCTGACCCCGAAGGGGCTGGATCTCTACGACTTCATCATTTCCGTCTGGGCCTGGCACAAGCGCTGGGACATCGGCACCCATTTCCTGCCCGGCGACCTGCTGCACAAGCCCTGCGGACACCTGCTGGACGTGCGGCTGGTGTGCCGCGAGTGCGGAGATCCGGTCGTGCGGGCCGAGATTCGTTTGGAGCCGGGCGAGGGCAGCGGCTTCGACCCGAAGCCTGCGGCCCGCCATTCGCGGATGAACGATGCGGCGTTCTCCAAGTCGACGGGGGTGGAGCCCTCCCGCATGGTGGCCACCACCGTCATCGGCGACCGCTGGAGCAACCTGGTGCTCGACGCGATCTTCCGGGGCGTCAACTCGTTTCAGGCGATCAAGAACGAGCTGGAGATCGCCTCCAACATCCTGTCGTCGCGCCTGAAGAAGCTGACCGAGCTGGGCCTGATCGATTCCGCCAGCGAGGGCCGGCGGATCGACTACCACGTCACGGAACGGGGCGAGGGGCTGTTCGACGTCTTCCTCAGCCTGACCGGCTGGGGCGACCGGTGGCTGTCGGGAAGCAGCGGCGTGCCGCAGGTGCTGGTCCACCGCTGCGAGAACGTGCTGGACGCCCGCTACGTCTGCGCCCATTGCGGCATGACGGTGCGCGCCTGGGAGGTCGATCTGCCCAAAAAGGCCGGCGGTGAGCCGCTGGCCTGAGGGGCGTGTGCCCCGCCATCACCGGCGGGGCGAATTCACCCGGTCAGGACGCCGCCTTGAGGGCCTTGGCGGGGGTGGAGGTCGCCCGGTATTCGTCGGCCGGCATCAGCGTGCGGCCGAGGGCCTCGGCCATCTGGCGCACGGTGCGGAACGTCTCGGCGTTGCTCTCGATGAGGTCGTCGCGGTGCGGCCACTTCCACACCGTGTCCTCCATGCCGACGCGCACGTGCAGCCCCATGATCAGCGCCAGGTTGGCGAGGTAGAGCCCGGCGCGGCCGCCGGTGCAGACGACGATCCGGGCGCTTGGGTCGACGTGGCGGATGAGGCGGACCATGCGCTGCAGGCCGTCGATCATCGTCTCGGTGCTCCACATGGGCGAGCAGCCCGGGAGGCCCGGCAGCACCAGCCACGTCAGGCCGCCGCCGAGCAGGCCCGGCTCGATCAGGAAGCGGCGGGCGTTGTCCACGTCCCCGTCCGTGTAGACGGCGAGCTGCGGCGTCATGCCGGCCTCCAGCACCAGCCGGGTCTTCTCGATGATGGCGTGCGGCGGCTTGACGAACAGGTTGTCGCCGAGGATCACGGCGGTGGTGTTCACCGGCACCGCATCGACGAGCTTCGTCTTCAGCATCGCCTCCAGCTCCGCGCTCTCGGCGTCGTTCACGGCGACCAGGCAGGCGTCGAAGGCGACCTGCGGGTGGCGGCCGCGCAGCTCGCCGAGGATCTCGGTGAACAGCCCGGTGTCGAGCACGTTGAAGCCGCGCTGGTCGCGGGCGTGGACATGGATGATCTGGGCGCCCTCGGCGATGCACTCCTCGGCGGAGGCGATGATCTCCTCGGCGGTGATCGGCTGGGCGGGGTTCTCCGCCTTGGTGAAGAAGGCGCCGTTGATGGCGGTGGAGACGATCGCCTTTTCCGGCACGTCCCAACGTGGCATCTGCCGGGCGGAGGTGAACGCCGACCGGTCGGCGCTCATCACCTGGGGGAAGCCGTAGGGCCGCCAGTAGGTGTTGAGCTTCTCCCGCTCGGTCCACTTGGCCACGCGGTCCATGTTGATGCCGGACGTGTCGCTCTTGGGCATGGTTTCACCTCTGGTTCGCGCGCCAATGACAGGGGGAAAGCCGTTCCCGACGGCCGGTCCGGAGCCTAGCATCGGCGCATTGGTTTCACAACTAGACTATCTATGGCGAGCGATCACGCTCACACGGTTTCCAAGGTCTTGCCGGGCGTTTGGACCGCTGAGCGTGGCTCTCGTGGGTATGATGGCCGGCCGCCCGTAGCCTGGGCGCCGTTCAGCGTTGCCCAATCGAACCGCTCCAGGTTTCGAGGCCGGTGCTGGCCGATCGGGCGGTCTGCCGGATCGGCGGCCGCGTCAGCGCGCCAGGTCGAGCATGTTGGGCAGCCACAGCGCGATGATCGGAAACAGGATCAGGATCATCAGCCGGACCAGGTCGGCGGCGAGGAACGGCATGATGCCGCGGAAGATCGTCGACAGGCTGACGTTCGGCACCATCGCCTTCATGACGAAGACGTTCATGCCGATCGGCGGGGTGATCATGCCGATCTCGATGACCATGACGTTGATGACGCCCCACCAGATCGGGTCGTAGCCGAGGCTGAGGATCAGCGGGAAGACGAACGGCAGGGTGATGATCATCGACGAGATGGTGTCGAAGATGGAGCCGAGGATCAGGTAGAGGACCATCAGCAGCAGGATGATCATCAGGGGCGAGAGGCCGGATCCGCTGATGCTGGAGACCAGCAGTTCCGGCAGCTGCGACAGCGTGATGGCGTAGGTGAAGATCGAGGCGCCGATGACGATGATGTAGATCATCGAGGTGGTGGCGGCGGTCTCGCTGAGGACGTTCCAGAACTCCCGCCAGCTCAGCCTGCGCCGTCCGAGCGCGATGGCGAAGGCGAGCGCCGCGCCTACGGCGGCCGACTCGGTGACCGAGAAGACGCCGGCGTAGATGCCGCCGGTGACGGTGACCATCAGGGCGATCGCCGCCCAGCCGTCCAGGACGATCTTCAGCCGGTCGCGCATGCTGGTGCGCTCGCCCGCCGGGCCGGCTTCGGGATAGACGAGCACGTAGAGGCGCACGGCCACCGCGTGCAGCGCCACGGCCAGCACGGCCGGTAGCAGCGCCGCCACGAACAGGGTGAGCACGAACTGCTCGGTGAGCACCGCGTAGAGCACGAAGATGATCGACGGCGGGATCAGCATGCCGAGCGTGCCGCCGGCGGCGATCGAGCCGGTCGCCAGCGTTTCGGCGTAGCGGCGCTGGATCATCTCGCCGAGCGCGACCCGGGTCATCGTCGCGGTGGTGGCGACCGACGATCCGCAGATGGCGCCGAAGCCGGCGCATCCGCCGATGGTGGCCATGGCGAGCCCGCCGCGCACGTGGCCGACGAAGGCGTAGGCGATCCGGTAGAGATCCGCCGACAGGCCGCCCGCCGTGGCGAACCCTCCCATCAGCAGGAACAGCGGCACGATGGCGAGATCGGCGCTGGCGAGCTTGCCCACGGTCTCGGTGCCGAACAGGGAGACGGCGGCGCCGAAGTTGCGCAGCAGCCCGAAGGTGACGAGCCCGGACAGGGCCATGGACACGCCGATCGGCACGTGCACGGCGATCAGGACGAACATCAGGCCGAGGCCGAGCAGCCCGATCACTTCGCTATCCATGATCGCGGCCCTGGCTGGTGGGGCGGGCGGCACCCGACGGGATGCGGGCGATGTCGCTGAGGGCGACGACGGCCTGGAGGGGCACGCAGAGCCCGAAGAAGATGGTGGCGGCCCACCAGATCGGGCCGACCGGGATGCGCAGCAGGAAGGTGGTCTCGCCGGACTGGGTCACCTCGCCGGCGTAGACGCCCATCTGCCAGGTGATCAGCACGAACATCAGCGTGGTCGCCAGCGCCGCGAAGGCGTCCAGCACCGCCGAGGCATGGCGGCCGAGGAGGGCGCCGAGAAAGCGGATCTGGATCTGCCGGCGCTCGAACAGGCCGGCCGAGAAGCAGGCGGAAATCACCACGATGATGGCGAGCTTGGTGACGTCGTCGATGCCGGCGAGCGGCGCCCCGAGGAGCCAGCGGGCCAGGATGTCGGCAACCGTCAGGACCGCGACCAGCAGCAGCCCGCCGATCCCGACGATGCCGCTGGCCCTCGAGACGCGCGACAGCCGACTTTCAATCTCATCGAACATGAAGGGCCGATGCTCTGGATCACCGCGAGATCAGGTCGCCGCGACCTGATCTCATGAAACGTGATCGATTCGAAAACCGCGGAGCGGGATGCGGGCGGAAACCGCGCCAGCGTGGCGCGATTCCGGCCGGTTGCCAGGCGCGCGTCAGTTGGCGCGCATCTTCTCGAGCAGGGCCTCGTAGGCCTCCAGCCCGTCCGGACCGTTCTTGGCGACGATCTCGTCGCGCACCGGCCTGGTGCGGGCGCGGATCTCGGCGATGTCCGCGTCGCTCGGCTCGACGACGGTCTGGCCGGCCTCGGCCTTCGTGCGGGCGATGGCCTCCGCCTCGAATTTGGCGAAGCTGTCGCCCTGCAGCTTGACCAGCCGCTCGCCGCTCTCGTCGATGGCCTTCTTCGCCTCCGGCGGGAGCGTCTCGTAGACGTCCTTGTTGATGGCGACGACGAACGGCAGCACGCCGAGACGGGCGTTGTAGTGGTTGTCGGTGACTTCCATGACCTTGAAGGAATCGGCGACGGACCAGTCGGCCACCGCCCCATCGAGCAGGCCGCGGTTGATGTTTTCCGCCATTTCGGTCGGGCTCATCGCCTGGGGCACGGCGCCGAGCGAGGTGAGGACGGCGGTCTGCACCGGGCCGGCGGCGCGGATCTTCAGGCCCTTCAGGTCGTCCACCGTCTTCACGTCGGCGGTGGAGTGCACCGCGTAGGGGGCGGAGGTGTAGATCGACACCACCTTGAAATCGTCGAGGCCCTCGATCTTGCCGTCCTGGAAGAGCTGCCAGGCGGCGCCGCTCGCCTCGGCGGAGCTGCGCGCGAGGCCCGGCAGCTCGAACATGTCGAAGTCCGGATAGACGCCCGGATAGTAGCTGGGGACCATGATCGTCAGGTCGGCGACGCCGTCCTTCAGGAGCTTCGGCTGGGCGGCCGGGCTGCGGCCGAGGGTGCCGCCGGCGTAGAGCTTGATGGTGGTGTCGCCGCCGGCGTTCTGATTGAACCATTCGATCCACGGCTCGAGCACTTCCTTGACCGTGGTCGAGGTCGGCGAGACGAAGGTCGCGAAGGCGAGCTCCTTGGCGTCGGCCGCGGCGGTGCTGCAGGCGAGCGCCAGGGCGACGAAGGCGGTGTGCCGAAGTTTCATATGGGGTCTCCCTCCCGAGCTTTGGCCGCCTGTTGATCGGGGCGCGAGGCGCTCCGGCGCGGCATTCGTTTTATAATCAGACCTTAGATGTGGCCGTCTAGTTATGCAAGTGTATGTCGCGCCCGGCGGCGGGCGAGGCGGGCGGCGCCGGCGCGGCCGGGGCATCTTCGGCTGCGCGCAGGGTGCCGGGTCCCGTCTGCGCTGCCAAATCCCTGATGCCGGCTTGACGGTTTGCGGCCGCATTCCTAATATCGGAAAAAACCGATAATCGGAATGCGTGGGGGAAATGCCGGAACCCAAGAACCAGCTTCAGACGCTGCAGCGTGCCTTCGACGTCGTCCGGGCCGTCTCGGATGCCGGCCGCCCGCTGTCGACGTCGGAGATCGCCGAGGCGATCGGCACCGGCACCACGATCGCCCACCGGATCGTGCGCTCGCTGGAGGCGAACGGCTACCTCGAGCGCGATGCCGAGAAGCGCTACCGGCGGCCGTTGAGCGGCGGGATGACCCGGACGCTCCACGAGGGATTGCGCCTGCTGCAGGAGGTGTCCGCCGCCGGCGCCGGCGGCATGGGGGCGGCGGCGCTGGCCGCCCGGATGGACCTCACCGACGGGCAGGTGGTTTCGGCGCTCACCCAGCTCGCCGACGCGGGCATGGTCGAGGCGCGCAGCGACGGCGCCTGGGCGATCTCGCCGGGCATCCTCGCCTATGCGCGCCCGGTGCTCAGCCAGAACGCCCAGCTCGCCGCGCTCAGGCCGCTGATGCGCGACCTGGCCGACCATTACGAGGAGACGGTGACCTGGTTTCGGCGGTCCGGCTGGAACCAGGTGGTGGTCGACGTGCTGCCCTGTCCGCGCCCGGTGCGCTACGTGCTCGATGCCGGCACCCGGTTTCCCCTCTATGTCGGCGCGGCCGGCAAGGCGCAACTGGCGCAACTGCCCGGCGACGAGGTCGACGCCTACCTCACCACCCTCTCGCCGAAGCTGTTCACCCGCTTCGAGGTCGACGTGGATGCGCTTCGCCAGGAGCTCGTTGCCATCCGATCGCGCGGCTATGCGGTCTCGATCGGCGAGCGCGTGGAGGGGGCCGCCGCGGTGGCGGTTCCCGTCTTCACGCTGGAGGGCGAGGTGGCCGGCGTGCTGGGCGTGATGATGCCGATCTTCCGCACCTCGCCGGCGCAGCTGGCCGCCATCGGCGACGACCTGGTCGCCCGCACGCGCGGCATCCTCTCCGGCGGCGACACCCCTTCTATGACAGGCAGGACGGCATGATCCGCGACACCGAGAAACTCGACGCGCTGCTGGCCGAGGTGCACGCCTGGGTGCGCGAGGTGGCCCATCCGAACGAGGACCGGGTCGCGCAAGACGACCGGATTCCGGACGAGATCGTCGCCGACATGGCGGCGCGCGGCTTCTTCGGCTGGTCGATCCCGGAGGAATATGGCGGCCTCGGCCTGACCACCGAGGAGCTGATTCTCGGCGCGCTCGAGCTGTCCCAGTGCGCGGTCGCGTTCCGGGCCCGCGTCGGCACCAACACCGGCATCGGATCCGAGGCGCTGGTGGCCGACGGCACCGACGAGCAGAAGCGCCGCTTCCTGCCGCGGCTGGCGAACGGCGCGGCGACCGGCTGCCTGGCGCTGACGGAGCCGAACGCCGGCTCCGACGCCACCGCCATCGAGACCACGGCGCGCCGCGACGGCGACGCCTACGTGCTCGACGGCATGAAGTGCTACATCACCAACGCGCCGATCGCCGACCTCTTCACCGTGTTCGCCCGCACCGATCCGGAGACCTCCGGCGCCCGCGGCGTCAGCGCCTTCATCGTCGAGCGCGGCACCCCGGGGCTTTCCACCAGCGACGGCTACCGGATGATGGGCCAGTCGGGTTCGCCGGTGGGCGAGGTGACGTTCGAGGGCTGCCGGGTGCCGGCGGAGAACCTGATCGGCGGGGTCGAGGGGCTCGGCTTCAAGACCGCCATGAAGGTGCTGAACAAGCAGCGCATCCACCTGGCGGCGCTCTGCACCGGACCGGCGATCCGCATGTTCGACCTGGCGATGGCGCATGCCCGGACGCGCCAGCAGTCGGGTAAGCCGATCATCGATTTCCAGCTCGTCAGCGCGCTGCTTGCCGACTGCCAGACCGAGATCCATGCGGCCCGCGCGCTGATCCTGGAGACCGCCCGGGCCCGGGACGAAGGCCGCGACATCGCGCTGGAAGCGTCGATCTGCAAATATTTCGCCTCGGAGATGTGCGGCCGGGTCGCCGACCGCGCCGTCCAGGTGTTCGGCGGCGCCGGCTATGTGGCCGACCACAGCCCCATCGAGCGCTACTACCGCGACGTGCGGCTGTTCCGGATCTACGAGGGCACCAGCCAGATCCATCAGATGAACATCGTCAAGCAGACGCTGCGGCGGGCCGGCGCATGAGCGCGGAGGCGGTGGTCATGGACGCGGACGCGGGAGCCGGCGCGGAGCGGGGCTTCGATCTCGACCTTCTGTTCCGGCCGCGCGCCATCGCGGTGGTGGGCGCCACGGAAACGCCGGGCGCCGTCGGCAGCCAGGTGATCGAGAACCTGATCCACCACGGCTATGGCGGCACCGTGCTGCCCATCAACCCGAAATACGACCGCGTGCACGGCTTCGCCTGCTTCCCCGACATCGCGGCGCTGCCGGAAGTGCCGGATCTCGTGGCGATCGCGGTGCCGGCGGCCCACGTGGCGCGCGTCGTCGCGGCGGCGGGGCGCAAGGGGATCCCGTTCGCGGTGGTGTTCGCCTCCGGGTTCGCGGAGACGGGGGAGGCGGGCATCGCGCTGCAGGCGGAGCTGGCTGCTGCGGCGCGCGACGCCGGCGTGCGGCTGATCGGGCCGAACTGCCAGGGCATCATGAACGTCGCCGAGCGCATCCATGTCGGCTTCGGTCCGCCCTACCGGCTCACCTACAAGCCCGGCTCCGTCGGCGTCGTCTCCCAGTCCGGCGCGTTCGGCAACTCGCTGGTGATGGGCATGAGCGACGAGGGCATCGGCATGCGCCGCTATGCCTCGACGGGCAACGAGGTGGACACCAACGCCCTCGATCTGATCGACGGCATGCTCGACGATCCCGAGATCGGCGTCATCGCCGGCTACATCGAGGGCTTCCGGGACGCGGTGCCGCTGCGCCGGATCGCCGCCAAGGCGGTGGCGCGCAACGTGCCGGTCGTGCTGTGGAAGGTCGGGAACTCCAAGGCTGGCGCCCACGCGGCCGCCTCCCACACCGCCAACCTCGCCGGTGACCCGCGCTTCTACCGCGCCGCCTTCGACCAGCTCGGCATCATCAGTGCCGGCGACGTGGGCGACATGGCCGACTGCATCCGCGCGCTGGCGCCGAAGCGCTGGGCGGGCGGGCCGCGCGTCGGCATCGTGACGATCTCCGGTGGGGCCGGCGTCGCCATGGCCGACCGGGCGGAGGAGCTCGGGCTGTCGATCGAGCCGTTCGCGGATGCGACGCTCGCCGACCTGCGCACGCGGCTGCCGGCCTTCGCCTCGATCGCCAATCCCCTCGACGTCACCGCCGGCGCGCTCACCGATCCGGAGTCGCTGCGCGAGGCGCTGGAGGCGGTGGTGGCCGATCCGAACGTCGACATGCTGGCGGTGGCGCTGGCCGCGACGGCGGGCGCGGCGGCGGTGACGATGACGGCGGCGCTGGCGGCGCTCGCCACGCGCGTGGCGACGCCGATCGTCGTCGCCTGGAACGCCGCGCAGGCCGACAACCGGGCCGCCTTCGACACGCTGGCGGCGGCCGGCATCCCGGTGTTCGCGACGCCCGGACGGGCGATCCGCGGGCTGTCGGCGATCGCCCGCTTCGGTGCGGCGGTGGCGGCCGCGGGGCCGGCGCTGGCGCTGCCGGAGGGGCCGCGTGGTCCGGCCGGGCCGGTGCGCACCCTCAACGAGATGGACTCCAAGGGTCAGCTTGCGGGGACCGGCATCGTCGCGCCGGGGGAGGCGGTGGCGGACACCGCCGACGCCGCCGTCGCGGCGGCCGGCGCGCTCGGCTTTCCCGTCGTGATGAAACTCCTGTCGGAGACCATCGTCCACAAGTCCGACATCGGCGGCGTGCGGCTGAACCTTTGCTCCGACGCCGAGGTCCGCGACGCCTTCGCGGCGATCGCCGAGGCGGGCGGCAAGGCCGAGCCGGGCGTGGCAACCCGGGTGCTGGTGCAGCAGCAGGTCGCCGGCGGGGTCGAGGTGATCCTCGGCGCGCGGGTCGACGACGTCTTCGGGCCGATGGTGATGGTCGGGGCCGGCGGCATCCTCGCCGAGGTGATCTCCGACGTGGCGTTCCGGCTCGCGCCGATCGACGCGGACGAGGCGCGCCGGATGATCGCCGAGACGAAGGTGGCGCGCATTCTCGCCGGCATTCGCGGGCGCCCGCGCTGCGACGTCGACGCGCTTGCCGAGGCCATCGCCGGGCTGTCGCGCAAGATCGCCTCCGCCGATGGACCTCTTCGCGAGATCGAGATCAACCCGCTCTTCGTCCAGACGGACGGGGCGGGGGTGGTGGCCGGCGACTGCGTGGCCCATGTGGCCGCGCCGGAGCCGGTGCCGGCGGCTGGCCGGGCCTGACGCCCGGACAGCCAAGCAAGCCTGAAGAAGGCGGGACGACAACCCGCCGGACACAACGAGACCTGAAATGGGAAGGAGACACCCCGTGAAGCATCTTTCGAGCCGCCTTGCCGCCGTCGTCCTGTCGGCGACCATCCTCGCTCCGGCCGCCGTGGTCGCGGCCGACTACCCGGCGCGTCCGGTCACCGTCATCGTGCCGTTCCCGGCCGGCGGCAGCACCGACACCATGGCCCGCGCCGCCGCCCGCGAGTTCGAGGAGATCCTCGGCACCAACATGCCGGTGACCAACGTCGGCGGTGGCGCCGGCACGGTGGGCACGGCCCAGCTCGCCCGCTCGCGCCCCGACGGCTACACCATCGGCGTGGTCCCGGCGGCGCCGCTGATCAACCAGCCGCACATGCGCGAGACGCCCTATTCGATCGAGGACTTCGATTACATCTGCCAGCTGTTCTACAGCCCGCAGGCGCTGGCGGTGAAGCCGGACTCGCCGTTCAAGAGCCTGAAGGACGTGGTCGACTACGCCCGCGCCCATCCGGGCGAGCTCAGCTACGGCTCGCCGGGACCGGGCTCGCTGCCGCACCTGGCGATGGAGAAGTTCCTCCAGGACACCGACATCCAGATCAAGCACGTGCCCTTCCAGGGTGACGGCCCGGGCGTGACGGCGCTGCTGGGCGGCCACGTCGACCTCTACATGGCGATCATCTCCAACGTCTCGAAGAACGACCTCGATGCCGTCGCCGTGTTCGCCGACGAGCGCGTCGATGCCGCGCCGGACGTGCCGACCTCGGTCGAGCAGGGCTTCCCGACCACCGCCTCCTGGTGGGGCGGCGTCTTCGCGCCGAAGGGCATCCCGACGGACGCCAAGGCGAAGCTGGTCGACGCCTGCAAGCAGACGTCCGAGAAGGAGCGCTTCATCGAGACGCTCGCCAGCCTCGGCACCCTCGTGCAGTTCCGCGACAGCGAAGGCGTCAAGCAGGCCGTCGAGGAGGGCAGCGCCACCAACGGCGAGATCATCCAGCGGGTCCTGAAGTAGCGGCCCGCCGGCGAGGATGAAGCCCATGCCCATGCCACGGTGCATGTCGGATCTGGTTGGCGGAGGCGTCCTTCTCGGCGCCTCCGCCGTCCTCTACGCCCAGACCGTGGGCAAGGGCTTCGCGCACGCCGAAATCGCCCGCGATCCCGTCTGGTATCCGCGGCTGATCCTGGTCCTGCTGGCGGCGGCCTCGATCGGGCTGATCGTGCGGGGGCTGGCCGGGCGCGCGGACAACGGAGGGAGCACCCCCGTCTGGGGGCGCTTCCTGGCGGTCGCGGCGGTGGTGTCGGCCTATTTCCTGCTGTTCGACGTGGCGGGGTTCCTGATCGCCAGCGTCGTCTTCCTGCCGGCGATGACGGTGCTGCTCGGCTACCGGCGCCCGCTGGTGACGGGCCTGGTCACCGTCATCTTCGTCGCGCTGGTCTGGTATTGTTTCGCGGAGATCTTCGTCATCCGGCCGCCCGGTTTCGGCCTCGACGAACTCTTCGCCTGGTTGTGAGGCGGGCCTGACATGGACAGCATCCTCCAGGCGCTGCAGACCATCGCCACCCCGTCGATCCTGTTCTTCATGATCGCCGGCACCGGCGCCGGCATCATCATCGGCGCCATGCCGGGCCTCGGCTCGGTGCTGGCGATCACGCTGGCGCTGCCGCTCACCTTCGTGCTCGGGCCCGAGGCGAGCATCATGCTGCTGCTCGGCCTCTACGTCGGGTCGGTCTACGGCGGCTCGATCTCGGCGATCCTGATCAACACGCCGGGCACGCCCCAGGCGGCGGCGACGCTGTTCGACGGCTACCCGATGATGAAGAAGGGCAAGGGCGGCCTTGCTCTCGGCTGGTCGACCACCGCCTCCCTCATCGGCGGACTGCTGTCGACGCTGGTGCTGATCGCGGCCGCCCCGCTGCTGGCGCGCCTCGGCCTGAAGTTCGGTCCGGTGGAGTATTTCGCCCTCGGCCTGTTCGCGCTCACCTGCGTCATCTCGGTCGCCAACGAGGATCTGCTGCGGGGCGGGGCGGCCTGCTTCCTCGGCCTGCTGGCCGCCACCATCGGCCAGGATCCGCTGACCGGCGACCTGCGCCTGCATTTCTCGTCGTTCGAGCTGTCCGCCGGCATCGGGCTGGTGCCGTTCCTGGTCGGGCTGTTCGCGCTCTCGGAGGTGTTCTGGCGGGTGTCGGAGCGCCACGCCGCGGTGGCGGCCGACGTGCCGCGCAGCGGCTTCGAGTTCCCGGCGATCCGCGAGCTCGGCCGGCGCTGGAAGGTGCTGTTCAAGTCGTCGATGATCGGCACCTGGACCGGGATCCTGCCCGGCATCGGTGCCACGGCGGCCTCGATGATCAGCTACGCCGAGGCCAAGCGCACCTCGCCGAACCGCGACAAGTTCGGAACCGGCGAGCCCGACGGCGTCATCGCCTCGGAGGCCGCCAACAACGCCGTCACCTCCGGTGCCCTCGTGCCGACCCTGTCGCTGGGCATTCCCGGCGACCCGATCACCGCCGTGATGCTCGGCGCGCTGGTCATCCAGGGTGTCACGCCGGGACCGCGGCTGTTCGTCGAGAACGCTGACCTGGTCACCTTCATCTTCGTGGCGCTGTTCTTCGTGAACATCGCCATGTACGTGCTCGGCGTGCTGCTCTGCCCGGTGTTCTCGCGCATCCTGCGCATGCCGGAGCCGCTGCTCCTGTCGGCGGTGGTGGTGCTGATCGCCATCGGCACCTTCACGGTCAACTACAACCCATTCGACCTGGTGGTGGCGCTGGCGGCTGGCCTGGCCGGCTTCCTGCTGCGGCTCGGGCGGTTTCCGCTCGCCCCCATCGTCATCGGCTTCGTGCTGGGGCCGATGATCGAGCAGAGCTTCCGCCAGGGCATGATCCTGCAGGACGGCAACTTCCTGTCCTTCTTCTCCCAGCCGATCGCGCTCGTGCTGTTCGTCATGACCGCGCTGTTCGTCGGCTGGCCGATCTATCGCGGCCTGCGCGAGCGGCGGGCGCGCCCCAACCACGGATGAAAGCCATGAAGGCATACCGGATCGAGGAAACGGCCGAGGGGCCGTGCGGCAGCATCGTCGACCTGTCGCTTGACGACATCGACCAGGGCGACGTGGTCATCCGCACCCGCTTCGCCGGCGTCAACTACAAGGACGCGCTGGCCGGCACCGGCAAGGCGCCGATCATCCGCCGCTATCCGTGCGTCGGCGGCATCGAGGCTGTCGGTCAGGTCGAGACCAGCGCCAATCCGGCTTATCAGCCGGGCGACTGGGTGATCGCCCACGGGCGCGGCATCGGCGTCAGCCACGACGGCGGCTTCGCGGAGCGAGTGCGGGTGCCGGCCGACTGGCTGGTGCGCCTGCCGGAAGGGCTGTCGCCCCGCGAGGCGGCGGTGCTGGGCGTCGCCGGGCATTCGGCAGCCCTCGCCGTCCACAAGATGGAGGCCGCCGGCCTGACGCCCGATCTCGGCCCGGTCGCGGTGACCGGGGCCACCGGCGGGGTCGGCTCGCTCGCGGTCGCGATGCTGGCGAAGCGCGGCTTCACCGTTAGCGCCGTCACCTCCAAGACCGACCAGGAGGGCTTCCTGCGCGGCCTCGGCGCCTCCGACGTCCGCTCGCCACCGCGCGAGCCGAGCCGCAAGCCGCTGGAGGGGGCCGAATGGGCCGGCGCCGTCGACACCGCCGGCGGGCCGCAGCTGGAATGGCTGCTGCGCACGGCTGCGGTGCAGGGCATCGTCACCAGCATCGGCAACGCCGCCGGCATCGCGCTCAACACCACCGTGCTGCCGTTCATCCTGCGCGGCGTGACCCTGATCGGCATCAATTCCGACACGCCGATGCCGCTGCGCCAGACGATCTGGGACCGGCTTGCCGGCGACCTGAAGCCGGCGGACCTCGATGGTCTCGGCCGCGAGATCGTGCTGGAGGAGCTGCCGGCCTACATGGGCGAGATGATCGCGTCGCGCATCCACGGGCGCACGCTCGTCGCCTTCCCGGAGTAGGCGGGTGCGCCCGACCTCTCTCCCGGCAGACGGCACCGACAGCCCGGTGGTGCGCCGCGAGCGACGCGGCGGCATCCTCGTCGTGACGCTCGACGATGCCGGCTCCCGAAACGCCATCGGGCCGGACGTCAATCCGACCCTCACGCATGTCCTCGCCCGGGCCGGGAACGACCCGGCGGTGCGGGTCGTCGTGCTCACCGGCGCCAACGGCTATTTCTCGGCCGGCGGCAACATGCGGGCGCTCAGGCGCACGGTGGAGATGAGCCCGGCGGAGCGGGTCGAGGTGACCGACCGGCTGGCGGCGATGATCCGCACCGTCGTGGGGCTGCCGAAGCCGGTCATCGCGGCGGTGGAGGGCGGGGCGGCCGGCATCGGCTTCGCGCTGGCACTCGCCTGCGACCTGGTCGTCGCGGCCCGGGACGCCCGCTTCGCCGCCGCCCAGGTCCGCATCGGCCTGACGCCGGACGGCGGCATCACGCGGTTCCTGCACGACGCGATGCCGCGCCAGCTGGCGAACGAAATCTGCATGCTGGGCCAGCCGATCGCGGCGGAGCGGCTGCACGCCTTCGGCCTCGTCACCCGGCTGGTCGATGGCGGCGAGGCGCTGGCCACCGCCTTCGACATGGCGGAAACGCTGGCGGCCGGGCCGACCCGGACGATCGGACGGATCAAGCGGCTCCTGACCGCGACCGCATCGGCGGGCCTGGAGGACTGCCTGGAGCTGGAGGCGGACGCCATCAACGCCGCGCGGGCCGATCCCGAGGCAGCCGAAGGCATCGCCGCCTTCCTGGACAAGCGCCGGCCGGAGTTCTGAGCTTGGGTCGGGCGGGGCGGTCGAAAGCCACGGCGCGGATCGCGTCCCGGCGCGCGTCGTGTTAGCGAAGTGGTCGCCGCCTTCCGGCGCTCGCGCAGCATCCGACGACATCCGGCAGTCATGACGGCCACCACAGAACGTCCGAACGCAGATTTCGACATCCTCGTCATCGGGGGTGGGATCAACGGGTGCGGCATCGCCCGCGACGCCGCCGGGCGCGGCTGGAAGGTGCTCCTGTGCGAGATGAACGACCTCGCCAGCGGGACCTCGTCGTGGTCGACCAAGCTGATCCACGGCGGGCTGCGCTACCTCGAATATTTCGAGTTCCGGCTGGTGCGCGAGGCGCTGATGGAGCGCGAGGTGCTGTGGTCGATGGCGCCGCACATCATCCGGCCGCTGCGCTTCGTGCTGCCGCACCACGACGGCCTGCGGCCCGACTGGCTGCTGCGCCTCGGCCTGTTCCTCTACGACCACATGGGCGGGCGGAAGAAGCTGCCGGCGACCCGGACGCTCAACCTGCGCCAGGATCCGGCCGGCCGGCCGCTGAAGGGCGACTACGCCAAGGGCTTCGAGTATTCCGACTGCTGGGTGGACGATGCCCGCCTGGTGGTGCTGAACGCGCGCTCGGCGCAGGAGAAGGGGGCCGAGATCCGCACCCGGACGAAGGTGGTCGGGCTGGAACGGCGGGACGGCGTCTGGGCCGTCGATCTGGTGAACGCCGACGGCCGGGAGGAAACCGTCACTGCGCGGCTGGTGGTCAACGCCGGCGGGCCGTGGGTCGACCGGGTGATCGCCTCGGCCTCCCATGCCGAGTCCCACAACGTCCGGCTCGTGCAGGGCAGCCACATCGTCGTGCCGAAGCTCTACGACCACGACCGCTGCTACATCTTCCAGAACGCCGACGGGCGGATCATCTTCGCCATTCCCTATGAGGGGGAGTTCACGCTGATCGGCACCACCGACCGCGACTATTCGGGCGATCCGGCGAAGGTGGCGATCACCGCCGAGGAGACCGCCTATCTGTGCGCGGCGGCGAACGAATACTTCACCCGCACGGTCACGCCGGACGACGTGGCGTGGGCCTATTCCGGCGTGCGGCCGCTCTACGACGACGGGGCGAGCGCGGCGCAGGCGGCGACCCGCGACTACGTGCTGAAGATCGACGGCGGTGACGGCACCCCGCCGCTGATCAACGTGTTCGGCGGCAAGATCACCACCTACCGCCGGCTGGCGGAAACCGCGCTGGAGAAGATCGGCGCAGCCCTGGGGGAGACGCGCGGCAGGCCGTGGACGGCGGGCGCCACCCTGCCGGGCGGCGATTTCCCGGTCGACGGCACCGAGGCGCTGGTCGACGCGATCCACGGCGCCCATGCGGCGCTGCCGCGTCCGCTGGTGGCCCGGCTGGTCCGCGCCTACGGCACCGAGACCCGCAGGATCCTTGAGGGCGTGCAGACGCCGGCCGACCTCGGCCGCGACTTCGGCGCCGGCCTGAGCGAGCGCGAGGTCGCCTGGCTGCGCGCCAACGAGTGGGCCGTCACCGCCGACGACATCGCGTGGCGGCGCTCCAAGCTCGGGCTGCACATGACGGCGGACGAGCTGGCCGGGCTCCGGGCCGCACTCGGCGACGCCGAACCCGTGCGCACCCTCTCCGCCCCCTGAGCCGGCGCACGGCCGCCGACCGGTGCGCCAATGCGCGGCTCCGAGCGGGCGCGGACCGAGGCTCGCGCGGGGTGCTTCTGTCCGGACCGGATTTGCTTTAGTCACGGAGACGGCGGCGACCGTGCCGCCCCCGACCAGCCGGCGCGCGGGCTCACGCGAGATCCGCAGAAGACCGGCGGCGGGGATCCGGGAGGACCTGCATGGATTTCACGATTCCGTCCGACGTCGAGGAGCTCAGGCGCCGCATCGCCGCCTTCGTGGCCGACGAGCTGCTGCCGCTGGAGGCGCAGCCCGACGCCTACGACGGCCACGGCAACATCGCCCACGGGCCGCTGGAGGCGTGCCGGGCGAAGGCGCGCGCCGCCGGGCTGTGGACGCTGCAGCTCAGCCGGGAGGAGGGCGGCCACGGCCTCAACCGGCAGGCGATGGCGGTCTGCTACGAGGAGATGAACCGGTCGATCTTCGGCCCCGTGGTATTCAACTCCGCCGCCCCCGACGACGGCAACATGATGATGCTGGACATGCTCGGCACCCCCGAGCAGAAGGCGACATGGCTGCGGCCGATCGCCGACGGATCGGTGCGCTCGGCCTTCGCCATGACGGAGCCGCACCCGGGCGGCGGCTCGGACCCGTCGATGATCCGCACCCGCGCCGAACGCGTCGGCGACCGCTACGTGGTGACCGGCCGCAAGTGGTTCATCACCGGGGCCGAGGAGGCCGCCCACTTCACCCTGATCGCGCGGACATCCGACGATCCGCGCCACGGCCTGACGGCGTTCCTGTTCCACCGCGACCAGCCGGGCTGGCACATCGTCCGCCGCATTCCGATCATGGGGCCGGAGGAGCACGGGGGCCATTGCGAGATCGTGTTCGACGGGCTGGAGATCGCGCCGGAGAACGTGCTGGTCGGCGAGGGCAGGGGCCTGAAGGTGACGCAGACGCGGCTCGGCCCGGCGCGGCTCACCCACTGCATGCGCTGGCTCGGCCTGTCGAAGCGCTGCGTCGAGATCGCCCGGGAGTATGCCGGCCGGCGCGAGGGGTTCGGGGTGCGGCTCGCCGACCGGGAATCGGTGCAGCTGATGCTCGGCGACCTGGCCATGCAGATCGAGATCGGCCGGCTCTTGGTGATGAAGGCCGCCTGGGAGCTCGACCAGGGGCGCTTTGCCCGCAAGGAGATCTCGATGGCCAAGGTCCACGTCGCCAACCTGCTGCACAAGGCGGCCGACACGGGCATCCAGATCAACGGCGCGCGCGGCTACTCCACCGACACGCCGCTGGAATGGATCTACCGCTACGCCCGCCAGGCGCGCCTCGTCGACGGCGCCGACGAGGTCCACAAGATGGTCCTGAACCGCACCCTCGACGCCGAGGAGACCGGCTTCTGGGCGTGGGACGTGCAGGGATGACGCGACCACCGACGGCACCGGCGGACGGCGCGCCGGAGGTCGCCGCGGCGGTGCTGAAGCCGTTCCTCGACGCCGAGCTCGGCCCGGCCGACACGATGCGGCTGGAGCGGATCGGCGGCGGCCAGTCCAACCCCACCTTCTTCCTCGACCACGGTGCGCGGCGGATGGTGCTGCGCAAGAAGCCGGCCGGCGAGATCCTCAAGGGCGCCCACGCCATCGAGCGCGAGTACCGGGTGCTGCGGGCGCTGTTTCCGACCGGCGTGCCGGTTCCCGAGCCGATCCTCATCCACGAGGACCCGGACCTCATCGGCACGCCGTTCTATCTGATGGCGCGGGTCGACGGCCGGGTGTTCTCCGACTGCGCGCTGCCGGGGCTGGAGCCGGCCGAGCGCTGGGCGATCTACATGGCGATGGCGGACACCATGGCCCGCATGCACGCCGTCGATCCTGACGCCGTGGGGCTCGGCGACTACGGCCGGCCGGGCACCTATTTCGCCCGCCAGGTGTCGCGCTGGACGCGCCAGCTCGACGGGTCGGGGTCGAAGAGCCCGGAGTTCGAACGGCTGGCAAAGTGGCTCGCCGACCACATGCCGGTCGATGACGGCCGCGCGGCGCTGGCGCATGGCGATTATCGCCTGGGCAACCTGCTGTTCCACGCGACCGAGCCGCGCGTCGTCGCCATCCTCGACTGGGAGCTGTCGACCATCGGCCATCCGCTCGCCGATCTCGGCTTCTGCTGCATCCCGTGGGTGACGGCGCCGGACGAGTACGGCGGGCTGCTCGACCTCGACATTGCCTCCCTCGGCATCCCGTCGATGGACGCGTTCGTCGGCCGCTACATGGAGGCGGCCGGCGACGTGGCGCCGCTGGCGCCGTTCCACGTGGCGTTCGCGCTGTTCCGCTTCGGGGTGATCTTCGCCGGCATCGCCGACCGGGCCCGCGCCGGCAATGCGGCCGGGGACAATGCCTCGGAGCTGGGGCCGCTCGCCCAGCGCTTCGCCGTGCGCGCGCTGGAGGTCATCGACCGGCCCGGCTGACCGGTCCCTCAGCCGGGCTGGCGGGCGAAGGCGGACCAGGCGCGCTCCAGCCGGTCGAGGTTGTCGGCGGTGTAGGCGCCGAAGTCGAAGTCCACCTCCGAGCGCAGCTCCGACACCATGCTCCACAGCGTCTCGCGCAGCAGCGAGGCGGTCTTCATGGCGGCGAAGCGGTGGCGCAGGCCGTCGTCCGGCGCGGCGTCGAAATAGAGCCCCAGCAGGTCGTCGTCCCGGTCGTCGTCGAAGGCGCTGTTGGAGGACAGCCCGCCGAGATCGAACAGCGGCGTGTTGAAGCCGGCGTAGTCCCAGTCGATCAGCCACAGGCGGTCGCCGTCGTCGATGAAGTTCGCCGGCAGAAGGTCGTTGTGGCCGAAGCCCATCTCGATCGCGCCGGTGGCGGCCTCGAGCGCGTCGGCGCGTGCCATCAGCACCGGGAGCAGGGCCGCGTGGCGGCTGCCACCGTCGGCGAGCACCCGGGCGTAGTGCCGGCAGATGTGGAACACCCAGAACACCAGCGCTGGCGCGGACACCGTGCGCGCCATGTCGCGGTGGCACCGCCGCAAGAGCGGCACGATCCGGCGCAGCGTGCGGGGGTCGCGGACGTCGGCCTCGCCGAGCGTGCGGCCCTCGATGAACTCGAGCACCAGCACGCCGGGCTCGGCATGCACCACCGGCGGCGAGATGCCCAGCTCGGCGGCGGCCCGCGAGGCGGCCAGCTCGTTGAAGCGCATGACGCCGTGGACGGGGATGTCCTCGCCGACGCGCACGAAGCAGCGGCGGCCGCCGTCCTCGACCAGGAAGTTGGTGTTGGTGATCCCGCCGGTCACCGGCTGAGGGTCGACGGGCCCGCTCCAGATGTCGAGACGGGCGGCGCGTTCCGAGGCGCGCGCGGCGTCAGCCATGGGTCCTCCTCACTCGATCTGAAGCTGGCGCTTGCGCTCTTCCGCCCAGGCGCTGATCAGCCGGTCGGCGATCATCGCGATGAAGGCGACGCACAGGCCCGCCACCACGCCTTGCCCGATATCGGCGCGGGTCAGCGCGATGTAGACCTCCTGGCCGAGATCGTTGGTGCCGACGAGGGCGGTGATCACCAGCATCGACAGCGCCATCATGATGGTCTGGTTGAGCCCCAGCATGAGCTCCGGCATGGCCAGCGGCAGCTGCACCTTCCAGAGCAGCTGGGAGGGCTTGCAGCCGGCCATGGTGCCGGCCTCGATGATGCTGGGGCGCACCTTGCGGATGCCGTGGTCGGCGTAGCGCACGGCGGGCGCCAGCGCATAGAGCACGATGGCGATCATCGCCGAGAAGTCGCCGACGGCGAACAGCATCACCACCGGGATCAGGTAGACGAAGCTCGGCAGCGTCTGCAGGGTGTCGATGGTGGTGCGGACGATCCGCCGGATGCCGGGATGGCGGGCCGACAGGATGCCGACCGGGATGCCGATGGCGCTGGCGATGATCACCGACAGGCCGCAGAGATAGACGGAGATCATCGCCTTCTCCCAGTTGCCGGTAAGGGCGATGAAGGCGGCCATCAGGGCGACGGTGACGGCGAGGCGCAGCCCACCGAGCCGCATGCCCGCGACCGCCAGCACCGCCATGACGCCGAGCCAGGGCGCATCGACCATGAAGCGCTTCAGCGGCACCAGAACGTAGATCAGCAGGAACGACTTGATGGCGTCCAGATAGTCGTAGAGGTGGACGTTGATCAGCCGCACCAGCTCGTCCCAGAAGGGGCCGGTGTCGATCACCATCGACTGGGGATAGAGCGCGATCGACGGCGCCAGCGCGGCGGTCAGGAAGCCGGCGAAGACCAGCGCGAAGAAGACGACCGCGGTGGCGTGGCGGGCCAGGAAGCTCTTGTCCATCTCCACGTGCAGCGGCTGCTTCTGCCGGGTGACGAAGGCCTGGCTCAGCCGGTCGAGGGTGATCGCCAGCAGGGTGATGGCAAGGCCCGCCTCCAGCCCGTCGCCGATGGCGAGCCGGCGCAGCGACGTCAGCACGTCGCGGCCAAGGCCGCCGGCGCCGATCATCGAGGCGATGATCACCATGTTGAGCGAGAGCATGATGACCTGGTTGACGCCGACCATCAGGCTGGGGCGCGCCGTCGGCAGCAGGATCCGCCACAGCATCTGCCGCGCGGTGCAGCCGGTCATGTTGCCGAACTCGACGATCTCCGGCGCCACGCCGCGCAGCGCCAGCATGGTCACGCGGACCATCGGCGGCATTGCATAGATGATCGTGGCGATCATCGCCGAGACCGGCCCAAAGCCGAACAGGAACAGCACCGGCACCAGGTAGGCGAACACCGGCACCGTCTGCATCAGGTCGAGAACCGGACGGATGACGCGGGCGAAGCCCTCGTGGCGGTGGGCGAGGATGCCCAGCGCCGTGCCGACCACGACGCCGACCGGCACCGCGACCAGAATCGACGACAGGGTGATCATCGCGCTCGCCCACTGGCCGAACACGGCGAGGTAGAGGAAGCACAGGAAAGAGAGGATCGCGAGGCCGCGGCCGCCGAAGCGCCAGCCGAGCCACGTCACCGCGGCCACGACGGCGAACCACGGCACCGGGGGGAACAGGATGGTGCCGTCGCCGATCGGCAGATGCCAGCCCTTCGACAGCACCGCGATGCAGGCCTGCAGCGGCAAGCCGAGGACCCAGGCGATCCCCCGGGTCAGCTCCTTGAAGGTGAACAGGCCGAAGGAGAGATCGTTGACCAGCCAGTCCATGGCCGCCGAGATCCAGCCCTTCAGCGGCAGCACGAAGACGTCGGCCGGGTCGCCCAGCCAGGCGACATGGGGGGCGGCGATCCACAGGCCGACCAGCACGGCGAGCGCCCCGGCCCAGACCAGCCAGCCCGGCAGCCCAGTTGCCGCCGGCGGATTTTCGGCGGTTGCCAGGCTCATGCCGATTCCGCCAGCAGCGTGATGACGGCGTCGCGGTCCACCTGGCCCACCGTCTGCCCGCGCCGGTTGACCACGGCGAACGGCCTGTCGGCCTCGATCAGCCGGGCGGCGAAGCTGGAGATGCGGTCGCCGGGCAGGACCTGGCCGGCGTAGTCGGCGCCGTCGGCCGGGGCCGCCATGATGGCGCGGGCCGAGAGCACCTTGGAGCGCGCCACGTCGCGGGTGAACTCCTCGACATACGGCGTCGCCGGCCGCACGACGATGTCCTCGGGCGTGCCCACCTGGACGATTTCGCCGTGGTTCATGATGGCGATGCGGTCGGCGAGGCGGATGGCCTCGTCGAAGTCGTGGGTGATGAAGACGATGGACTTGTGGAGCAGGCGCTGCAGCCGCAGGAACTCGTCCTGCATCTCGCGCCGGATCAGCGGATCCAGGGCCGAGAAGGGCTCGTCCAGGAACCACAGCTCCGGCTCGGTGGCGAGCGAGCGGGCGATGCCGACGCGCTGCTGCTGGCCGCCGGACAGGCCGCGGGGGAAGTCCAGCTCGCGGCCGCCGAGGCCGACCAGCTCGATGACCTCCATCGCGCGCTTCTCGCGCGTCGCCCGGTCGATGCCCTGGATCTCCAGCGGGAAGGTGACGTTGCCGAGCACGCTGAGGTGCGGCAGCAGCGCGAAGTGCTGGAACACCATCCCCATCTTGTGGCGGCGGATGTCGATCAGCTCCTTCTGGGAGCAGGCGAGCAGGTCCTGGCCCTCGAACACGAGTTCACCGGCCGTCGGCTGCAACAGCAGCGACAGGCAGCGGATGATCGTCGACTTGCCCGAGCCGGACAGCCCCATGATGACGAAGATCTCGCCGTCGTGGACGTCGATGGAGGCGTCGCGCACGGCGGGCGTCAGGCCGGCCTCGTCCAGGTCCCTGGTGGTGGGCCGTCCGCCCGTCCGTTCGAGAAGCCGCCTGCCCTCCCGGGTGCCGTCCTCGCCGAAGATCTTCCACAGCCCCCGGCAGGAGAGCTTGACGCTGCGCTCGTCGTCGGAATCCGGCGAGATCGGCGGCGGCGCGGAACTGGCGGGCGGGGTGACGGTGGCTTCGGACATAGATCCTGACGGAGGTTGTGGACGGGAAATCCGATGGGCAGGGCCCAAACGCCGGGCGCGAAGCGATGGCGGTACCCGGCGAGATACGTCAGATCAGGCCGCCGGCGTCGTGCCCGGGCCTGATCTGGAAACGCTCTGGCGGGCGGGGCGCGCTGCGTCCCGCCCGGCGGAAGAGGATCAGCTCTTCGGGATCCAGCTCTTCCAGGTGTCCTGATGGGCGTCGAGCCACTCGTCGACCACCGTCTGGATCGGCATCCCGTCGACGTCGACCTTGCCGATCATCGCACCCATGTCGTCGTTGGTCATGTCGAAGTTGCGGATGGCCTCGTAGGCGGCCGGCCACTTCTCCTCGCCACCGGCCCAGCCGACGGCCTTGATCCAGCCGTACGGCTTGCCGCAGTCGTAGGCCATGTCCGGGTTCTCGCCCCAGCTCGGATCGTCGTAGCAGGCGTCCTCGTATTCCGGGAACTTGACCCACTCGCCCTCGAACTGGATCGGCGCCCAGTGCGGCGCGTAGATCCACGCGAGAACCGGCTTCTTGCGCTGGTAGGCGGACTGGACCTCGGCGAGCAGCGCGGCGTCGGTGCCGGCGTGGATCACCTCGTAGTCCAGGCCGAGCGCTTCGATGCGCTCCTCGTCATGGCCGCCCCAGGTGACCGGCCCGCCGAGATAGCGGCCCTTCGGGCTGGTTTCCGGCGAGGCAAACAGCTCGGCGCAGTCGTTCAGCGCCTTCCAGTCGGGCAGGCCCGGGCAGTCTTCCTTGACGTAGGCCGGGTACCACCACTCTTCCTTGGCTTCCATTCCGGTCTCGCCGAGATCGACGGTGTTGCCGGTCTTCAGCGACTTCTCGAGCGCGTCCTTGCCCGTCGTCTCCCAGATCTCCATGGCGACGTCGAGGTCGCCGCTTTCCAGGCCGGCGAACTGGGCGAGGTAGTCGGCCTGAACGTAGTCGACGGTGTAGCCCATCTCTTCCAGCACACCGCCCATGACCCGGGTGGTGATTTCCTGTCCGGTCCAATCGTTGATGGTCATCTTGATCGGGTCGTCGGACTCCGGAACGCCCTGGGCGAAGGCGCTGCCCGCGGCGGTGGCGAGCATCGTCGCGCCGAGCAGGAGGCGGGCGCTGGTCTTGGTGATCGACTGTCGGCTGGTCATCGCATGTTTCCCCTTGCGGTGTGGTGTCCAGGACGGCCGCCGGGGCGAGGGCACCGGCGTCCTTGGGCGCTCCACGGCCACCGCCGGATGCGTGCGGGACGGCCAGAAACGAACCCGAGGCGCGTTCGGACAGGCCCCCGTCAGGACCTGCCCGTACCCGCCAGCTTCGAAATTCCCAAACATATTGCGGCACAAAAACCACAACTGTCAACCGAAAGGCCACAAAAAGCCACAAATCCACCGTTCATGGAGGATGGGGCCATGACACGTGCCGGGGGTTGACCGATGTCTGAACATGCGGTGGAGGAAGCGTTCGGGCCGGGGGCCCGGGAGAGCCAGGCGAGGAGCAGATCGTTGCACAAGACGGCCCGCTACAGCGCGATCATGCGCGCGCTCGAGCGTTCGGGATCCTGCAGCGTCGCGGATCTGACGCGGGCGCTCGGGGTGTCCGACGAGACCGTGCGGCGCGACATCAAGGCGCTCGCCGCGCGCGGCCTGGTGGAACGCGTTCACGGCGCGGTGCTGCTGCCCGAGCGCAGCGGCGAGGCGGAGTTCGAGAAGCGCATGGCGCTGAACGCCGCCGCCAAGACGGCGATCGCCCAGCGCGTGCTGGACGAGATCCAGGACGGCGACGCGCTGATGATCGACAACGGCGCCACGACGGCCTACGTCGCCCGCGCGCTGCTCGCCCGCCGCGATCTCTTCGTCGTCACCAACGGCACCGACATCGCCCGCACGCTGGTGCGCCAGACGGGCAACCGCGTGCACCTCGCCGGCGGCGAGATCCGCGCCAGCGACAACGCGGCGTTCGGCGAGACCACCATCCAGTTCATCCGCAATTTCCGCGCCCGCTACGCGATCCTGTCGATCGGCGCCATCCACCCGGAGGGCGGGTTCATGGATTTCCATCTGCAGGAGGCGGAACTGGCGCGGGCGATGATCGCCCAGTCGTCCCAGTCGATGGTGGTGGCCGACCACACCAAGTTCCGCAACCAGGCGCCGGTGAGCGTCTGCGGCCTCGACGGCATCGGCACGCTGGTCTGCGACCGGCCGCCCCCCGAGCCGCTGGCCCAGGCGCTGGCGCATCACGAGACCCGCGTCCTCACCGCCGTCTCCGACGGGGGCGAGGCGCCGGATCGGCAGGAGATGGCGGGCGCGTCGCACCCCTGAACACGGCGGGATCGTTGGGACCGGACCGCTCCGGGCGGGGATGGGCCGGCCAACGGGGGCGCGACTGGCGGGCGGCCGCTCAGCCCTTGCGGACCGCGTCCAGGTGGCGGGCGAAGGCGTCGCTCGCCATCAGCGCCTTGCAGCGGTCGAAGCGGCCGACGGAATAGGCCCAGAAATCCTCGGCCGGGTTGTCGTCGGCATGCTGGATCAGCCCCCACAGGGTCCACAGCAGGTCGCACATGGCCTTGTAGACCACCATCCGGCCGAAGGTCGCCGCATCGACCGGGCCGCCGCAGTAGGCTTCCATCATCTCCCGGTCGTGCTCCGGCCCGAAGCCCGCCTCCACCGAGAGGTCGCCCAGGTCCCACAGCGGATCGTTCATGCCGGAATATTCCCAGTCGACGATCCACATGCGTTCGCCGGTGTCGAGGAAGTTCTCGCACAGCGGATCGCAGTGGCAGGGGGCGAGGGCGGCCGGATGGGCGTCCAGCGCCGTGCGCACCGCCTCGGCCTCCTTCACCACGTCGTGGTAGCCGTCGGGCAGCGCGGCGTTCTTCTCGTCGAGGATCTTCAGGTAGCCGTCGATCATCGAGAACAGCTCGAAGCGGAACTCGAAGGTCTGGCCGCTCTCGTGCAGTTGCCGGAAGGCCTGCGCGGCCCGCGCCGGCGCCCCCGGCGTGGCGACGAAGCGCTCCGGCGACATGGTCGGCGCGTCGATGTAGTCGGCGAGCATCAGCCCGCTGTCGGCGTCGAAGTGGACGACCTCCGGCGACACGCCGGCGCGCGCCGCCGCGACGGCGTTATGGGCCTCCACCTTGCGGTCGATGTAGCTCTCGGTGCCGGCCCCGGGGATGCGCAGCAGGTAGGTCGCGTCGCCGCGCGTCACCTTGAAGACGACGTTGGTCAGGCCGCCGAGGCGCTCGATGGCGACGTCGCCGGCGGCAACGGTCTCGAAGCCCGGGATCTGCCTAAGGCGGGCAAGGGCGGTCTCGGTGTCCATTCGCGCATCTCCGTTCTGGCCGGCCGGCGGGCGCCGGTGCCGGCGTCATCAGGCTGTTGGAATTGGTTGGATATCTAGCTAAAAGAACGCAGATATCCGTCAAACTTCCAAAAATACCCACAAAGAGGTATCATCGCCGTCACCCACCTTTCAAGCGCACGTCCGGCGCCGTGGTTGCGCGGACGCCGACTGCGCCCCATCCGGAGCGCCAAGAAGAGAGATTTCATGAGCACCGATCCCGCCAAGAGCCTCGACGTCGTCTATTCCGCCGAAAGCACCGCCGACGTAGCGAAGAAGTACGACGACTGGGCCCAGCGCTACGACACCGAGATGGCGACGCTGGGCTATCGCCACCCCAACATCTGCCTGGCCATGCTGACCCGCCACCTGCCGCGCGGCGAGGGGCCGGTGCTCGACGCCGGCGCCGGCACCGGCCTGCTCGGCGAGTGGATGGACATCGTCGGCTACAAGCAGGCCGAGGCCCTCGACATCTCCGAGGGCATGCTGGAGGTGGCGCGCGCCAAGAACGTCTATTCGGCGTTCCATGTCGCCGCCCTGGGCGAAACCCTGCCGATGGCCGACGACACCTACGCGGCGATCGTCGCGGCCGGCGTGTTCACCGTCGGCCACGTCGGCGAGGAGGGTTTTGGCGAGCTCATCCGCATCACCCGGCCCGGAGGGCTGATCATCGTGACCATCAAGGACACGCTCTACAATGAGGGCCTGGGCGACTACCTGAAGGCGCAGCAGTCGAAGGGCGTCTGGACGATCGTCGAGGAGACGCCGTCCTACGTGTCCATGCCGGGGCGTCCGGACACGGTGCCGAGCCGCGCGGTGGTGCTGAAGGTTCTCTGAGCGGTCCGCGCGCCGCTTTCTTGCCAAGTCTGCCGATGAGCATCCCGGGACGGCCGCCGCGTCGTCCCGGGATTTTTTGCGTCCGGCTCATGGCTCAAGAGCCTGAACCGGAAGCCATATCTGATCGATCAGGTGTTTCCACCTGACGCGTTGGGCCAGGCATCGAGCCGATCGAGCAGGGCTTCGAGCCGGTCGATGCCGCCGATCACGTGATCGGCCTCGGCGGCGAGTTCCGCCTCGCTCGCCGTGCCGGTGAGCACGCCGACGCACAGGCCGCAGCCGGTGGCCCGTCCCATCCGGATGTCGTGCAGGTTGTCGCCCACGACCGCGACCTCGGCCGGGTCCAGCCCGGCACGCGCGCAGAAGGCCAGCACCATGCCCGGCTGCGGCTTGCCGCCGTGGCCGCTGTCGTAGCCGGCGACGAAGAAGTCCTGTCCGCCGAGGCCGACCGACTGCAGTGTCGCCCGCGCGCCGGCGGCGCTGTCGCTGGTGGCGACGCCCAGCGTCAGCCCGCGCGCCACCAGCCGGGCGAACAGCGCGGCGAGGTCGGTCACCGCGACGGAGCCTTCCGCGCCTTCCGTGAAGATCGCGTCGAGGGCGGTCACCAGCCCCGGATGGTCGTGCGGCGCGCCGGCGCCCACCCACGCCTCGGCGATCTCGCCGGTGTGGCCGGCCGCGAGCAGGCTGCCGCCACCCACCACGTTGGCGTCGGGGTCGTGCCCGGCGAGGGCGAGAAGCCGCCGCGCCAGCTCCGGGTCGCCGGCCGCGGCGTACTCGGCGGCGCGGATGTTGATGGGCACCCAGGTGCGGGCATAGTCGATGAGCGTGCCGTCCTTGTCGAAGACGATTCCCTTGATCTGCACGGTTCTCCTCGCGGTTGCGGCGACCCGGGAGCGAGCCGCCGCCCCGGGGTTTGGGCCGGGCGGCGCTTCGTTGCAAGCGCCGGCAGCACCTCTTTCACGGCGCGGGCGGATGATCGGTGCCGATCGGTCCGCGTCCCGCGTCAGGTCGGGCCGGGGCGCGCGTGCACGGAATGGGGCACCTGGTACTGGGCGCGGAAATAGTCGCGGAACAGCCGCATCGCCGGCGTCAGCTGGGCGCCCTTGCGCCACGCCAGGCCGACGTCCATCGACGGCACCGGCTGGTTCGGGATGATCGTCTCGATGCGCTTTCCCTCCAGCGACCACGGCCGGTAGACCATGTCGGAGAGGATGGCGATGCCCTGGCCGTTGCCGACGATCGAGCGCACCGCCTCGATCGACGAGGTGCGCAGGCGGATCTGCGGCTGGTGCTCGGTGGCGCTCCAGTATCGCAGCGCCGTGTGCGCCGCCTCGTCGACGGTGAGCATGATGTAGGATTCCTCGGCGATCTCCCGGAAGCCGACCGTCTCCATCTGCAGGAAGCGGTGCCCGGACGGCACCCACAGCCGGCGCTGCGAGCTGATCAGCTGCTCCGTCGCGAGCTCCGGATTGTCGACGTTGGAGGTCAGCAGCACCGCCATGTCGAAGCGGTTGGTGATCAGCCCGTCCTCGACCATCTCCCGGGTCAGCTCGTAGAGGCGGATGGTCAGGTTCGGGTAGCGCCGCTCCAGCCGCTCCATGTGCTGGGGCAGGAAGTAGCCGATCACCGTGTAGGTGGCGGCGACCGAGATCGTGCCGGAGATCTCCTCGTTCTCGCTGCCCGAATGCAGCGCCTCCTCGACGGTGGCGAGCAGCCGGTAGGCGGCGTCCAGGAAGCGCCGGCCGGCCTGGGTCAGCTCCATGCCCTGGGCGGTGCGCACGAACAGGCGGGTGTCCATCTCCGCCTCGAGCTCCTTGATCGCCGTGGTGATGGTCGACTGGGAGATCGACAGCTCCATCGCGGCCCGCGACACCTGACCGAGCTCGGCCGTCGCCACGAAATACTTCACCTGCCGAAAATTCATGCGTGCCTGCCGACCCTTCAATCATCAGATAAAGCAAAATCGTAAATTCAGATAATGCTCGTCTCCTGTGGAGGGGAGCAACACGGGCATTCTGGAAGTTTCGGTCGGCCACCGCAACGATTGCGCAGCGCAAAAATCGAATATGCAGATCCCCGTCTTTCGAAAAAACGAATTTGATAACGGCTTCGGCATGCGAAACCATTGGGCAATCGTTCAAAGGCCAGACCGGTCCTCATGGGCGGGAGCAGGGAGGCTCAGACGTGCCACGAAGTGTCGTCGACCTGAATTGCGATCTCGGTGAGTCCTTCGGCCAGTGGGCCAACACGGAGGCCTCCGACGAAGAGCTGATGGACCTCATCACGTCGGCGAACATCGCCACGGGGTTCCACGCCGGTGATCCCACCATCATGAACGCCGTGGTCCAGGGCGCCGTCGCCCGCGGCATCGGCATCGGAGCACACCCGGCCTATCGCGACCTGCAGGGCTTCGGCCGGCGGCGCATCGACGCCAAGCCGGAGGAACTCGTCAACGACGTGCTCTACCAGATGGGGGCGCTGCGCGAGTTCACCCGCCGCCACGGCGGCAGCCTGCAGCACGTGAAGCCGCACGGCGCGCTCTACATGGAGGCCGCCCGCAACGCCGAGCTGTCGGGCCTGCTGGTCGAGGCGCTGCGCCGCTCCAGCCCCAACACCGCGATCTTCTGCATGGGCGCCGCGGAGACCTACCGGGTCGCCAAGGCGGCCGGCCACCCCGTCATCCGCGAGTTCTATTCCGACCGCGACTACGACGAGACCGGCACCATCGTGTTCACCCGCCGCATGCGCGTCCTCGACCCGCAGGAAGTGGCCGAGCGCTGCATCCGCGCCTGCCAGACCGGCAAGGTGAAGACGGCGTCGGGCACCGACATCGACATCGAGTTCGAGTCCATCTGCTTCCATTCCGACACGCCGGGCGCGCTGGCCATCGGCACCGCGATCCGCGACGCCCTCATCGACAACGGCATCCGCATCATGCCGGCCGCGCAGGTTATGGCCGCCGCCGCCTGATCCGTGCCCCGTCGCAACCCTTCCGGAGGATCTTCCATGGCTGAAATTCGCTCTCCCATTCCCGGCACCTTCTACCGCCGCCCGTCGCCCGACGAGCCGGTCTACAAGGAGGTCGGCGACACGGTTGCGGTGGGCGACGTGGTCGGCCTCGTGGAGGTGATGAAGTCCTTCATCGAGGTGAAGGCGGAAGCGGCCGGCACGATCACCGCCTTCAAGGTCGAAAACGAAGAGCCGATCACGGCCGGGGCCGTGGTGGCCGAGCTGGACGGCTGATCCGATGGCCATCCGCCGCCTGTTCGTTGCCAATCGCGGCGAGATCGCGGTCCGCATCGTGCGCGCCGCGCAGGCACTCGGCATCGAGGCCGTCCAGGCCTATTCCGAGGCCGACGCCGACATGCTGGCGGTGCGGCTCGCCGACGACGCCGTCTGTGTCGGCCCACCCCAGGCAGCGAAATCCTACCTCAACGGCGAGGCGCTCATCGCCGCCGCGAAGGAGGCCGGCTGCGACGCCGTCCATCCGGGCTACGGGTTCCTCTCCGAGAACGCCGCCTTCGCCGATGCCGTCGAGGCGGCCGGGCTGATCTTCGTCGGGCCCTCCGGCAAGACGATCGCGCGGATGGGCGACAAGGCGGCGGCGCGCGAGGCCGCGAAGGCGGCGGGCGTGCCGGTGGTGCCGGGCTCCGACGGGCTCGTCGCCGACGAGGCGGCGGCGCTCGCGGCGGCCGAGACGGTCGGCTACCCGGTGATGGTCAAGGCCGCGGCCGGCGGTGGCGGACGCGGCATCCGCATCGCCGCCGACGCGGACGAGCTCAAGCGCATCGCGCCCCAGGCGCGGGCGGAAGCCAAGGCCGCGTTCGGCGACGGCAGCCTCTATCTGGAGCGCGTCGTCACCGCGCCGCGCCACATCGAGGTGCAGATCCTCGGCGACGGCACCAGCGCGGTGCACTGCTTCGAGCGCGAATGCTCGCTCCAGCGCCGCCGTCAGAAGGTGTGGGAGGAGGCGCCCGCCGCCTGTCTCGACGCGGAAACCCGCGAACGCATCTGCTCGTCCGCCGCCGATCTCGCCCGCAGCGTCGGCTACCGGGGCGCAGGCACCGTGGAGTTCCTCTACGACGAGGCGGCCGGCGAGTTCTTCTTCATCGAGATGAACACCCGCATCCAGGTCGAGCACCCCGTCACCGAGATGGTCACCGGCCTCGATCTGGTCGCCTGGATGCTCCGGATCGCCGGCGGCGAGAAGCTGACGCTCGCCCAGGACGACATCGGGCTCGACGGCCACGCCATCGAGGTGCGCATCAACGCCGAGGATCCGGCGATGCAGTTCATGCCGTCGCCGGGGGTGGTGGAGACGCTCCAGGTGCCGGCGTCCGACGCGGTGCGCTTCGACACCATGCTCTACGAGGGCTACGCGATCCCGCCCTTCTACGACTCGCTGCTCGGCAAGCTGATCGTCCACGCGCCGACGCGCGACGCCGCGATCGACGCCATGGCGGCCGCCCTCGACGAGCTGACCATCGTCGGACCGAAGACCACCATCGCCCTGCACAAGGCGCTGGCGCGGGACCCGGAGGTGCGGGCGGGCAAGGTGCACACCCAGTTCCTCGAGCCCTGGCTCGAAGCCGCGCCGCTTGCGGCCGAATGACCGAGACGCACGTGGAGGACCTATGAAGACACGCTATTCGTTTGGAGGGGACGAGCACATCTTCGTCGAAATGGACGAGGAAATGTCGCTCGCGGCCTTCTTCATGGCCCTGTCGATCTGCAACGCGGTCCGCGATGCCGACATTGACGGCGTCACCGAGATCTGTCCGGCCAACGCCGGCTTCCAGGTCAAGTTCGACCCGGACCGCATCAAGCCCGAAGCGATGATGGCGGAGATCAAGGCGCTGGAATCCCACGCGGAATCGACGGAAAAGCGGATCGCCACGCGCATCGTCGAGTTCCCGGTCTACTACCAGGATCCGTGGACCCACGAAACGCTGATGCGCTTCCGCGACCGGCACCAGGACCCGTCGGGCACCGATCTCGACTACGCCGCGCGCATCAACGGCTTCGACAGCGTCGAGGCCTTCATCAAGGCGCATCACGCCGCGCCCTGGTTCGTAACCATGGTCGGCTTCGTGTCGGGCCTGCCGTTCCTCTACCAGCTGGTGGAGCGCGACAAGCAGCTCGAGGTGCCGAAGTACGTGCGGCCACGGACCGACACGCCGAAGCAGACGGTGGGCTACGGCGGCTGCTTCTCCGCCATCTACTCGGTCCGCGGCGCCGGCGGTTACCAGATGTTCGGCATCACCCCGGTGACGATCTTCGATCCGAAGCAGGAGACCAGCTACCTCAAGGACTTCATGGTCTTCTTCAAGCCGGGCGACATCGTGAAGTTCACCCCGATCGGCCGCGAGGAATACGACAGCATCCTGGCCGAGGTGGAGGCGAACCGCTTCACCCCGAAGATCCGCGAGGTCGAGTTCGATCTCGCCGCGTTCGAGGCCGACCCCGAAGGGACCAACGCCAAGCTGATGGGGGCGCTCAATGTCGGTTAAAGTCGTCAACCCGGGCCTGTTCACCACCATCCAGGATCTCGGCCGGCCGGGCTATTTCCACCTCGGCATCCCGATCTCCGGCGGCATGGACCGCTACGCGCTCAGCGCCGCCAACCTGCTGGTCGGCAACGACGAGGGCGCGGCGGTGCTGGAGAGCGCCTTCATGGGCCCGACGCTGGAGTTCGAGTCCGATGCCACCGTCGCCGTCACCGGCGGCGAGATCCCGCCGAAGGTCGACGGCGAGGAGCGCGACTGCTGGACCGCCTTCAAGGTGAAGGCCGGGCAAGTGGTCTCCTTCGACTATCTGCGCCGGGGCGCGCGCGCCTACATCGCGATTTCCGGCGGCATCGCCACGCCGACCTACCTGGGCAGCCGCTCCACCTACCTGATCGGGGCGCTCGGCGGCGTCGACGGCCGCGCCGTGGGCATCGGCGACATGCTGCCGCTGGGCGAGGGGGCAAGCGTCGCCGAAGGCCGCACGGTGCCCGAGCACCTGCGCCGGCTGCCGGGCAATCCCGCCGAACTCCGCGCGCTGCCGGGTCTCTACTGGCGGCTGATCACCGAGGAGGCCGGCCGCAACTTCTTCGAGGACGAGTGGAAGGTCGCACCCGAGGCCGACCGCATGGGCGTGCGCTTCCGTGGCGGCCGTCCGCTCTCGTTCGTGGAGCGCGAGCAGCCGTTCGGGGCCGGGTCCGACCCCTCCAACATCGTCGACGGCTGCTACAGCTACGGCTCCATCCAGGTGCCCGGCGGCACCGAGCCGATCGTGCTGCACCGGGACGCCGTCTCGGGTGGCGGCTACTTCACCCTCGGTGCGGTGATCTCGGCCGACATGGACCTGATCGGCCAGCTGCAGCCGCACACCCCGACGCGCTTCGTCAGCGTAACCATGGACGAAGCCCTGGCGGCGCGCGCCGATCGCGCCCGTCTGTACCAGGAGCTGAAAAGCCAGCTCGCCTGACCCCCAAAAGAAAACCAATCAAGCCGACCGGAGAACCGAAATGATGATCAAACGGATGACTTCCGTCCTGGTGCTCGGGGCCGCCTTCGCGGTGCCGGCCCATGCCGCGGACAGCTGGTCTCCCTACGACGCCCAGGAGGTCGTGCCGGCCTTCTCGACGGACGGGGAGACCAAGGACGTGACCTACGAGGCGCTCGACAAGGCCGAGAAGCCCTGGAACATCTGCGTCTCCTTCCCGCACATGAAGGATGCCTACTGGCTCGGCGTCGACTACGGCGTGGTCGAAGAGGCCAAGCGGCTGGGCGTGAAGCTCAACGTGGTGGAAGCCGGCGGCTACACCGAGCTCAACAACCAGATCAACCAGATCGAGGACTGCGCGTCCGGCGGGGCCCAGGCGGTCATCATCGGCGCCATCTCCTACGACGGCCTCAACAACGTCGTCAGCGAGCTGAAGGGCAAGGACATCCCGGTCGTCGACGTGATCAACGGCATGTCGTCGCCGGACTTGGCCGCCAAGTCGCTGGTGTCGTTCTACACGATGGGCTCGGAGGCCGGTAAGTACCTGGCCGCCAAGCACCCGGCGGGCGGCGAGCCGGCCCAGGTCGGCTGGTTCCCCGGACCGGCGGGCGCCGGCTGGGTGGAAGCCGCGAACACCGGCTTCATGGAAGCCGTGAAGGGCTCGGCGCTGGAGGTTCTGGAGCCGCGCTACGGCGACACCGGCAAGGAAGCCCAGCAGCGCCTCGTCGAGGACGTCCTGCAGGCCAACCCGGACGTGAAGTACGTCGCCGGCACGGCGGTCACCGCCGAAGCGGCCCAGGGGCTCCTGCGCGAGCGCGGCCTGATGGACAAGGTCGGCATCGTCTCCTTCTACATGACCCCGGGCGTCTACGAGGGCATCAAGCGCGGCTTCATCGAGGCGGCCCCGGCCGACTCCATGGTCATCCAGGGCCGCATCGCCGTCGACCAGGCGGTCCGCATCCTCGAGGGCAAGGACTACATCAAGCACGTGGGCCCGAAGATCTTCGTGGTCGACCAGAAGAACATCGGCGACGTGCCGCGGGAGAACATCCTGCCGCCCGAGGGCTTCAGCCCGGTGTTCTCGGTCAACTAGCACCGACCGCATCCGGCCGGGGGCGGCGCGTCGCCCCCGGCCTCTCTCGACAGCCTTTCTGGACCGGCCTCCCTCTCAGCGGGATCGTGCGACGATGACCGAGGCTTCCGACGGGATTCTGATCCGCGCGCGCGGGCTGACCAAGCGCTACCCCGGCGTGGTCGCCCTCGACGCGGTCGACTTCGAGCTGCGCGCCGGCGAGTGCCACGTCCTGTTCGGCGAGAACGGCGCCGGCAAGTCCACCCTGATCTCGATGATCGCCGGGGCCTCGACGCCGAGCGACGGCGTACTTGAGGTGCGCGGCGCGCCGGTGCAGTTCCGCAGCGTCGCCGACGCCCGCAAGAAGGGCATCTCGGCCGTCTTCCAGGAATTCTCCCTGGTGCCCACCATGACGGTGGCGGAAAACATCTTCCTCGGCGACGAACCCGGCCGCGGCCCGTTCACCGACCGCAGCGCCATGCGCCGGCGCGCCGCCGAGATCTTCGCCGACCTCGACTTCCAGATCGATCCGCGCGCCATGGTGGCGCTGCTCAGCCGCGCCCAGCAGCAGATGGTGGAGATCGCCAAGGCGGTCCATTCCGACCTGTCGATCCTGATCCTCGACGAGCCGACCGCCTCGCTCACCAATCACGAGGTCGACCACCTGTTCCGGGTGATCGCCCGGATGAAGGCGCGCGGCGTCGGCATCGTCTACATCTCCCACCGCGTCCAGGAGTTCGCCCGCATCGCCGAGCGGGTCACCGTGCTGCGCGACGGCGCGAAGATCGGCACCGTCGACATCGCGGAGTCCAGCGAGGCCCAGCTGGTGGAGATGATGACCGGCCGCGCCATCGCCGAGATCTATCCGGTCATCCCCCACCGGCCGGCCGCCCCCGTGCTGCAGGTGCGCGACCTGCGCGCCATCGGCCTCGACGGCGTCAGCTTCGACGTCCGCCCGGGCGAGGTGCTGGGGGTTGCCGGCCTTGTCGGCTCGGGCAAGTCGCGCTGCTTCCGCGCGCTGATGGGGCTGGCGTCCGTGCTCGGCGGTTCGGTCCATCTCAACGGCGCGGACGTGACCGGCCACAGCACCCGCCGGATGATGCGCGCGGGCGTCTACTACCTGACGGCCGACCGCAAGGCCGAGGGCCTGCAGATGGCGTTCACGGTGCGCAACAACCTCGCCGAGGGCGTGCTGCCGGGCACCCGCTCCGCCTTCGGGCTGCTGCCGTGGGGGCGGATCGGCAAGCGGGTGGAGACGATCGCCGACCAGGTCGGGCTGCCCGACGCCTATCGCGGCCGGCTCGCCGCCCAGCTCTCCGGCGGCAACCAGCAGAAGACGCTGTTCGGCCGTGGCCTCGGCCAGGACTACGACATCTACATTCTCGATGAGCCGACGGTCGGCGTCGACATGGGCGCGCGCTCGGAGATCTACCGGCTGGTGCGCGACCTCGCCGCCGCCGGCAAGGCCGTCATCGCCATTTCGTCCGACCTGCCGGAAGCCATGAACCTCGCCCACCGCCTGCTGGTCTTCTCCAAGGGACGGATCGCGGCGGAGCTGAGCGGCGACGCCATCAACGAAGCGAGCGTGCTCGCGCACTTCTTCGACGACGAGGGGAAAGCCGCATGAGCGAGACCGTGTCCGCGGACAGCCGCGACAAGCGTGGGGCCGGGGTCATGGCGATCCTCCGGTCGGTGTTCCTGCGGCTGGGCGTGCTGCCCTTCTTCCTGGTCATCGCCATCGTGACCTTCTCGCTGCTGTCGGACCGCTTCCTGGCGGTCGGCAACTTCATGAACGTGTTCCGCCAGTCGGTGTATCTGCTGCTGGTCTCCATGGGGCAGATGCTGGCGCTGCTGACCGGCGGCTTCGATCTCTCCGTCGGCGCGGTGATCGCGCTCACCTCGGTCACCGCGGCGCTGGTGATGGTGGCAGCCGCCGGCATGTTCCCCGACGCGGTCTGGCTGGTGATCCTGATCGGCTGCCTGGCGGGGTTCGCGGCGGCCGGCGTCGTCGGGCTGGTCAACGGCATCGGCGTCGCCCACTTCGGCGTGTCGCCGTTCATCATGACGCTGGGCGTCGGCTCGGTGGTGACCGGCATCTCGCTGTTCCTCACCGGCGGCGTGCCGGTCTCCGGCATCCCCTACGCCTTCGGCAACTTCTTCGGCTTCGGCCGCGTGTTCGGCATCCCGGTGCCGGTGCTCGTCGCAATCGTCGTCATCGCCGCCATGTGGGTGCTGATGGCCCGCACCCGGCTCGGCGCCCACATCTACGCCGTCGGCGGCAACGAGAAGGCGGCGACCCTGTCGGCGATCAACACCCGCCGCACGCTGATCATGGCCTACGGCATGTGCGCGCTGATCGCCTCGCTCACCGGCCTCCTGCTGACGGCACGGGTGGAGAGCGGCGAGGCCAATCTCGGCGGCTCGGTGGCGCTGGAATCCATCGCCGCCTGCGTCATCGCCGGCGTGTCGCTGCGCGGCGGCATCGGCCGGGTGGAGAACGTCGTGCTCGGCGCGATCTTCATCACGCTCGCCCAGAACGGCATGAACCTCGCCCAGGTCAGCTCCTACATGCAGATGGTGCTGCTCGGCGGCGTGCTGATCCTGGCGGTCGTTTTCGACCAGATCCGCTACCGGATGATGATGGGGCGGGCATGACGGTCGCCCTCGACGACGTCCGCCTGCACGTCGCGACCTCGCTCTCCGACGCGGTCGCGGTGCTGGCCGAACACGGCGCGGATGCGGTGCCGATGGCGGGGGCCACCTGGATCATGCGGGCGCCGCTGCGCGCCGAGGCGTTCCGGCCGCTCTACGTGGCGCTCGGTCGGGTGGAGGAGATGCGCGGCGTGGCGGTCCGGCCCGCCGAGATCGCGATTGGCGCCTGCGTCACCCACGCCGAGCTGGCGGCGGCGCTCGCCCCGCTCGCCGACTGCCGGGGGCTGGCGGCCGCCGCCGGAACCTCCGCCAATCCCGCCGTGCGGGCCGTCGCCACCGTCGGCGGCAACCTGGCCTCGTCCGACTTCGCCGCCGCCGACCTGGTGCCGGCGCTGCTCGCCGCCGATGCCGCCGTCGAGATTGCCGGCCCGTCCGGCACGGAGAGCCTGCCGCTGGACCGTTATCTGGCAAGGCGCTCCGCGCTTGAGCCCGGCCGCATTCTCTCCCGTGTCCTCGTGCCGCGGCAGGGCCGCGTCAGCGCCCACGCGCGCCTCCCGTTGCGGGTGGCGGGCGACTATCCGGTCGCCATCGTCAGCCTGTCGGTGGCGCTGGGCGCGGACGGCACCATCGCCGAGGCCCGCGTGGCGGTCGGCTCGGTGGAGCCGGTCGCCCGCCGCTGGCCCGAGCTGGAGGCAGCGCTCGCCGGCCAGCCGCTCGATGCCGAGGCCGCGTCGCGCGCGGCCGCCGGCTGCGCCCACGTCTTCCAGGGCCGCGACGGCGTCGAGGCGTCCGGCGCCTACCGCGTCCGCGTGCTGCCGGCACTGGTGCGCCGGGCCGTCGCGGCGCTTGCCGAACCGATCTGAGCCCCCCCTCGCAAACGGAGCCAGGCCCGTGCGTATCGTCGTCAATGGAGAGGAACGGGCGGTCACCGTACCGCCGCTGACCCCGCTCGCCGAAGTCCTCAGGGACACCTTCTTCCTGACCGGCGCCAAGGTCGCCTGCGGCGAGGGCTTCTGCGGTGCCTGCACGGTGCTCGTCGACGACGCGCCGACGGTCTCCTGCCTCGTGCCCGTCGGGCTGATGGAGGGGCGGTCGATCCGCACGGTGGAATCGCTCGCCGGGCCGGCCGGCGACCTCTCGCCGCTGCAGGCCGCGATGGAGCGCCACGACGCCGTCCAGTGCGGCATGTGCTTCCCGGGCATCCTGATGAGCCTCACCGGCCTCTTCGAGGCGCGGCCCGGCGCCTCGCGCGACGAGATCCGCGCGGCGCTTTCCGGCAACATCTGCCGCTGCACCGGCTACGAGCGCATCGTCGAGGCGGCGCTGTCGGTGGTCCAGGCACCGGCCGGCGAAGCGGAGGCGGTTCGATGAACGCCCCCGTCATCGGATCCGACCTGCCGCGCCGCGACGCCGGCGACAAGCTGCGCGGCCGCACCCGCTACACCATCGACCGGGCCGCCGCCGGCATGCTGCACGCCGCCGTGCGCCGCGCCGATGTGGCCTCCGCCCGCATCGTCGCGATCGATACCCAGGTGGCGCGGGCCATGCCCGGCGTCCGGGCCGTGGTCACCGCCGCCGACGCCCCCGGCCGCTACGGCCTCGGCATCGCCGACCATCCGCTGTTCGCCGTCGATCGGGTGCGCTTTCACGGCGAGCCGCTGGCCGCCGTGGCCGCCGACACCCTGGCCCAGGCGCGCGCCGCGGCAGCCGCCATCGTGGTGGAGCTGGAGGAGCTTCCGGCGGCGATCACCATGGCGGCGGCGCTCGCCCCCGGCGCGCCCGAGGTCCACCCGGACTGGCGCGACTACGAGATCCTGTTTCCCGGCGGCAAGCGCGCCGGCAACGTCGCCTGGGAGGCGACCGTGGTGCGCGGCGACACCGATGCGGCGTTCGCCCGCGACGATGTCACCGTGGTGGAAAGCACCTTCCGCATCGGCCGGCAGAACCAGACGCCGCTGGAGCCACGCGCCTGCGTCGCCTCGTTCGAGGATGGCCGGTTCCACATCGAGACGTCGACCCAGGTGCCGTGGGCGGTGCGCGACACCACCGCCCGCCTGCTCGGCATCCGCCCGTCCGACGTGCGGGTGACGGTGCCGGCCGTCGGCGGCGGCTTCGGGCTGAAGTTCGAGTTCGCGCTGGAGCCGTTCGCGGCGCTGCTCAGCCGGGCGGCCGGTCGCCCGGTCCGTCTCGTCAACACCCGGCAGGAGGAGATGCAGACCGCACTCTGCCGGGAGAACGCCGAGATCCTGATCCGCTCGGCCATCACCCGCGAGGGCGAGATCGCCGGCCGCGAGGCCGTCGTGCTGATGGATTGCGGCGCCTATGGCGGCGAGACGCCATTCCTCACCACGATGACCGCCCACACGCTGGGCGGCAACTACCGGCTCGGCTCGGTGAAACTGCTGAGCACGGCGGTCTACACCAACACCGCGCCCACCGGCGCCTTCCGCGCCTGCAACGGCACCTACAACACGTTTGCGCTGGAGCGCCACACCGACGAGATCTGCGCCGCCATCGGCATGGATCCGATGGAATTCCGCCGTCTCAACGTCATCGGCGACCGCTCGCTGGGCTCGACCGGCCAGGTGTTCGAGGGCGACGTGTTGGCTCCGATGCTCGACCGGATGGCGGAGCTGAAGGCCTCGAAGCCGTCGCACATCGAAGCGGCGGACGGCCGCCTCTACGGCCGCGCCACGGTGGTCGGCACCTGGTTCGTCTTCGTCGGCCCGTCGGCGGCGACCGTCAACCTCAACCCCGACGGCACCGCGACGCTGGTCACCTCCGGCGTCGAGATCGGCTCCGGCTCGATGATGCAGTCGCTGCCCCAGATCATCGCGGACCAGCTCGGGCTGCAGCCCGGCGACGTCACCATCCGCGCCGCCGACACCGATGCGGCCGGCTACGACGTGGGCGTCGGTGGCGGTCGCCAGACGGTTTCGCTCGGCGTTGCCGGCACGAACGCCAGCGTCGAGGTGAAAAAGAAGATGCTGCAGGTCGCCGCGGACATGCTGGAGGCGGACCCGTCCGACCTGGAGCTTGCCGACGGTCACGTCTCTATCGTCGGCGTGCCCGATCAGAAGGTCACCATCGCCGCCGTCGCGGCGCGGGCCCAGGTGACCACCGGACCGATTTCCGGCAGCGGGGCGTTCACCAGCCCGGGTACCGCCGCAATGCCCGGCTGCGCCGCCGGCCACATGATCGAAGCGCTGGATATGCCGGTGTTCGCCGTCCACGACTGCGAGCTCGCCGTCGATCCCGACACCGGCCATGTGGAGATCCTCAGCTACACGGTGGTCCAGGACGTCGGAAAGGCGATCAATCCGCGCGCCATCTTCGGCCAGATCCAGGGCGGCGTGGTGCAGGGGCTGGGCTACGCGCTCCACGAGGACGTCACGATCGATGCCGACGGGCGGATCCTCCAGCAGGGCTTCGAGACCTACCGGGTGCCGCTCGCCCAGGACGTGGTGCCGGTGGACATCTGCCTGCACGAGGGCGCGCCGTCCATCGGTCCGCTGGGCGCCAAGGGGGCCGGCGAGGTGCCGATCCTCAACGTCGCCGCCGCCGTTGCCTGCGCCGTGGCCAACGCGACCGGGCGCACCGTCCGGCAAATCCCCTTGACGCCGCCGCGGGTGATCGACCTGATCGACGGGGTGGAGGCGTCCGGACCGCCTCTCGATCACATCAAGCGGCGCTGGTCGGACAACCTGCTGGCGTAATGGGGACAGCGTCCCGGTTCCCGCCGGCTCGAGCAGGTTGCGGAAACGGCCGACGGTCCGCGGCGCGGTTCGATTTGACGTGACCTCGATCTACAGCGCGGCTTCGCAGGCCGCCACGCGCGGCAGGGCAGCCGCCTTGACGCTGGCGTGAATCGCAGCCGGAAAATCCCCAGGCAGCTCGGCCTCGATGCGCTCGAACGCACGGGCGCCGGTGTCGAGCACATGGACGAGGGTGTCTCTCACGAGGCCTGCAGGCATGCCGGCTGCGGCCGCCGTCTCTGCGAAATGGCGCGGATGGATCCGGTCGATCCGGTAGTGGCGGGAGTTGCCGGCACACATCGCCAGCCTCATCTGGCTGCGGCGGATCTGGCGTGCGTCCAGGCTCGGCTGCGCCGTCAGCACATCGTAGACGGGCGTCAGACGGAAGCCGCCGCCCGGCTCCAGGAAGATGCTGAAGTTCTTCGCGTGGCCGTCGGTCGCGCCGATGATCCAGAAGAAGATCTGCGCGAGGAGGAAGGTCCTCCGGTCTTCGGCCGGGATGTCGCTGCCTTTCAGGAGATCGAGGATGGCTCCCATGCCTGGACCCCCTTCGGACTGGTATTTCCGGGTGGGCGGAACCGACAGCGCCTGGCAGCAATCTTCCTGCGGCAGGCGCAGGAGCGTGCCCGAGCGGCCGGTCATCCGGTCGAAACGTTCGACGACGAGGGCCTTGGCGTTGCCGAACCGGGCGATCCGGGCTTCGGCCGCGGGAAGTCCGAAGGCTTGCGCCAGCTTCAGACAGTAAAACTCGTTCTCGACGCTGTTGGAAAGGTCGATTCCGTTCGGAAGGGTGCCGATTGGTGGCTTGAGGATGTGCGTCGTCGGCGTCGTGCCGTGCGGCTTCAGCCAGCGTCCGTCATGGCGGAGCAAGGCTGTTTTCTCCTGGGCGCCGGCGACGGAGATGCGGAAATCGTCGTCGCGGCCGAGCCCGAGCGGCGCCTGGGCCAGGTTGGCCAGAAGCGCCTCGATCTCCAGGTCGTCCACGACATCGCCGGTGATCCCGTCGGCCCGTCGGATCTCGTCGTCGCCCGGAATGAACTGCAGGGCGCCGACGCAGTCATGGCCGATGCGGGCGAGCATGCTGTAGGCATCGATGCCGGCGGCGCCGACCCGCTCGGCCACGCGCCGGCGCAACCCGTCGGAATCGGGGAGCAGGTTTTCGAAGACGGCGGCCACGGGCTCGCCGCGGTAGGCGTCGTCGCGCAGCGGCAGGGAGAGCGAGACCGGCAGCGCCTGCTCGCGCGCCAGCCAGCTTTCGTCGTAGCGGAACGCGATCGCCCCGCTCGGCTCCTTCAGGAGATGGCCGACCAGACGGGCGTTCATGTAGACCCTGAGCGGGGGATGGGTGCGCCGCCGCGCCATCAGCCGAACAGGTCCTCGATGTCCTGATGGTGCGACGTGGCTTGCGAGCGGGCTGCGATCCTGAATTCCAGCTCGAGCGTGGCAAGCAGGGCGAGCAGCGTGTCGATCCGGGCGGCCGGATTGCCCGTCTCGACGAGGGAGACCGTGGCCTGCCGCAGGCCGGCCTTCTCCCCAAGCTGGGATTGGCTCAGCCCCAGTCGCTTCCGCTGCCGGCGGATCGCATTTCCGATCTGCCCCGGCGTTCTTGCAAGCTCGCTCACTTTGCGTCCTCCTGACGGCAGTATGCGTCCATCCGTATAAAATTCAAATATACGAATTGCCGTTTAGATCGAAAATATACGCTGATTATGATAAATCGGACTTACTCGAATTGGCGTATGAGTTTGGCGAGCTTGATCGTCTGTTCGATGGCGGTCCGCCTTGCTGCGGTCGGCGGGCGGGGGTAGCTGGAGGCGTGGGGGCCGGCGACGGAGGAGGCACGATGGACGATGTTCGGACCGCGAATTCGGAGCTGGCGCCGTCCGGCCGGTTGCGGGCGGCGATCAACTTCGGCAATCCGGTGCTGGCCCGGCGGGACGCGGGAACCGGTGAGGCCGGGGGCGTCTCCGTGGCGCTGGCCCGGGACCTGGCGCGGCAGCTGGACCTGCCGCTGGACCTCGTGCCGTTCGAGCGGGCGGGCGAGGTGGCGGATGCGGCGACGGCCGGCCAATGGGACGTGTGCTTCCTGGCCATCGACCCGAAGCGGGCGGCCACCATTTCCTTCACCGCGCCCTACGTGATCATCGAGGGGGCCTATCTGGTCCCCGAGACGTCCCCCTTCCGGAAGGTCGACGAGGTCGACCGCGACGGCGTCCGGGTGCTCGTCGGCGCGGACAGCGCCTACGATCTGTTCCTGACGCGCAGCCTCGAGCGCGCGACGATCGTGCGCGAGGTCGGCCAGGAGGCGCTGGTGGCGGCCTTCGAGCGGGGCGCGGCGGAGGTGCTGGCCGGCATCCGCCAGCCGCTGGAGCTGATCGCGGCAGGATCGTCGGGCGTCCGGATGCTGCCCGGCCGTTTCATGGCGATCGAGCAGGCGATGGGCACGCCGGCCGGGCGACCGGCCGCCGCCGCCTTCCTGCGCGCCTTCGTGCGCGAGGCGATCGGCTCGGGCTTCGTCGCCCGCGCCCTGGTGGACAGCGGCAGGGCCGATGTGACCGTGGCTCCGGTCCCTGATCCGGACCCGGCAGGCTGAGGACGTCCTCCGCATCCGGATCGGGTCGGCCCGACCGGGACGGCGGTGTCCGGGCTCAATCCAGGCGGACGACGCTGAGCCGGTAGCAGGGATGCTGGTAGTCGTGCTTCGGCCGGACCTGCCGATGGCGGGCGAGCTCCGACAGGAAGGTGGCTCCCGCCTCCGCGCCGGTCAGTTGGGTGTCAGTCTGGCCGTGCCAGTTCACCACCACGCAATCGCCGCCGGCCACGGTGTCGCGGGCGACGAACGCCGCCAGCTCCGCGATTTCCTCCGCCGACAGGAAGTAGAGGATCTCCGACAGCACGACGAGATCGTAGCGGCCCACCGGCCATTCCTCGGGCACTTCGCCGACGACGGCAGTGGCCCAGGGCAGGCCGGCCAGCCGGTCCGATGCGGTCTCCACGGCGGTCGGCGACACGTCGAGGCCGAGATAGCGGGTGGCGCGGCCGGCCAGCTTCTCGCCGAGCACCGCGATCGAGCAGCCGATCTCGACGGCGCTGCGATAGCGCTCGCGCGGCAGCGCGGCCAGCGTCATGCGGTACTTGTCCTGCTCGTAGAAGCTGGTCTCGTAGTCCCAGGGATCGAGATTGGAGCGGTAGAGCGTCTCGAAGACGTCGGCGCGTTCGCTCATCGTGGCCTTTCCCGGATGAAGATCTCCGCTGCGTCGATGAAATGGTGCTGCAGGTCCAGGGCGAGGGTGAAGCCGTCGGGATCGTCGCCGATGAGGTCGGTCATCTGCGAGCGATGCGCGGCGACGGCCTCGGCTTTCACCGGACGCTGCGCCGTGGTGTCGAGGCGGATCAGGTCGGCCGGGGCCGGCAGTCCCTCGGCGGGAACCGCTGCAAACCGGCCCCAGATCGGATAGCTGAACAGCGCGGCCGCCGGGCGCGCCGCAGCCAGCGCCCGGGCGATCCGCGCCGTCGCGGCGTGGTCGCAATGGGGGTCGTGCTCCCACGCCGCCCAGATCGCGGTGGCGCCGATGGCGTCGACGATCCCGGCCAGCCGGTCGACCAGCGCGGCGGCCTCCGGACCCTCGGCCGGCAGGCCGCAGTCGGGCACGCCGAGCCAGATCATCGCGTCGGCCGCGCCGGTGAGGAGCTCGACGCTGGCGGCGGCCTCGTCGCGGCGCAGCGCGGCGAGACGCTCGGGCCCGTAGGATGGCGAATTCGGGTGCGAGCGCCGGCCGTCGGTCATCACCGCGACGGCGACCTCGTGCCCGGCGGTGCGGGCCCGCTGGATCGCGCCGCCGCAGCCGAGCGCCTCGTCGTCCGGATGCGGCGCCAGCACCAGCACTGCGCCGGGGCCGGTGAGGTCGGCGACGGCGCCCCAGGGCGCCGCGGCGGCGAGGTCGAGGAGGGGGCCGCGCACCACCGTCACCACAGCTCTCCGAGCGGCTTCTCGCTGGCCGCGATCGCCTGGGCCGCCCTGGCGCGCTTGCCGTCCAGGTTGGCCTGGCGGAGGAAGAAGGACAGGTCGCGCCGGATCCGCTCGGCCGGATGGCCGTCGAAGAAGGAGGCGGCGCCGATCAGCCGGTCGACGGTCTCGATGACCGACAGGCAGGCCCGCTCGACGGCCTCACGGGCGAGCAGCACGTAAGCCACCTCGGCCTCGCCGGCGCCCGCGGCCTCGACGCGGGAGGCGGCGGCCTCGACCCACAGCCGGCCGGTTTCGCAGGCAATCGCCAGGTCGGCCAGGCGGGCGGCGGTCAGCGGATCGTCGGCGAAGCCGCCGTCCACGGCGTGCCGGCGGGCGGCCTCGGCAAGCGCCTCCATGCCGCCGACATGCAGCGCCGCATAGCGCCAGACGCCGCCTTCGAAGTGCGGCTCGCGGACGTAGTCGCCGGGACGGCCGAGGCGGGCGTCGGCATCGACGACCATGCCGTCGAAGTCGAATGTCCCCGACGCGGTCGCCTTCATGCCGCTGGTCGCCCAGGCTGCGCGATCCATGCGCTTTGCGCAAAACAGCGCACTTACAAGCAGCAATTGCGCACCTTGGTGCGTGCGCACGGACACCACTGCGCGCGACACCAGCCCGAGCCCGGAGGCGAACCGCTTGCTGCCGCTCAGGACAAGGCTATTCCCTTGTTCCGTATAGGAAAATGGCGGGTTTCCGTCGGCGCCCCAGACGCCGAGGAGCGCGCCGGCGGCAATCTCCGCCTCGACCTTTGCGCGCTGGGCGGGCGTTCCGTAGAGCGCAACCAGCCGGTGCGCATTGAGGTGGCCTTCCACCAGCCGGCCGACGGAGAGGTTCGCCCGGCCGATCCGGCGCAGCAGCGTCACGGCGTCCGCGACCACCCGGGCGTCCGCAACGGGGGCGGCGTAGGCCGACAGCACGGCGAACAGCCCGGCTTGCCGCAGCGCCGCCAGCGACGGGCCGAGATCCTCGGTGCCGGCGTCGGCGGCGGCGGCGCGCCGGGCGACCTCGGCCAGCGCGGCGGCGAGGGCGGCGTCGTCCATGCGGGGCGGGGCGGCGGCGCGGTTGATCAGCGGGATCGGATCACCCATCGGTCGGCTCCCTGGCGCTGGTGCGGGCGATCCAGCGCTCGGCATCGGCAGCCGTCAGCGGGGGTTCGCCACCGGCGCGCAGCGAGCCCACCAGAGCGTGCAGGGCCGGCAGTTCGGCGGCGACGCGCGCCAGGCTGAGGCGCCGGCGGACGAGGCGCGGGCTCCGCGCCTCGACGATCGACCACGCCTCGCCGAAGAACGGCGTGGCAGCGAACGGGTCGTCGGCAGGGTCGAGGCCGAGGGCGGAGAGGATGCCGGCGCGCAGGTGTGCGGGACCGCCGGCGACGGCGCGCAGCCGACCCCGGGCCCAGGCGCGCCATGCCGCGGTGGCGGCGGGCTCGACCACATCGTCGCAGGGCGCATCGTCGCCGCGCAGCCGCTCGGCCAGGGTTTCCGCCATGCCGCCGCTCGCCCGACCGGTCAGCCGGAATGCGGTGGTGACGCGGGCGGCGGCTGAATAGACGATGCGGCAGTCCCGGGCCTCGGCGGTGGCGACGAAGGCGCGATCCTCGCCCGAGGCGAGCGGCGGAATGCCGCCGGTGTCGCGGTAGACCGTGTGCCGGACGGCCAGGCTGGCGCCGCCGGCGCAGCGGTGCGGTGGGAACGGATCGTGGGGCAGCGGGTCGAGCAGGGCGCCCAGCGCGATGGTCTGGGCGACGTAGTCGGCCTCCGACAGGTAGCCAGGCCCCATCCGCGCCAGGATGGGGGCGGCTTCCTCCGGATCGACGTCGATGGCGCCGCAGACCACGTCGGCGCCTCGATCGAGGGCGGCGAGGCTGGCGCCGATCCAGTCGCGGCCGACGATCGTGTCGGCGTCGGTGGTGAGCAGCGCCCCCAGCGGATCGACGTGGGCGGCCGCGACGTCGAGGGCGAGGCGCCGGGCGGTGCCGGCGTTGGCCATGGCATCGGGCAGCGCGACGTCGAGCACGAGGTGGGCGGCGCCGCTGTCGGCCAGCAGCGCGGCGGCGCGGGCGGCGGTCGCGTCGGTGGTGTTGTTGACCAGCAGGACGATGCCGCCGGGTCGGCCGCTGGCGTGCATGGAGGCGAGCACGGAAGACAGGCAGGCGCCGATCCGCCGTTCTTCCTGCCGGGCCGGGATGGCAACGGCGTAGGCGCAGCGCCCGGGCCACGCCGAGACCGCCGGCGAGACGATGCCGTGCGATCCGGCGAACAGCAGGTCGTCGAGGAGGGCAGTTGCCTCCGCAGGCGAGGTGGGACGGCAGACCGCGTTCATGCGGGGCGGCACCGGCAATGGACGGGAGGCGCAAAGGCGGGCCGGAGCGCGCGCGGCCGGAGCGGTACGCGCCGGCCAGGTGCCGCGGCGTGAGACCGGCGGGTCACGGCTGGGCCGGGATGGCCGAGTTCGGGTCGGGTGGAAAGCGACATGCGCGATCAGGTGTCCGCCGGGGGGATGAGGTCCTGCCATCCGGGCGCGAGACGCGGCACGGCGGCGGGCATTGCGGCGATACAACTTCGGCTGGGTCGCTTTGTTCCGGAGCGCGCAAGGGGTCCAGGAAACCGGTCCGCTCAGAACAGCGAGAAATACTCCGTCTGCTCCCATTCGGAGACGGTCATCAGGTAGCGGTCCCACTCGGCGCGCTTGATGGTGGCGAGATAGCGGACGACGTCGTCGCCCAGCACGTCGCGGTAGAAGGCGCTCGCCTCGAACCGCTCGATGGCGGCGATCAGGCTCTTGGGCAGCGCGCGGGCCTCGCTGGTGTAGGGATTTTCGACCGGGGCCGGCGCGGCGAGCCCGTTCGTCACCCCGTCGAGACCGCACAGGATCTGGGAGGCGAAGAAGAGGTAGGGGTTGGCGGCCGGCTCGGCGACGCGGTTCTCGATGCGGCTCGCCTTGTCGCCGGGCGCCATCAGCGCGCGTATCATCGCGCCCTTGTTGTCGCGGCCCCACTGCACCCGGTCCGGCGCCAGGAGATTCGGCTGGTAGCGCTTGTAGCCGTTCACCGTCGGCGTGGTCAGCAGGCAGCTTTCCTCGGCATGGGCGAGAAGGCCGGCGATCCAGCCGCTGGCGGTGGGCGACAGGCTGCCGTCGTCGGAGGGGACAAACAAATTGTCGCCGGTCGTGGTGTCGACCACGGACTGGTGGAGATGCCAGCCGCTGGGCACGGCGTTGTCGAGCTTCGGCCGGCACATGAAGGTCGCGTGCAGTCCCTTGCGGCGGCAAACCTCCTTCACCATCGAGCGGAACATCACCATGGCGTCGGCATGGGCCAGCGGCGCAGCCGGCTCGAAGGTGAACTCGAACTGGCTCGGCCCGAACTCCGCCTCCATGGAGCGCACCGGCAGGCCCAGCCCCTGGGCGGCGCGGCGAAGGTCGTCCATGACGTCCTCGAGGATGTCGTAGCGGGATTCCGTCAGGTACTGGTAGCCGTGGGAAAGCAGGCTGGTGGACGGCGGGGCGGCCGGGATGCCGCTGTCGGCGTGGGCGAGGCGCTGGTCCTCGACCCTGAGGACGTAGAACTCCACCTCGAGCCCGCAGACGAGGGCCTTGCCGGTCTCCGCCAGCTTCGCCACCGCCCGCTTGAGGATCGAACGGGTGCAGAAGGGCAGCGGCGAGCCGTCCTTGTGGACCACGTCGCAGAGGATCGAGGCGGAGTGGGGCGACCACGGCAGCACCCGGAAGGTGGTGGGGTCGGGCACCATGGTCACGTCGCCGGCGCCGGTGAGCGTGCCGGTGCCGAAGCCGATGTCGTCGGCCCACACCGGAAACACCGTGCGGTGGGAGGTGTCCTTCAGGAGCAGGGTCGAGGTGATCGGCACGCCGTTGCGGAACGCCGAGGCAAGACCCGACGCGACGATCGCCTTGCCCCGCAGCACGCCGTGCTGGTCGACGAAGGCGAAGCGGATGGTTTCCAGCCCGCGCCGCTCGACCTCGTCGAGCACGGTGCGCGCGGCGTCGAAGCCGGCCGCGTCGAGGAGGCCGCATCGTCCCACCAGTCCGTCTTCCAGCGTCACCTTGCCGGAGCTCGACATGCGCATTCCTCAATGATTGGCAGTGGGCGGGGATTGGCCGTGAGCGGGGCGCACCCGCAGCCGGGGAGAACCGGGGAAAACCGGTCCCCCATCCGGACCTGCGCGATCGCGCGCCCTAAAGCGCGGCGCTCCAGTCGCAGCCGGCACGGCGGCCGGCTTCGGCCTGCAGCCACACTTCCTCCCACTCGTCGGTGAGGCCGATCGCGTCGATGGAGGCCGGGCCGCGGATCGCCTCGATGTCGCCCTCGCCGTACATGGGCAGACCGGACAACTCGCCCGCCTTCACCTTCTTGATGGCGTCGAGGAGGCGGCGCCGGTTGCGGCTGATGCCGACGTCCGTGCGGCCGAGATGCTCCTGGGTGCGGTCCTGCAGGCGGCCCATGGATTCCACCGCCCACTGGTCGTGGACGTTGATGTCGAGGCCCATGCCCGTATAGGTCAGGCTCTCCTGCTCGTCCGGGTTGTAGCCGTAGTTGTTGCGCTTGTTCTTCAGCGGCGCGTAGTCCGGCAGCCGGTGCTCCTTGAGCCGCTGCTCGCGCATCAGGTGCTTGTCCACCGGCTTTCCGAAGCTGGTGAACATGGCGTACCAGTAGCAGGTCTCGTCGTCGATCGGCACGTGCCACTGGGTGATGGTCATCTCGTTCGACATCGGGATGCAGATCGTCTCGGGGAAGATCTGGTTGGTCACCCGCACGTGGCTGCGGCCGCCGTCCATGTGGCGCAGCGCGATCAGCCGCAGACCGAACTCGGTCTCCTCCACCTTGATCTCCGGGCGCGGATATTCGCGCAGGAGCTGGGTCATCGGGATGTCGGTGTTGGCCGCCTTGTCGCGGAACTGCTTGCCGTAGCCTTCGTTCGGATCCTCGTCCTGCAGGAAGCGGTGCAGGAAGGAGGCGTGGGCCGGATCGATGCCGACCTCCATCGCCTGCAGCCAGTTGCACTCCCACAGGCCCTTGAAGGCGAAGACGTGGGTATCGGGGGCGGCGAAGCAGTCGAACTGCGGGAACGCCGGCGGCTCGCCTTCGCCCATGAAGGCGAAGATGATGCCGTTCTTCTCCACCACCGGGTAGGAGACGGTGCGGATGTTCTTGTACATCTGGCTGCCTTCCGGCTCGCCCGGCTGTTCCACGCACTGGCCGCTCGTGTCGAAGTGCCAGCCATGGAACGGGCAGCGCAGCCCGTTGTCCTCGCGCCGTCCGAAGCACAGGTCGACGCCCCGGTGCGGGCAGCGGCGGCCGATCAGGCCGAGCGCGCCGGAGTTGTCGCGGAACAGCACCAGCTCCTCGCCGAGCAGCGTCACCGGCACCACCGGGCGCGCGGAGACCAGCTCCTCGGCCAGCGCCGCCGGCTGCCAGTACTGCCGCAGCACCGCGCCCGCACCGGTGCCGGGACCGATCTGGCTCAGCAACTCGTTCTGCTCTTGGCTCATCATGGCGCGGCACTCCCTTTCAACGCGTAGCACGGCCCGGCGCGTGGCCGGGTGCAATCCTCGATCCCAGTATGGCACGGACGGCCAGTCGCGCCCGGTCCAGTCTGGGAACATTCCGAAGAATGCAAATTACGCCGGGATGCAGGGTGGGCGAAACCGATTTTCGAAGAGATCCGCGATTTTTCTCCCGCGCGCCGCGGCGGCGGGGCGTGTCAGAAAGGCGTTTGCCCGCAACGGCTTGCCGACGATCTGGCGCGAAGACCGGCACGGCCTGCCTGCAAGTTCAGCGGCGCCACGAGATGCAGATAAGGCGTTTGCAGCTTCCATAGGACAGTCCGGACGACGGCGAACCGGTCTCTAATCCCGAAACGCAGCCCGGATGGCCGCCTTCATCGCGCGGACCGGGGCGGTGTTCTCCGCGGAGCCGGCCGCGAGCACGAGCCGGGAGGGCGGAGGGGGGCCGAAGCCGTCTTCCTCGCCAAGCACCGCCAGGCCTTCGCCAACGGACGAGCGCCCCAGCAATCCGACACCGACGCCCGCTTCGACCGCCGCCAGAACGCCGGCGACGCTGTGGCTGGAGAAGACGATGCGGAACGGTAGGCCTCGCTCCCGAAGGGATGCCAGCGCCACATCCCGCCACCAGCAGGCATGGTCGAACAGGGCGACTGGCAACGGATCCATGCCGACCCAATTCCGGTGGGTCGATGCTGCCCAGACCGTCGGCTCTTCGGCCAGGAGTTCCTCTCCTGCCCTCGCTGTTTCGACCTCGTACACCGCGAGATCGAGGCGCCCCTTCGCCAGATCCTCCGGAAAGGACGTGCTGAGCGCGCACGTGACCTCCAGTTCGAGCTGCGGATGAGACCGGGCCATCGTGGCGATGATGCGGGCGAGCCGCGTGCGTCCACGGTCGTCGGGGATTCCCAGCCGAAGACGACCGCGCAGATCGCCGGGGGCGAGATCGCGCAGGGCGCCCTCGAGCCGGGCGGTCACGTCCCGTGCGACGGGAAGGAGGCGGCTGCCGGCTTCGGTGAGGGTGACGCCCCGGCCGTGCCGCTCGAACAGGGGGCGTCCCACCGTGGCCTCGAGCCTCTTGATCTGCAGGCTCGCGGCCGATTGGGACCTGAAGACCTGCGCGGCGCCTTCGGTGACGCTGCCGGCCTCGGCCACCGCCAGGAAGGTGCGCAGGAGATCACTCTCCAGATGAGCCATTGGGTTTTTCAATGCTTTCTATTCAAATTATCCGTTTCGATCATGACTCGGCGACGCCTATCCTTCAACCGACGAAGGAGACAAGGATGACCGACCGGCCCGGCCAGACGGCCGCCTCCAACTGGCGTTGCCGCGGTCTGCTCGTGCTGGCGGCGGGAGTGACGGGGATGGCCGTTGTCTGGCCGGACCACGCGTTGGGCGCGATGATTTTCGCGGTCGCGGGGGTGGTCGAGGTCGCTCCGCTGATCGTTCCGGGCATCCTGCTGGCCGCCTGGATCATCGCCAGCGGGGCCGATTCACGCATCGCCGGAGTGCTGGAGGGCAGAACGCTGTGGTCGGTGCTTGCCGCCTCGGCGGTGGGCGCGGTCACTCCGGTCTGCGGCGTGACTGTGCTGCCGCTGATGGCAGGTCTCCTGGCGGCCGGGGTCCCGCTTGCTCCGATCATGGCGTTCTGGCTCGCCTCGCCGATCACCGATCCGGCGATGCTGGCCGCGACGGCAGCCACGCTGGGGGTTGCCTTCGCCGTCGGGAAGACATTGGCGGCCATCGGGCTGGGCGTAGTCGGCGGTTTGACGACGGCGGTCTTTCGGGACCGGTCGTGGGCCAGGCGTCCGCTGCGCGACACTCGCCTGGCGCTCGCACTGAGCGCGTCGCGCTGCGCGGACGCCCGGCCGTTCGAGGCGCGCGTCTGGCGCGATGCCGATCGGCGCCGATCCTTCCGCGATCAGGCGATCGCGACCGGGAGGCTGATCCTGGTCTGTCTGATCCCCGCCTTCGCCGCTGAATATGTCCTCAACGCCGCTCTCGCTCCCGGGGCCTTGGCCGCCTATCTGGGCGCGGATCGCTGGTGGGCAATCCCGGCCGCCGTGTTCGTGGGCGCGCCCGCCTACCTCGACGGATATGCGGCCCTGCCGCTGGTTCGGGCGCTGCTCGACAGCGGCATGTCCAAAGGGGCAGCCATGGCGTTTCTGGTATCCGGGGGTGTGGTCAGCATCTGGGGCGCGATGGCCATCGTGCCGGTCCTGAAGACCACGCCGTTCCTGGTGTACCTTGCCCTCGCCGTGGCCGGCTCCCTCGCCGCCGGATACCTGTTCCAGTGGATCGGCTGACGGGGCACGCCGGTCCTACAGTTCGCCCCAGACGTCGCGGGCGACGGCGACGATGGTTTCCAGTTTGCGCCACTGGTCGTCCTCGGTGAGCACGTTGCCCTCCTCGGTGGAGGAGAAGCCGCACTGGGGGCTGAGGGCGAGCTGGTCGAGGGGCACGTGCTGCGCGGCTTCGTCGATCCGCCGCTTCAGGGCGTCGGGGGATTCCATGTCGCCGGTCTTCGACGTCACCAGCCCGAGCACGATGGTCTTGCCCTTCGGCGTGTGCCGCAGCGGCTCGAAGCCCCCGGCGCGGTCGGTGTCGTACTCCATGAAGTAGCCGTCGACGCCGATGCGGTTGAGGAGAACCTCGGCCACCGGCTCGTAGCCGCCGCTGGCGACGAAGGTGGAGCGGAAGTTGCCGCGGCAGAGGTGCATGGTGACGGTCATGTCGGACGGCCGGTCGGCGATCGCGCCGTTGATGAGGTCGGCGTAGACCTCGGGCAGCGCGTCGGGGTCCTCGCCGCGGGCGCGCACCTGGTCGCGCAGCGCCGGATCGCAGAGATAGGCGAGGTTGACCTCGTCGAGCTGCAGATAGCGGCAGCCGGCTTCGTAGAAGGCGGCGACCATCGCCGCGTAGGCGGCCGCGAGATCGCGGTAGAAGTCGGCCATGTCGGGATAGGCTTCGGCGGAGATCGCCTCGCGGCCGTAGCGGAAGTGCAGCGAGCTGGGGCTCGGGATGGTCATCTTCGGGGTGACGGTGGTCGTTTGCTTCAGAAAGCGGAAGTGGTCGAGCATCGGGTGGTCGAGCGCCGGGCCGATCCGGCCCACCGTGCGCAGCAGCACGGGCTTGGGCTGCGGGCCCTGGAACTTCACCTTGCGCTCGCCCTCGTAGGATTCCACGCCTTCGAGCTGCTCCAGGAAGTCGATCTGCCAGAAGGCGCGGCGGAATTCGCCGTCGGTGGCGGCCTTCAGGCCGATCGCCTCCTGTCTGGCGACGACCGACCGGATCGCCTCGTCCTCGACGGCGCGCAGCTCGTCGGCGCCGATCGCGCCGGCCGCGCGCCGGGCCCGCGCCTCCTTCACCGCCTGCGGCCGCAGCAGGCTGCCGACGTGGTCGGCGCGAAACGGCGGGGTCGATCCTGGCATCTGGCGTTCTCCCTTGGGTGTCCCGTCCAGGGCCGGTGGGCGGCCCGGCGGAACCCTCTCGCTGTCGGTCTTGCGGGCCGCGCGGCCGGTGGGGCCGGCGGACCGTCTTTCTGTGTAGCTTCATCGGAGCGGGGCCGTCAGCCGGCCGGAGCAACCGATTTTCGATGGCAGCGCGAGAGGAATTGTTCGCCTCGCGAGCGTCCAGAGCGCGCGCCCGCCGGTGGCTCCCAAGCCTACGCTTTGACTGCCATACCGCTTTTGTCTTGGACCCTCGCCCGCCGGGATCCCTAGCATCCGACATCGCTTCGAACGGCCTGACGCGAAAACCAACAACAGCGGCCGCTCGGGATCAGGGGAGGAGACGACCATCGTGCCGCTGCATTGCCGCAGAGCGCCGGACCGTGCCGGCCGGGCCGCCCACCGGCGGAACCGGGCGACCGCATGAGCGATCCGGCACGGGCAGGGGAGGCCGCCGTCCTGACGGTCGAGGGCGTCGGCAAGGCGTTTCCGACGGCCGACGGCACGCTGAGGGCGGTCGAGGAGATGTCGTTCTCCGTCGGCAAGGGCGAGTTCGTCACGGTGATCGGCCCGTCGGGCTGCGGAAAGTCGACGCTGTTCGCGATGATCGGCGGGCTGACCGAGCCGAGCGAGGGGACGGTGTCGATCGGCGGCGAGCGGGTGAGCGGCCCGCATCCGGCGATCAGCATGGTGTTCCAGGAGGAATCGACCTTTCCCTGGCGGACGGTCACCGACAACGTGGCGTTTCCCCTCGAGATCGCCGGCAAGCCGAAGGCCGAGCGCCACCAGATGGCGCAGCGCTTCATCCGGCTCGTCGGGCTCGCCGGCTTCGAGAGGAGCTATCCCGCGCAACTCTCCGGCGGCATGCGCCAGCGCGTGGCGATCGCCCGGGCGCTCGCCTCCGAGCCGCGGCTCCTGCTGATGGACGAGCCGTTCGCGGCGCTGGACGAGCAGACCCGGCTGCTGCTCGGCGACAAGGTGCTGCAGGTGCAGCAGGAGCTCGGCCAGACGATCCTGCTGATCACCCACAACATCACCGAGGCGGTGCAACTTTCCGACCGGATCTTGGTGATGAGCTACCGGCCAGGCCGCATCAAGCGGGTGATCGACATCGACCTGCCGCGCCCGCGCACCTCCGAGATCGTCTCCAGCGACGCGTTCGGCCGCTACGTCGCCTCGATCTGGAGCGACCTGCGCGAGGAGGCGAGCCGCGGCATGGAGGCGGAAGACCATCCGGGCGGTGCCGGATGAGCGCGTTCGCGATGTCCCGGTATCTGCCGGCGCTGGTCCGGATCGGGGTGGTGGTCGCGTTCTTCGCCGGCGTGGAGGCGGCCATCGAGGCGGGCTGGATCAGCCGCTACGTGGTGCCGCTGCCGTCGGAGATCTTCCTGGCGCTCTACCGGGTCGTGGCGGAGGAAAACGTGCTGACCTATTTCGCGATCACCGTGGCGGAATCGCTCGCGGCCTTCGCCGGGCTGGTGCTGATCGGCGTCCCGTTCGGCGTGCTGCTGGCGCGGCGGCCGGTGCTGCGCGCGGCGTGGGGCGACTGGGTGGCGGGGCTGGCCGCGGCGCCGATGGTGCTGCTCTATCCGCTGTTCCTGGTGATCTTCGGCCGCAGCCCGGTGACCATCGTGATGATCGGCCTGGTCACCGGCCTGCCGCCGGTGGTGATGAAGACGGTGGAGGGGCTCGGCGGCGTGCGCCGGGTGCTGCTCGACGTCGGCCGCAGCTTCAACCTCTCCGAATGGCAGCAGTTCTGGAAGATCGCGCTGCCGGCGGCGCTGCCGTCGATCTTCCTGGGGCTCCGGCTCGGCCTGATCTACGCGATGATCACCGTGGTGGCGGTGGAGTATCTGATCAATCTCGGCGGGCTCGGCAACCTCGTCGGCGAACTCGCCGAGCGCTACGACCTGGCGGCCACCTACGCGGCGGTGTGCTTCGTCATCGCGGTCAGCGTCCTGATCTTCGCAGCGGTGGAAAGGCTCGAGAGATGGCTCAGGCTGTCGGTGTGACGCGGCGCCCCGCCGCCGACCGGATCGACCGGGTCACGCTCGTGCGGGTGGCGACCATCGTCGTGCTGCTGGTGCTGTGGGAGGCGCTGGCGCGCTCGGGGCTGCTCTACAAGGACGTGGTGCCGACGGTGGGCGCCATCGCCGGCGGTATCTGGGGGATCGTCAGCGACCCGCGCTTTTACGCCAACCTGCAGGTGACGCTGTTCGAGATCGTCGCCTCGGTTCTGCTCGGAACGGTCCTCGGCGTGGTCTGCGGCATCGCCATCGGCGGCAGCGAGTTCGTCGGCCGGGTGTTCGAGCCGCTGGTTCACTATCTGGCACCGACGCCGAAGATCATCTTCTTTCCGCTGCTGATCATGTGGTTCGGCATCGGCGAGGGCTCGAAGATCGGCATGGGCACGATCTCGTCGTTCTTTCCCATCGTGCTGTCGGTGGCGTCCGGCATGCGCCACATCGATCCGGTGCTGGTGCGGGTGGGGCGCAGCTTCCGCGCCAATCCGCTGCAGATGGCCACCAAGATCTACCTGCCGGCGATGCGCGATCCGATGATCAACGGCATCCGGCTGGCCTTCGGCGTCTCGGTGATCGGCGTGCTGCTGGCCGAGACGAAGTTCGCCCGCGACGGGCTCGGCTTCATGATCACGCGCTTCTACCAGCAGTTCGACATGCCGGCCATGTACGGGCTGGTCATCATCATCTTCGCCTTCGCCATCGCGGTGAATTCGCTGCTTGGCCGGCTGAGCCGCAGCCCGGCCCCGTGACGGCGCAGAGGCGCAGACCTTACCGGCGGACGGCACCGCCGGATCGCAACCCCGGCGCAACGATGCCGGGGACCATCTGAGGGAGGATCACATGACGACACCCGTGAAGGCCGCGCTCGTCGCGGCGCTCATGCTCGGCGGCATCGGCGCCGCCGGCGCGCAGGACCTGGAGAAGGTCACCGTCGCCATCGGACAGGGCGGCAAGTGGGACGCATCGCTGCCCCAGCTCGGGCTCGACCAGGGCATCTTCAAGAAGCACGGCCTGGATCTGGACATCCTCTACACCCAGGGCGGCGGCGAGACCCAGCAGATCGTCATCTCCGGCTCCGCCGACATCGGCATCGCCGTGGGCACCCAGGGCGCCTTGGGCGCCTACGGCAAGGGCGCTCCGATCCGCATCATCGGCTCGGCGGCGAACGGCGACGACGCGTTCTACTACGTGAAGGCCGACAGCCCGATCAACTCCATGCAGGACCTGGACGGCGAGACGCTGGCCTATTCGCGCAACGGCTCGTCGACCCACTCGTTCGCGCTGGGCTTCGTCAACCTGCTCGACGTGAAGGCCGAGCCGGTGGCCACCGGCGGTCCGCCGTCGACGCTCACCTCGGTGATGTCCGACCAGGTTGACGTCGGCTGGTCGGCGCCGCCGTTCGGTCTGAAGCAGCTCAACGAGGGGCAGATCAAGATCATCGCCACCTCGGCCGACCTGCCGAGCGTCAAGGACCACACGGTCCGGCTGATCATCACCAACCTGCAGACGCTGGAAGAGCGCCCGGAGGTGGTCGAGAAGTTCATGCAGGGCTACCGGGACACGGTGGAGTGGGCCTATTCCGGCGACGAGGCGCTGGAGGCCTACGCCAAGCTCGCCGACGTCGACCTCGCCGTGGCACGGCGGGTGCGCGACGAGTTCGACACCCGCGAGTACATCGACCCAGACGTGATGCTGGGCGTCGACGACCTGATGAAGGAAGCGGTCGAGTTCAAGTATCTCGACAAGCCGCTGACCGACGAGCAACTGAACGAGCTGATCATGATCAAGGGCTGGAAGAAATAGGCTGATCCTACCAGTCGGACCAGACGAGAGACCCGCGACCGGCACCCCGGTCGCGGGTTTTTTTTGTCTGGAGGCGGGCTCAGTCCTTGCTGTCGAGCGCCGCCTGGAAGGCGGGCGTGTAGCCGGTCGCCACGTGCACGTCGACGACGGCGACGCCGCCGGCCTTCGTCGCCGCCGCCGCCGAGGCGAGGCTTTCCTTCAGCTCCGCCATGGTGCGGACCGGGCCGAAGGCCTCGGCGCCCTGGGCGGCGGCGAGGGCCGCCAGGTCGAGGTCGGGATCGCTCATGCGCTGGCCGATCCACTTGTTCTCCGGAGGGCGTCCGCGCTGGTTGGCGACGCGCTCCTGGTGGACCTCGTCGTTGTAAAAGGAGCGGTTGTTGACGACCACGATGAGCAGCGGCAGCCGGTAGTGGCAGGCCGTCCAGATCGACGTCAGCCCCATCAGGAAATCGCCGTCGCCGCAGATGCCGACGACCAACGTGTCGGCGTCCTTCAGCGCCAGGGCGGCGCCCACCGTCACGCCGGGGCCGGCACCGACGCCGCCGCCGCCGTCGGAGCCGAGGAAGTCGAGCGGATGGCGGAGCGGCCAGTAGGCGCCGTCCCAGGAGAGCGGCAGGTGGGAGAGGCTGACACGCTCGCCGGCCAGCGCCTGCCGGAGCGCTGCCGCCACATGGGCGACGGTGGGCTCGTCGACGGCCTCGGGCAGGGGCTCGCCTGGCTCGACCGGCGGCTGGGGAAGCGGACCGGCGGCGGGGAGCGCGATGCCGAGGGCGGCGCAGAGGTCCGGCACCACGGTGTCGGGGCCGGCGGCGATCATCAGGTCGGCCGGCGGCAGCGCCTGGTAGTCCATGCTCCAGCCGTTGTGGACCTGATGATCGGGCGAGATCTGGATGATCTTCGCGGCCGGCCGCTCGGCCTCAAAGATCTTGGCGAAGGTGCCGTCGAGGTCGGTCCAGTCGAAGCTGACGATCAGGTCGGCGTCGCGGACGACGCGGGCCGCGTCGGCGGACGGATAGACCCCCGGCGCACCGGCGTGCAGCGGATGGTCGGTGGGGAACGCCGCGCCGACCTTGAGGTCGGTGAGGACGCGGGCGCCGAGCGCTTCGGCGAGCGCCACCCGCGCCCGCCACGCGTCGGGGTCGCGGGTCACCCGTCCCATCAGGAAGACGGGAGAGGTTGCGGCCTTCAGAAGCGCGGCGGCATCGGCGATCGCCCGGGTGCCGGCGCCGGTCGCGGTCGCCGGCATCAGCCGCGCGAAGTCCGGGAGGACGATGGGCGCGTCGAGCACGCTCTCCTGCATGCCGGCCTCGAGGTTCACGTAGACCGGTCCCTGGGGAACGGTTTCGGCCAGCCATTTGGCGCGGGCAAACGATTCAGGCACCGCCGCTGGCGAGGCCGGCTGGTCGTCCCATTTGGTGTAGTCGCGCACCAGCGCGCCCTGGTCGCGGGCGGTGTGGATCCATTCGATCCACGGCCGGCGGCGGGTCGCGTCGAGCGGCCCGGTCGCCCCGATGACCAGCACCGGCATGCGGTCGCACCAGGCGTTGAAGATGGCCATCGTCGCGTGCATGAGGCCGACGTTGGAATGCACGGCCGCCGCCATCGCCTTGCCGGTGACCTTGGCGTAGCCATGAGCGATCGCAACGGCATGCTCCTCGTGCAGGCACAGGAGCATGCGCGGCGCCCGGTTGCCGAGGAAGTTGACGAGACTGTCGTGGAAGCCGCGGTAGCTCGCCCCGGGATTGAGGGCGATGTAGGGGATGTCGAGGGCGTTGAGGCAGAGGGCGGCGACGTCGGAGCCGAACTGGACACGGTTGGGCCGGTCGCCGACGGGCGTCTCGATCGCGTCCATCGGGTCGCGCGCGTCGTCGTCTTGTGCCATCTCGTCTCCGCTTCCGCCGGAGCCGACTGCGCCCCGGCGGGCGCGGACGTCCGGCGTCTGTTTGGGCGTTCGCTGAGGCTGATTATCGCCCCCGGGCGAGCCGGGCTTCATCCATTTTCGCTATCGCTTGCCAAAGACGATCATTTTGGACCGCGGACGCGCCCGGTCCCTACGATCCGGGCATCCTTGGCGGCGGTGTCCTTCGGCCGCCGAATGCAGCTCCTTCCACGAGGCGGATGGGTATGACGGTGCCGACCACGCTCCCTGGGACTTCGGCCCCATCGGCCGCCGCCCTCGCGGCCTTCCCAGAATGACGGACCTGCGCCTGTCCGTGGCGGTCGGCGACTACGACCGCGTGCGGCCGCTGTTCGACGGCGACGTCCAGATCGACGGCGTCGATCCCGTCTACCTGCGGCTGGAGCCGGAGGAGATCTTCTTCCGCGCCTTCCGTCACACCGAGTTCGACATCTGCGAGCTGTCGCTGAGTTCCTTCACCGTGAAGACGGCGCTGGGCGACAGCGCCTACGTGGGCATGCCGGTGTTCCCCTCGCGCGCCTTCCGCCACTCCTCGATCTACGTGCGCACCGACCGGGGGATCGACACGCCGGCCGACCTGAAGGGCCGCCGGATCGGGCTGGCGGAATACCAGCTCACCGCCAACGTCTGGGCGCGCGCGCTGCTGGAGGACGAGTACGGGGTGGCGCCGCGCGACATCGAGTGGGTGCGCGGCGGCATCGAGCAGCCGGGCCGCACCGAGAAGATCGTGCTCGACCTGCCGGACGACGTGCGGGTTTCGCCGATCGGCGAAGGGGAGACGCTGTCGGGCCTGCTCGCGCGCGGCGAGATCGACGGGCTGATCGGGCCGCGTGTGCCGTCCTGTTTCGGGCCGAAGAACAATGTCGGCTGGCTGTTTCAAAGCCCCCGCGCGGCGGCCACGGACTACTATCGCCGCACCGGAATCTTTCCGGTGATGCATCTGCTCGGCATCCGCCGGGAGCTGGTCGAGCGGCACCCCTGGCTGCCCGCCACCGTCATGAAGGCGTTCGAGGCGGCGAAGCGGGTGTGCACGGCGCGGCTCGCCGACACTTCGGCGACGAAGGTGATGCTGCCCTTCGTGGAGGAGGCGCTGCAGGACGCCCGCGGCCTGATGGGCGAGGACTTCTGGTCGTACGGATTCGCCCCGAACCGGGTGATGCTGGAGACCTTCCTGACCCACCATCACGCCCAGGGGCTGTCGCCACGCCTGGTCGTGCCGGAAGAGCTGTTTCACCCAAGCGCACTGGAGGCGGTGCGGATCTGAGCTTTCCGGGTCGCGCGGCTGTGCAGCAAGCACATCGGCGCTATCGGCGGGCCATGGAACACGATAGCGTGGGTGCAAACGCGCGGGAGATACCGCGCATAAATTGCGCGCGGACGTCTCCGTGCCGACCATGGCGGAATTCATGAAAATCAGATCGACTTCCCGGCCGGCCTCCCGGACGCGTCGCAGCACCCTCGCCGTGATTGGCCTGAGCGCCACCTGCCTGACGCCGGTTGCTCACGCCGCCGATGTGATCGTCTCGCTGCCGACGTCCTTCCAGACGCTCAATTTCGGCACCACCGGCACGTTCCTCACCGGCATCCGCGGCGACAACGTCGTCGGCAACTACACCATTCCGTCGAGCGGCCAGACCGGCGGTCTCCTGTACAACATGACCAGCCAGACCTGGTCGGCCTTCCCGGAAGCGACGGCCAACGGCTCGAACTTTCCCGGCGCCATCGGCTCCTCTCCGTACGGGCCGAACTTCGGCAATCCGGGCGGCATCCTGCGGGCGGTCGGCAGCTACAAGACGGCGGCCTCCAACCCCTACGATCTGAGCTACCTGTATGACGGCGCATCGGCGCCGGGACAGGAACTCACGACGCTGGTCTATCCCGGCTCCGACACGCTCTTCACCATCGCCCACTCGACGTTCGGCAATCAGCTCGTCGGCAACTACGACACCCGGCTCGCGACCGGCAACGCCTTCATCTACAACATCGATACCGGCACCTACACCACCAACAACATTCCCGGCGCCGTCAGCACGACGGCCTACGGCATCTACGGCGACAAGATCGCCGGCGGCTACGGCGAGTTGAAGGTCGACGGCGTCATCCACGCCGAGCACGGCTACATCTACGACCAGACCACCGGCACCTACACGACCTATGACCACCCGGGCGCCGTCGCGACCCACTTCGAGGGCATCACCGGCGCCGGCCGCTCCGGCGAGTACAACCTGGTCGCCAACTGGGTGACCGCCGACGGCAAGGTGCATCCGGCGGTGATGCATGTCGACGCGCTGGGCATCGCGACCTGGTACGAGATCAACATTCCGGGCGCGGTGGTGTCGTCCAACTCCGCCTACGGCGACAACGTCGTCGGCATCTATGTCGACTCCACCGGCATCAACGGCTACCTCGCCACCATCCCGGGCATCTACAACCCGATCCGCAACGCCGCCACGCTGACCTCAAGCGCCGTCGATTCGGCGATCCTCAGCGGCCGCAAGGGCGACGACATCATCAACACCGGTACCGTTCAGGCGAGCGGCAACGGCGGCATCGGCATGCGCGGCGAGACCTACGGCGTGCTGACCAACAGGGGCACCGTCACGGCCACCGGCGTTGCCGGCGCCGCGGTGGACATGCACGGCCTCTACGGCACGCTGCTGAACTACGGCACCCTGCAGGCGCCCGCCGTCGCCGATGCCCTGCGCACCGGTGCCGATGCCGTCGGCACGGTGATCGTCAACATGGGCGTCATCGACGGCCGGATCGCGGCCACGGCCGGCCCGGGCAAGCGGTTCGAGAACAGCGGCTGGCTCGGGGTCAGCGGGACGGGCGTTCCGATCACCCATCTCTTCAGCGGCAAGTTCGTGCAGACTTCGGTCGGCACGTACGCGATGCGGGTGACGGATCAGGGCAACGATGCGTTCGAGATCACCGGCACGGCCCGCCTTGCCGGTACGCTGTCGGCCTCCTTCCAGACCTCGAACATTGCTCCGAACTACACCGTCATCAAGGCGACGCAGGGAGTTACCGGCGCGTTCGACACGCTCGCCGTCAGCGGTCTGCCGGCCCTCTACAGCACGACGCTCACCTATGCGCCGACCGAAGTGAGCCTGAAAGTCGCCGCCAACCTCGCGGGACAGTCGGGCACCACGTCGAACCAGCAGGCGGTCGGTGCCGTCATCGACAGTGTCATCAACTCGACCAGCGGTCCCTATCTGGCGAGCCTGCCTTCGGACCTGTCCGCGTTCTACAACCTGACCTCCGGCGAGCTCTCCGGTGCGCTCAACGCGCTGACCGGTGAGGCCCATGCCAGTGCCCAGACGGTGATGATCGGCGACAGCCAGTACAGCCGTCAGGCCCTGCTCGGACGCCTGCGCCAGGGCGAATACGTCAACCGGGCGGATCCGACCTCCGCGCTCGGCTATGGCGGCCCGGCGCTTGCCTACGGCACCCCGGCCGATGCCTCGGCCGCCCCCTTCCCGACCGACACGCCGGCGCCGGCCCCTTCGGCTTTCAACGGGACGGTCTGGGCGCAGGCCTATGGCGGCTGGGCCACCTATGACGGTGGCTCGACCAATGCCAACGTCGATTCCAACATCGCCGGCTTCATCGCCGGCGTGGACATGAAGGTCGCCAACTGGATGTTCGGTGCGGCGGGTGGCTACAGCCAGTCGAACTCCGACATCGATACGCTGGCGAGCTCGGCCGACATCGACAGCGCGCTTATTGCGCTTTATGGCGGCACCAGCGCCGGGCCGGTGAACCTGCGCTTCGGCGCCAGCTACGCCTTCAACCAGATCGAGACCTCGCGCTCGCTCGCCTTCCGCGGCCACTCCGGCCAGGCGGAGGCCGACTACAACGGCGGCACCGCCCAGGTGTTCGCCGAGGCGGGCTACGGCTTCGCCATGCAGCAGGTGGCGTTCGAACCCTTCGTCGGACTCTCCTACGTGCATCTGAACACCGACAGCTTCACCGAAACCGGTGCCGCCAACGGCCTGTCGGGCGCCTCCAGCTCGGCCGGTGTCGGCTACACGTCGGTCGGTGTCCGGGTGGCAACGACGATGGCGCTCTCCGGCGGCATGTCGCTGAAGCCGCACGCTTCGGTCGCCTGGCAGTATGCCTTCGGCGACACCACACCGGAGACGCAGATGGCGCTTCTGAGCGTTCCGAGCGCCAACTTCACGGTGTCCGGCGTGCCGGTGGCGGAAAACACCGCTCTGATCGAAATCGGTACCGATCTCGCCATCAACGAGCGGGCGAGCCTCGGCGCGTCCTACGTCGGCCAGTTCGGCGACAGCGTGGCCGTGAACGCCGTGCAGGCGAAGTTCACCTGGCGCTTCTGAGCGATCCCCGCCGCCTGCCGTATCGGCGGGCGGCGGATTTTCAGCCCTCGGCGCGTTCGGCGAGGTGCTCCAGATCGACGGCGAGCTGCTTCACCACCGAGCGCATCAGCTTCATGATGCCGTCCTCGTTGAGGAACGCGGCGCGGCCGAGGGGGCGCGCCAGGTAGAGGGTGCGCTTCAGCACCGGATCGCTGATCCGCCGGGCGGCGAGCAGGCCCGAGGCAATCTCCTCGGCGACGGTGCCGTAGGGCAGGATGCTGGCCGCAAGCCCCTCCTGCACCACCTGCCGGGTCGCCTGCAGGGACTGCACCTCGTAGTCGACCTTCACCGACAGCCCGCGCTCCAGGGCGGCACGCTCGACCAGCCGGCGAATCGGGTCGCGCCCGTGCGCCAGCACCAGCTCCATGGCGGTCACGTCGGCGAACGCGACGGTCTTGGCCGCCGGCGCCTGGTCCGGCCGGGTCACCAGCAGCAGTTCCTCCACCATCACCGGCGTGCCGGTGACCGACGGCAGGTCGGGGGAGAGCTCGTAGGTGAAGGCGAGATCGATCTCGCCGCGCTGCAGGCCGCCCTCCAGCACGATGCTGGGCTCCTCGACGAGGCTGAGGAACACGCCCGGGAGGTCGCGGCGGGCGGCGGTCAGGATGGCCGATCCGACGAGGCGCATGATGGAGTGGGTGACGCCGACCGTCAGCGTTTCGCGCCGGTCCTGGCCGAAGGTCTTCAGCTCCGCCTCGGCCTCTTCCATCAGCCGCAGGACGACGCCGGCGCGGTCGTAGAGCAGCTGCCCGGCCGGGGTGACCGAGACGCCGCGCGAATGGCGCTCGAACAGCGGCGTGCCGAGCAGGTCCTCCAGCTGGCGGATCTGGATGCCGAGCGCCGGCTGGGCGACGTGCAGCAGCGCCGCGGCCTTGGTCATGTTGCCGACCTCGACCACTTTGACGAAATAGCGCAGCTGACGGTCGTTGATGGGCATCGGCGGGTTCGGCTCCGGCGGAGGTCCGGCACGTGGCGCGGAGATCGGGAGAGGGTACGGCGTCGGCGGCGGCTTGCGAAGGGCGGTGGGCGGATGGGGACCCGCTCAGTGCAGGCGCACCAGCTGGTTGCCGCGCGCCGAGGCGACCATCGCCTCGATGACCGCGACGCCGTTCAGCGCCTGGGCGTTGCTCACCGGATACGACCCGCCGGCGACGAAATCCGCAAACGCCTCCAGCTCGGCGCGCTCCATGTCGGTGCGCTCCAGCGGGATCCTCTCGGGCTCGCCCTCCAGGGTGCAGACGGTCAGGTCGGAGGGGCCGCGCATCTCCATCCAGCCCTTGCTGCCGGTGACGGCGACCCGCCAGATCTCGGCGGTGGCCTGGTGGGCGGCGATGTAGCCGGTGACGCCGCTGCCGAAGCGCAGCAGCGCCGAGGTGACGTCGTCGACGTCGACGGCGATCTCGCGGTGCTCGCTGTAGGCGAACACCGAGATCACCGGCCCGGCCATGGAGATCAGGCTGTCGAGGGCGTGGATGCCGCGCGGCGTCATGGCGCCGGCGGGGCATTCGTCGCGGTCGGCGCGCCAGGCACCCGGCTTCAGCCGATAGCCGGACGGCCCGGAGAACTGCCCCTCGACGTGCAGCAGCTCGCCGATCTCGATTTCGTGGACCCGCCGCAGCATCTCCAGGTAGGCCGGGGCGAAGCGCCGGTTGAAGCCGTGGGCGAGCTTGACGCCGGCCGTGCGGCAGGCGGCGACGATCGCCTGGGCGTCTTCCTTGGTGGTGGCGAGCGGCTTTTCGACCAGCACGTGCTTGCCGGCTTCGGCGGCGGCGATGGCGTGCGGGCGGTGCTGGCGGTGCGGCGTGGCGATCACCACCGCTTCGATGGCGGGATCGGCGAGGATGGCGTCGTAGGTGGTGACGGGCAGGCCGAAGCGGTCGCCGAAGTCGGCATGCCGGTCCGGATCCTGGCTGCCGGCCGCGACGAAGCGCAGGCGGCTGCTCTTGCCCTGGACGGAGTCCACCAGACGGGCGGCCCACCTGCCGGGCCCGAGGATCGCCGTAGTCAGCATCGCTGCTCCTCCGCGGTATCGAATCCGGAGCCATGATGGATCGACCAGGGGAGTCCACCGGTCGGAAGGGGCTCTGGAACCGGTCGCGAGAGAAGCCGAATCCGACCGGCCCGTCCAAGACTTTCGCCCAAGCGCTGCGCCCGGATTTCCGTCTGCGTCGCCTTCAGGCGTTGCCGGCCGGCGCCCCGGGCTCGAAGAAGCCCGCCACCCGGGACGAGGTGGCGTCGGGATCTGCGGCGACGGCACGGTAGAGCTCGGCGACGGCGTCGTAGATGGCGGTGCCGGCCTCTGCATCGCCGGTGAACGCCCCGATCTCCTGCATCTCGGCATCCCACCGATAGGCCTTGGGCGGCATTTTGGGCACCTGGCGGGCGAGCCAGGCGAGCAGCTCGGGCTGGCTGGCGGCGAGTTCGGCCTGCAGGGTGCCGGCAACGCCGCCGCGCCCGGCGGCCAGGATCATCGCGGTGCCGATGGCGGTCAGCCCCTTGGTGATGCCGGCATAGGACATCTTCATGGCCGAGGCGGTGCCGATGCCGCCGTCCATGGGCGAGATGCGCAGGCCGAAGTCGGCGAGCCGGGCGAATGCCTCGACGTCTGCCGGCGTGCCGGAGGCATAGAACACCGGACCCTTGCCGTCGGGCTTCGGCGGCGCGCCGATGATGCCGGCATCGACGACGCGGCCACCGGCCGCCGTCACGATCGCGGCGATCTCGGCCATGGTGGCGGGCGACACGGCGTTGCAGTCGACGAACACCGGCCTGCGCGGGCCGGCGTCGAGGGAGGGGGCGAGGGCGCGGGCAAGCGCCACGGCGTCGCCCGGCGGGAGGATCGACAGCACGAGGTCGGCCTCGGCGAGCGCGTCGAAGGCGACCGGGGTCATGCCGGCGGTTTCGGCCCGCCTGACGGTCGCCTCGGAGCGGCCCTCGAGGCACGTGGTCACGCGGGCGCCGTTGTCGACGAGCCGGCGCGCGACGCCGCTGCCCATCATGCCTGGCGCGACGATGGCGATGTCGGGAGCGGTCATGGTCACCTCCTCGGTTTGGGGCACGCGTCCGGCTATGACCGGTTGCGGCGGGCATCCAGGCAGGGGTCTAGCATATCCGGACGCATTCGGCCGCCGCCAGATCGGGACCGCCCCAGGGCGTTGCCTCAGCCTGCCCGCGCGGCCTGCAGGCGGTCGCGTTCGATGTCGGGGAGCAGGGCGGCAAGGATGCCGATCGCCGGCAGGAAGGCGCAGACCTCATAGACGAACTGGATGCTGGTGCGGTCGGCCAGCAGGCCCATCAGGGCGGCGCCGATGCCGCCGATGCCGAAGGCGAGGCCGAAGAACAGGCCCGACACCATGCCGACCCTGCCGGGCATCAGCTCCTGGGCATAGACGACCATGGCGGAGAAGGCCGAGGCGATCACCACGCCGATGACGACGCTGAGGCCGATGGTGAGCGGCAGCCCCGCATACGGCAGGACCAGGGTGAACGGCAGCACGCCGAAGATCGACACCCGGATGACCGTCTTGCGGCCGATCCGGTCGCCGACCGGGCCGCCGATCAGGGTGCCGATGGCAACGGCGGCGAGGAAGACGAACAGGTAGATCTGCGCCTGTCCCTCCTCGAGCCGGAAGCGTTGCATGAGGAAGAAGACGTAGTAGCTGGTGAAGCTCGCCAGATAGAACCATTTCGACACCAGCAGGCTGATCAGGATCGCCATCGCGCGGCGCACCTCGCGCGGCGGCAGGTGGCTCCGGTCGACCGGCGTGCCGCGGGGCCGCGGCCGCGCGTGACCGGTGCGGGAATACCAGCGTCCGAGGCCGGTGAGCACCACCATGCCGGCAAGTGCGGCCAGGGCGAACCAGGCGATGCTGCGCTGGCCGTGGGGCAGCACGAAGAAGGCGACCATCAGCGGCCCCAGCGACGTGCCGACGTTGCCGCCGACCTGGAACAGCGACTGGGCGAGGCCGTGGGCGCCGCCCGAGGCGAGGCGGGCCAGGCGCGAGGCCTCCGGGTGGAAGATCGACGAACCCACGCCGAGCAGCACCGCGCCGCCGAGCAGCATCGCATAGGAGTGGGCGTAGGCCAGCATCATCAGGCCGGCGAACGACGAGCCCATGCCGAACGGCAGCGAATAGGGAAGCGGCCGGCGGTCGGTGTAGAGGCCGACCAGCGGCTGCAGCATCGATCCGGTCGCCTGGTAGGTCAGCGTCAGCAGGCCGATCTGTCCGAAGCTGAGGTCGAAATTGCCCTTGAAGATGGGATAGGCAGCCAGAAACACCGACTGCATCATGTCGTTGAGCATGTGGCAGAAGCCGGCGGCGCTCAGGACGGAAAAGGCCGTCGGCGTGGCCTTCGGCCGCTCGATGGTGATGTCGCTCATGAGAGGTCGCTTCTTCCCTGTCGCGCAGGCGTTGGCCGCCGCTTCGAGCCACGTCCCGTTCAGATCGGAGCGATCGGACCGAACAGGATCGGCTCTGGTCGTGAACCCGGGGCCGCTTTCGAGGGTCCAGATGGGTCCATCCGGCCGGAGTGGGCTCTGGCTGACCCCATCATGCGGACTGGACGACGGCCCGCCACCCGCATAGGGTCAATCTCTTACGCGAGTGGGCCATGATGATCCGCGGCGAGCTGCGCCAGTCCTATCGGGAAGTGCCGCGACCCGTGGTGGCCCTGGGCGGCGACTATCCGGACGGCCACCTTGTTGACGCTCATTATCATCACCGCGACCAGCTCCTGTACGGGTCGACCGGCGCGGTGATGGTGGCGACGCCCGAAGGTGCGTGGATGATGCCGCCCCAGCGCGGCATGTGGATCCCGGCCGGCACCGTCCACGAGGTGCAGATGCTGGGTGACGTGCGCATGCGCAGCCTCTATCTGGAGCCCGGCGCCGTCGCCGGCATGCCGGACCGCTGCCAGGTGGTGGGCATCTCGGCGCTGATGCGCGGGCTGCTGGCCGATGCGGTGACGGTCCCGGCCACCTACGACGTGGAGGGCCGCGACGGCGCGCTGATGGCGCTGATCCTGCACGAGATCCGCCTGCTGCCGCCGCTGCCGCTGTCGTTGCCGCTGCCGCTGGACGGCGCGCTGGCGCGCCGCTGCCGGGCGTTCCTGGCCGATCCGACGCCCCACGACACCATCGACGACTGGAGCGGCGCGCTCGGCGTCTCGCGCCGCACGTTCACCCGGCAGTTCCGGCGCGAGACGGGGCTGAGCTTCGTCGCCTGGCGCCAGCAGGCCTGCCTGATGGCGGCGCTGCCGAGGCTGGCGGCGGGCCAGCCGGTGACCACCGTGGCGCTCGACCTCGGCTACGACAACCCGGCCGCCTTCACCGCCATGTTCCGGCGCATGCTGGGCGCGTCGCCGAGGGCCTATTTCGAACGTCGCTGATCGGGAGAACGGGTTGTGAGGTCGGGGGGAGGAAGGTCTTGAGGATCGCGGTGATTGCCGACATCCACGGCAACCGGCCGGCGCTGGAGGCCGTGCAGGCCGATCTGGCGGCGCGGGGCGGGGCGGACCTCCTCGTCAACCTCGGCGACTGCACCTCCGGTCCGCTGTGGCCGCGCGAGACGATCGAGCTCCTCGCCACCCTCGACGCGGTCACGGTGCGCGGCAACCACGACCGTCAGGTGGCGACGCTCTCGCCGGAGCGCATGAACGCCTCCGACCGGTTCACCGTCGAGGCGATCTCGCCGGCGCAGCGGTCCTGGCTCGGGGCGCTGCCGTTCGATGCGAGGGTGGCGGACGGGATCGTCGCGATGCACGCGTCTCCCGCCTCGGACACGCGCTATCTCATGGATCGCATTCAGGACGGGGAGCTGGTGCGCGACCGCCACGAGGCGATCGCGGCGCGTCTGGGCGATCGGGTGGAGGCCGGCGTCGTGCTGACCGGTCACAGCCATCGCGCGGACATGGTGCGCCTCGACAGCGGGGTGACGATCATCAATCCGGGCTCGGTCGGCTGCCCGGCCTACGACGACGACGACCCGCCACACGTCTCGGACTCCGGCTCTCCGCACGCCCGGTACGCCATCGTCACGCCGGACCCCGACGGCCTGCCGGCGGTGCTGTTCGTCGCGGTTGCCTACGATCACGAGGCGGCGGCGCGGCGCGCCGATGCCTGCGGGCGGCCAAACTGGGCGGCCGCCTTGCGGACCGGGTTCGCCGTGCGGCCGGGCTGAGACGGTCGCGGTCAGATCCCGCCGTCGCTGACCCGCCGTGCCGTCGCCATCGGGCAGCGCACGAACTCCGTGCCGGACCGGGACAGAAGCGACCCGATCGGCGGCGGCAGCTCGGCCTCGCAGAAGACGGTGGTGACCTGGTCGATGCGGCCGCCGTGGACGTGCGCGGCCCGGCCGAACTTGGAGGCATCGAGGACCAGGAACGACCGGCGGCAGCTTTCCAGCATCGCCTGGCGCGCCCGCACCTCGTCCTGGGTGAAGTCCAGGAGGGACCCGTCGTCATCGACGCCGCCGACGCCGAACACCGCGATGTCGACCTTGTAGGCGGCAAAGAACGTCTCCGAGCCGCCGCATACGTCCAGGTCGTTGGTCCGCACGGTGCCGCCGGCGATCGCCACCTCGAAGTTGGTGTTGCGGGCCACCGTGAGCGCGATCGGCAGGTTGTTGGTGATGATCTTCATGCGCTGGCGGGTCAGCAGCGCCTCCGCCACCATCTGCGGCGTCGTGCCGATGCCGAACGAGATCGAGCTGCCGTCGGGAATGTGGCGGGCGACCTCGCGGGCAATCGCGAGCTTGGCCTCCCGGTTCTGCACCTGGCGATCGTGGAAGGTGGCATTGCCCCTGAGGGTGGCCGGAACGACGCCGCCGTGGCGCCGGCGCGCGGCGCCCTGCTCGCACAGGCCGTTGATGTCCCGGCGGATCGTCTGGGTGGTGACGTCGAAGCGGACGGCCAGCTCCTCGACGCTCACGAAGTCCCGTTCCTTCAGCATCTCGGTGATCGCTGACTGCCGGGATTCGGCGTTGCCGGTCATGCTCATACGAAAATTGCCCTCGTTCTCAGAAGCGGCAATAGCGCCGAGATATGACACTTGAGCGACACGCCATACATGGCCATGCGGCGCCCGGGCGGGTATCGTGCTTCGGTGCTCAGCATTTCGCAAAATGAAAATGCAGGGCCGAGGGAGGCGACATGAATGTTCATATGAACGTCATGCAGACGACACGAGACCGTTACTGAACGCCTCTACTCAGCCGGCTGTTGGAGAGGAGGCGTCGATGACGCGCGAGCGGGACGAGCGGATCTTGTTGACGGCGAGGCAGGGCGCGGCGACGCCGTCCGCCGATACCGCGGGTCCGCGTGCCGACGCCGGTGGGCCTGCGGATGGGCGGGCATGACGGCGCCCACACCGTTCATCCGTCTGACCGGGCTCACCCGCGCCTTCACCGCCAAGTCGGGCGTGCACGACGTGAGCGTCGACATCGCCAAGGGGGCGTTCGTCGTGCTGCTCGGGCCGTCGGGCTGCGGCAAGTCGACGACGCTTCGGCTGATCGCCGGTCTGGAGGCGCCGGACGCCGGCCGCGTCGAGATCGACGGCCGCGACGTCACCGACCTGCCGCCGTCCGAGCGCGGCCTGTCGATGGTGTTCCAGTCCTACGCGCTGTTTCCCCATCTTACCGTCGCCGAGAACATCGTCTTCGGCCTGAAGGTGCGCGGAGTCTCCAGGCGAGATCGCGCCGTCCAGCTCGCCGAGGCGCTGCGCCTCACCGGGCTTGAGGGCCTGGAGGACCGCAAGCCGTCGCGGCTGTCCGGCGGCCAGCGCCAGCGCGTGGCGCTCGCCCGCGCCGTCGTCGCCGGCCATCCGCTGTGCCTGATGGACGAGCCGCTCTCCAACCTCGACGCCAAGCTGCGCCACTCGGTGCGCCAGGAGATCCGCGAGCTCCAGCAGCGGCTCGGCATCACCGTCGTCTACGTCACCCACGACCAGACCGAGGCCATGAGCATGGCCGACGTGGTGATCCTGATGCGCGACGGGCAGATCGAGCAGATGGCGAGCCCGGCGGAGATTTATGCGCGTCCGGCCACCGCGTTCACCGCGAGCTTCGTCGGTTCGCCGCCGATGTCGGTCCTGCCGCTGGACATCCTGCCCGAGGCGCAACGCCCCGAGGCCCACCGCCGCGGCGACGCGATGTTCGGCGTGCGCGGCGAGGACATCGCGTTCGTGGCGCCCGGCGAGGGGCGCCTCGACGCCGAGGTGGTGTCCCACGAATTCCTCGGGGCCGAGACGTTCGTGACGGTCCGCACCCGGGCCGGCGACGCGCTCACCGCCCGCATTCCCCGGCGCTGCGAGCTGGCGGCCGGCACCCCCGTCGGCCTCAGCTGGCCGGCCGAGGCCCTGCACTGTTTCGACCGCGCGTCCGGCCGACGGCTCGCCGACGCGCGTCCCCCAGATCGTCCGGCACCGACGCCGACCGCCGGTCGAGACCGCCTGCCATCCCCTCACGGAGACCCTTCCCGATGAACAAGCTCCTGACCAGTCTCATGGTCGCCACCGCGCTCACCGCCTCCGCCTTTCCGGCGTCGGCCGAGCAGACCAAGCTGACCATGTACTATCCGATCGCCGTGGGCGGTGCGCTCACCGAGGTCGTCGACGGCATGATCGAGGGATTCGAGGCCGAAAACCCCGACATCGACGTCGAGGCGATCTATGCCGGCAACTACGACGACACCCGCATCCGCGCGCTGTCGGCGATCAACAGCGGCGAGGCCCCGCAGCTCTCGGTGCTGTTCTCCATCGACGCCTACGACCTGATCGAACAGGACCTGATCGTGCCGTTCGACGACGTGGTGAAGGGCGAAGAGGGCCAGAAGTGGCTCAACAGCTTCTACCCGGCGCTGATGAAGAACGGCCAGATCGACGGCAAGACCTGGGGCATCCCGTTCCAGCGCTCGACCATCGTGATGTTCTACAACAAGGACATGTTCAAGGAGGCCGGCCTCGACCCGAACGCGCCGCCGACCACCTGGGAAGAGATGGTCACCGACGCCAAGGCGCTGACCAAGGACGGCCGCTGGGGCCTGATGGTGCCGTCGACCGGCTACCCGTACTGGATGTTCCAGTGCTTCGCGATCCAGAACGGCAAGGAGCTGATGAACTCCGCCGGCACCGAGACCTACTTCACCGATCCGAAGGTGGTCGAGGCGCTGGAATTCTGGCGCGGGCTCGCCACCGACGCCAAGGTGATGCCGGAAGGCACCGTCGAGTGGGGCACGCTGCGCCAGGCCTTCCTGCAGGGCCAGACGGCGATGATGTGGCACACGACCGGCAACCTCAGCGCCGTGAAGAAGGACGCCACCTTCGACTTCGGCGTCGCCATGCTGCCGGCCAACGTGCAGCCGGGCTCGCCGACGGGCGGCGGCAACTTCTACCTGTTCAAGGGCTCCGACGAGGCCGAGCAGCAGGCTGCCCTGAAGCTGGTGCAGTACATGACCGCGCCGGAGCGTGCTGCCGAATGGTCGATCGCCACCGGCTACGTCGGCGTCAGCCCGGCCGCCTACGAGACCAAGGCGCTGCAGGACTACGCCAAGGACTTCCCGCAGGCGCTGGTCGCCCGCGATCAGCTGGAAGTCGCGATCCCGGAGTTCTCGACCTATGAGACCGCCCGGGTGCGCGAGTCGCTGAACAACGCCATCCAGGCGACCCTGACCGGTTCGAAGAGCGCCGAAGAGGCCCTCGGCGAGGCGCAGGCGACGTCCGACCGGCTGCTGAAGCCCTTCCAGTAAGGCCTCCGCAGGACCACCCGACAGCACCGGCCGGGGGCGGCGACCGCTCCCCGGCCGGCCTTTTCCGTTTCAACAGCCCGGCGGATTGCGACCATGGCGAGCGACGAACGACGGCGGATATCGCTGTATGCGCTGATGCTGCTGTCGCCGGCGCTCATCCTGTTGACGATGTTCGCCTTCGCGCCGACGGTGATGACGCTCTGGGCGAGCCTGTTCTCGCGCGGCACGTCGCGGCGGCCGTCGGTGTTCGTCGACGTCCAGAACTACGCCGACCTCGCCGCCGACCCGGTGTTCTGGCAGGTGGTCGGCAACAATCTCCTCTACGCCGGCGTCACCGTTCCGCTGTCGATCGCCATCGCGCTGGGCATGGCGCTGTGGGCCGATGCGAAGATGCCGGCCCGTGGCTTCGTGCGCGTCGCCTATTTCACCCCGACCATGCTGCCGATGATCGCCGCCGCCAATCTGTGGCTGTTCTTCTACACGCCGGGCTTCGGCCTGCTGGACCGAATCGGCGGACTGTTCGGCGCCGGCTCGGTCAACTGGCTCGGACAGCCGGAAACCGCGCTGTGGGCGATCATGGCGGTGACCGTCTGGAAGGAGGCGGGCTTCTTCATGATCTTCTACCTGGCCGCCCTGCAGACCATCCCGCCGGAGCTGAAGGAGGCCGCCCGCATCGAGGGCGCCGGCCGTTGGACCTACACGAGGCGCATCGTGCTGCCGCTCCTGATGCCGACGACGCTGTTCGTGCTGGTCAACGCGCTGATCAACTCGGTGCGCCTCATCGACCACCTGTTCATCCTCACCAAGGGCGGGCCCGACAACGCCTCCAAGCTGATCCTCTACTGGATCTGGGAGATGGCGTTCTCCTATTTCGACGCGCCCCACGCCGCCGCGATGACCGTGCTTGTGCTGGTTGTGCTGGGTATCGTCGCATCGATCCAGTTCGGCGTGATCGACCGCAAGGCGCACTACCGATGAGGACCTGGCCGCAGAAGGCGGACTTCGGCGCCGCCATGCCGGGCGGCGCCGATCATCGGTTCGGTTCGACGGGCTCAGTCGGAGCCGAACGCCACGAAGGAGAAGCCGGCGTCCGAGGTGTTGCCGTGCACGTCGGTGATCAGCACCTCGCACATGTTCTCGGCCATGATGTTGAGGCCGATCGTGTGGCCCGCTCCCCACGGTGTCGCCTGGGCGCCGGAGCCCGCCGCGAATCCGTCGGCGTAGTGGACCACGTACATCCCCTTTGCCTTGTGCTCGCAGCTCTTGATGTTGTGTGCACCGTTCAGCGATCCGTTCTCCGCAACCGTTGCGGACGCGATTGCCAGTCCCATGGTGATCTCCTTTCGATCCAACCGATTGCCAGGGGAAATGTCGAACGCCAGCGACGCAACTCGTACGATAGTCCAATTTCCAATATTCAATTAATAATCGCAACAGCGATGATGCAGACCGACCGGAAATTGCGGGACCGGAAGGGAGCCGGCCGATGACCGCGTCCGCCCACGCAGCACCTCCCGCCGTTGCCCGGCGGGGCCGGACGCGGCCCCGTTTCAGCCTCGACGCCGTCGGCGCCATCCTGCTGGCCGTGGTCTGGATCTCGCCGCTGCTGTTCGCCGCCTGGGCGGCGTTTCATTCCGCCACCGCCGCCGTCTCCCTCGATCCGTGGGCGCCGTGGACGCTGGAGAACGTCCGGACGGTCTGGGCGGGCGCGCCGTGGCTCGGCTACTTCCTCAACACGGTGCAGCTGGTGAGCCTGGTGCTGGCCGGGCAGTTCCTGCTGTGCACGCTGGCCGGCTTCGCCTTCGCCCGGTTCGCGTTCCCCGGCCGCGACATCCTGTTCGTGCTGGTGCTGCTGCAGTTGTTCATCCTGCCGGAGGTGCTGATCGTCGAGAACTACGCCATCGTCTCCAGCCTGGGGCTGTTCGACACGACGCTCGGCATGGGGCTGCCCTACATGGCGAGCGCCTTCGGCATCTTCCTGCTGCGCCAGGCGTTCAAGTCGGTGCCGCGCGAGCTGGAGGACGCGGCCCGGGTGGAGGGATGCTCGTGGATGGGCGTCCTGTGGCGGGTCTACGTGCCGGTGGCGCGGCCCACCTATCTCGCCTACGGGCTGGTCTCGGTGGCGACCCACTGGAACAACTTCCTGTGGCCGCTGATCATCACCAATTCCGCCGAGGTCCGGCCGCTGACGGTGGGGCTGTCGCTGTTCGGCGCGCCGGAGAGCGGCGTCGACATCTCCGTCATCAGCGCCGCGACGCTGATGGTGATCGCGCCACTGCTGGTGGCGTTCCTGATCTTCCAGCGCCAGTTCCTGCAGGCGTTCCTCACCGCCGGCATCAAGTGATGCCGGGCCGGTTCGGGCCCGCCTAGCGCTTGCTGAACCGGTAGAGGACGCAGGGCTGGCGCAGCTCGAAGCCGCCGTCGACGGCGGTGGAGACGCGGGCGAAACGCTCGGCCACGGCCGCCACGACCTCGGGCCGCGCGGCGCGCTCGGCACGGGCGGCGTCGACCTCCACCGCATCGCGGATCATCGCCTCGTGGGAGGCATGGATGCGGGCGATCTCGTAGGCGGCGGTGTCTTCCAGCACGAATGGCGCCGGCGGCGCGGCGAGCAGCGCCTGGGCCGTGGTGCGCACCACCGTCTCGTCCTCGATCGGTGCCAGCACCTCGCTCATCGGCCCGGTCGGCAGGGGCTCGATGGCGACGAGCGTGCCGTCCGGCGTGAGCACGCGGGCGGCCTCGGCCAGCACCGTGCGCTGCATGTGCGCCGGCACGTGGTGGAAGGAGAACACGAAGCAGGCGCAGTCGAAGGAGGCATCGGCGAAGGGCAGGGCGCTGCCGTCGCCGAGCGCGATCCGCTCCCGCTCGATGCCGGCGGCGACGGCGCGCTCGAGCGTCTCCTCGGCGACCTCGAAGCCGCGGGCGTCGGCGCCGCCCTTCAGGAGCTCCTTCATGAAACCGCCCGAGCCGCAGCCGATGTCCAGCACGCGCTTGCCCGCGACCGGCACCCGGGCCGAGAGCATCGCGAAATGGGTCTGCGGCGGCGTCGGCGTGGCGGTGGCGGTGTCCATCTGGTGTCTCCGTGCGTGACCGGCCCTGGCGTCCGCCCGTTTGTGACCGATGGCGCCCGCGCCGGCAATGGCCCGCGCGCCTGACCGGATGACGAACCGGCCGCGTTGCGTCATGCTTGCGTCCGGGCGGCCCTGCCGCCGCAACCCCGACGCAGAAGCAGGGCGAGGCGAATGGATTTTTCCTACAGCGAGGAACAGGCGGCGATCCGCGAGATGGCGGCGGGCTTTGCCGCCGAGGAACTCGCGCCGCACGCCGTCGACTGGGACCGGGAGAAGATCTTTCCGGTCGACACGCTGCGCAAGGCCGCCGCCCTCGGCATGGGCGGGATCTACGTGGGCGAGGACGTCGGCGGGTCCGGGCTGTCGCGGCTCGAGGCGGCGCTGATCTTCGAGGCGCTGTCGACCGGCTGTCCGTCGGTGGTGGCCTATCTGTCGATCCACAACATGTCGGCGTGGATGATCGACCGCTTCGGATCGGAGGCCCAGCGCGCGGCCTTCCTGCCCGATCTCTGCGCCATGACCACCATGGCGAGCTACTGCCTGACCGAGCCGGGTGCCGGCTCCGACGCGGCCGCCCTCAGGACGAAAGCGGTACGCGACGGCGACGCCTACGTGCTCGACGGCCAGAAGCAGTTCATCTCCGGGGCGGGGGCGAGCGACGTCTACGTGGTGATGGTGCGCACCGGTGCTGACGGGCCGAAAGGCATTTCCACCCTGATCGTTCCGCGCGACACGCCGGGCATGAGCTTCGGCGCCAACGAGGCGAAGATGGGCTGGAACGCCCAGCCGACGCGCGCGGTGATCTTCGAGGGGGCGCGGGTGCCGGTGGACAACCGCCTCGGCGCGGAGGGAGACGGCTTCAGGATCGCCATGGCCGGCCTCGACGGCGGCCGGCTCAACATCGCCGCCTGCTCGCTGGGCGGGGCCCAGTCGGCGCTGGACAGGACGGTCGCCTACATGGCCGAGCGCTCGGCGTTCGGCCGGGAGCTCAGGGAATTCCAGGCGCTGCAGTTCAAGGTGGCCGACATGGCGACCGAACTGGAGGCGGCCCGCACCTTCCTGTGGCGGGCCGCAAGCGCGCTCGACGCCAAGGCGCCCGACGCCACGCGGCTCTGCGCCATGGCCAAGCGCTTCGTCACCGACGTCGGCTTCGAGGTGGCCAACGAGGCTCTGCAGCTTCACGGCGGCTACGGCTACCTGGCGGAATACGGGCTTGAGAAGATCGTCCGCGACCTGCGCGTCCACCAGATCCTGGAAGGCACCAACGAGATCATGCGGATGATCGTCGCCCGCGACCTCCTCGGGGTGAGGTGACCCGATTGGCACGTGCGCGCGGGACGCCGCCTCAGAGCGTGAGGTCGGCGGTCGCCGTCATCTCGATCCGCATGCCCGGCGCGACCAGCCCGGCGACGACGAGGCTGGCGCGATTGGGGTAGGGCGGCGCGAAGAAGCGCGCGTATACCCGGTCGACGGGCGCCATGTCGGCCACATCCAGCAGGAAGATCTGCACCTGGACCACCTGGTCGAGCCGGCCGCCGACCTCCGTGAGCGTCTTCTGAAGATTGGCGATGGTGAGCTCCGCCTGCTCCTCGATCGAGCCTAGGAGAATGGTGCCATCGTCCTGCACCGGGCCGTGGGTGGCGTAGAGCATGTCGCGGGCGCGGATTGCCCAGGAGAACGGCTGGCCGGGGGGCGGCAGTCCGCCGGTCACGTGCTGCTTCATCGCGTTTCCTCCCTCATCCGGGCGAGATCCCGGTACCAGCCGTGCGCCGGATCGGTGAGCGCCAGGTGGGTGCCGAAGTGGTTGGCGTCTTCGAGACGGGTCCGGTGCGGGAGCCTCGGGCCTCAGGTCGAGGATGCCGCTGATCGGCACGCAGCCATGAAATGCGCTCTTCGCAACGTGCGCGATCAAAGACGCGAGTGGCCCCGGGGCTGTTTCACAACATGCAAGTAGGGCGTGAGGGAGATCTGCCGCCCAGGTTGCAGGACCGCGCCTGAAGTCACCGCGCCCGCGAAATCATTGGGTGCGGGTGCGCAGCAGCATGGCGGCAAGCTCGGTGCGGTTGCGGGCACCGGCGCGGCGGCACAGGTTGGTGACGTGTTCCTTCACCGTCTGGTCGGAGATGCCCATTTCCCGGGCGATCGTCTTGTTGGTCTGTCCCATGCACAGGAGCCGCGCCACCTGCGCCGAGCGCGGCGGCAGATCCATGGAGAGACAGGTGTCGCGGCACACGGCCGGCAGCGCGCCCGACGCGTAGGTGCGCGGCGCGGACCGATCGTCGGTGGCGACCGGATGGTCGTCGAGGTCGCCGCTGCGCACCAGCGCGGTCAGCGCGATCGAGGAGGCCCGACACAGGAGCGCCATCTGCTGCTTCATGCGGTCGGAGTAGGGGCCGTCCCGGTCGCCGTTCGCCGTGTAGAAGACGCCGACGATGGCATCCTCGCAGCGCAGCGGCCCGCACATGTTGTGGCCGAACCCCCAGGAATGCAGGAGCTCGTACGACGCGCTTCTCGACCAGGACAGCGGCCCGAAGAACGAGGCGCCGTCCACGACCTGGCCCGTGCTGCGAATGCAGTCGATGATGGGATCCGACTTCGCCATGCCGCGGCTGTAGTCGTCCAGGAAGCCCCTTGGGGTGTGGTAGCTGTAGAGCAGCCGGGGCTCTTCGGCGACCAGATAAAGCCCGATCGTGGGGGAGCCGCTCAAGCGCACGATCGCGCGCCGGCACGCCTCGCCCAGCCCCCCCAGGGAGCGGCTTTCGGCGATCGTCATGAGGCTGTCCGCGAGCAGGCCCGCAGTCGCCGTGTCACGATAGTCTCGAACCCCCGGCATCATCCCCTCCCGAGTACCAGTTCGAACAGGCCAGGCCTCCCCTCGCTCCCCAGCGCCCAGCGGGCGTAAGTCCGAGTTGAGCGTCCCCCGGAAGGTTTCTTGGATCAGGCGGCGACACCTGATCGACAATCGATGCGCCGGAAGAACTCCATCCTGCGGCCGACATGAAAGTCTGGCCAAGCGTTCTTTGCGGTCGAGCCCGAATTGTTCGCAGACCTAGCTCATGGAATGAACTGGGCACAGTTCCCGTCAGACTAGTCGGCTTTCCGCAAGCGCCGCAGCCCCCCATGCGGGGGGATTGCCGATCAGGGCGCGGCGGCCCGAGCATTCCCGTCACTGGAGACCTGGAAAGCGCCGCCCCCTTACTTGGCGGCGGCGCCAGACAGGCAGGCAAAAAACAGCGCGCCGCGCCGGATCGCACCGTTTTTCCGCCTTCTGAGCCGCGCGCGGCCTCGCCGATAGCGCGGTCGGCGGACGATCCGATTGTTCTGGAGGACCCCAAACGATGAGTTTGTCCCTGGCCACCGCCATTCCGCACGCAGCGCCCGATGCGGCCGAGCTCCACGCGCGCCTCGACGCTCTGTTGCCGCTGATCGAGGCCAAGGCCGAGGAGGCGGAAAAGCTCGGCCACATGACCGACGAGGTGGTCGCGGCGCTGCGCGAGGCCGGCATCTACACGATGCTGTTCCCGAAGGAGGTTGGCGGTTCCGAGCTCTCCCATTTCGAGGCGATGAAGCTCGTCGAGCGGCTCTCCTATGCCCATGCCTCCGCCGGGTGGTGCTCCATCGTCAACAACATGGAGGGCACCACCATGGCTCTCTACATCGAGGACGCGGGGATCGCCGAGGTCTTCAAGGACGGGGTGGACATCACCATCGCCGGCAACGGCGTGCCGCGCGGGTTCGCCCGCCCGGTCGATGGCGGCTACATGATCAAGGGCAAGTGGGCCTACGCCAGCGCGGTCCAGCACGCCGAATGGATCCACACCGGCTGCTTCATCACCGACGATGCCGGCGCCATGGTGATGCAGTCCAACGGCCAGCCGAAGATCGTCATCTGTCACCATCCGCGCTCGACGATCGAGCTGCTGGGCAACTGGGACGTGCTCGGGCTCCGGGCGACCGGCAGCTACGACTACAAGCCGGCCGACGCCGAAGAGATCTTCGTGCCGACGCACATGACCTACGACTTCGACATCGGTGCGCCCCGCCGCGGCGGGTCGCAGGGGGTGCTCGGGCTCGCAGGCTACAGCGCCTGGGCGCACACGAGCTGGGCGATCGGAGTGGGCCGGCGCGTTCTCGACGAGCTGGTGAAGGTGATCGTCCAGCGCTCCGATCCGTTCGGCAAGTCGGCCTAGAGCGCCAGCTTCAAGTTCCAGTTCGCCCAGGCCGAGGCCCGTTTCCGGGCGGCGCGCGCGCTCACCTACGAGACGTGGCGCGGCATTTCGGAGACCTGCGCGGGAGGCGAGGCTCCCTCCCAGGAACAGATGACCATGGCGAAGCTGACGCTGCGTCACGTCCACGACGTGATCTCCGAGGTCGGTACATTCGCCCATCGCGCGGCGCGCGGCGCGTCACTGCACAACACGCCGATGCAGCGCTTCTACCGCGACATCCATGCCGGCACGCAGCACATCCTGCTGGCCGACCAGATCGTCGAAGAATGCGGCCGTGCACTGATGGGCCTCCCGGATCCGGACGCCCAGTGGACCGTGTTCGGCGTCGCCGGATGATCGCGGCGGCCGGGCACGATCAGGCCTCAGGGGGCGGCTCGGGTCGGGTCGTCGCATTCTGCGGAACGAGCTGGCGGCCGGCCAAGGCGCGGCTGCTGGTCGAGGCGGTGGCGCGCGACCTTTACCACCGCCACGGCCTCGAAGCGGAGATACTCGATCTGGTCGATGCAGGACCGGGCATCGCCGCCTTCACCCGCGCAGCCCTGGGCGCAGAGGCGCTCAGGGTCGTGGAGGCCATCGAGCAGGCCGACGCGCTGATCATCGGCAGCCCGGTCTTCCAGGGCTCCTATCCAGGCCTCTTCAAGCACGTGTTCGACCTCATCGCGCCGGGCGCGCTCAAGAACTGTCCGGTGTTGCTCACCGCATGCGGCGGCGGGCTCCGCCACTCGCTGATGGTCGAGCACCAGCTGCGCCCGCTGTTCGGCTTCTTCGAGGCCTCGACCGTGTCGACCGCCGTCTACGCCGGCGCGGTCGACTTCGTCGACGGGCGGCTGGAGACGCCGGCCATGCATGCGCGCATCGCCGATGCCGTCGACCAGTTCGCCGCGCTTCTGACCCGCCGCCACGCGGCGGCTGCCTGAGCCGGGCGCGGCACCCGCCGCGGCCGCAGCCATCACCGGACCGATCCACGACAGGGGGACTTTCCAGGCATGACCGCCAGCGCAACCCGACCCGGCCTCGACCTGACCGGCTTCACCCAGGCCGAGCACGACATCAACGGTGTCAGGACGGTGGTCCTGTCGATCGGCGAGGGACCGGCGCTGGTCTTTCTCCACGGCACCGGCACCTTCACCGGCTTCGAGGCCGCGCGGGACTGGGCGGCCTCGCACACGGTGCTGATTCCCTTCCATCCCGGTTTCGGGCTTTCCGGTGACGGCGAGGGCATCGACACCATCGAGGACTACGTCCTGCACTACATGGACCTGTTCGACCGGCTGGGCCTCGCCACGCTCGATCTGGCGGGCTTCTCTCTGGGCGCCTGGATCGCGGCCGAGTTCGCCATCCGCCAGCCGGAGCGGGTGCGACGCCTCGTGCTGATCGGCCCGGCCGGTCTGGTCGACGAGGAGGTGCCGGCGCCGGACCTGTTCCAGATCGCGCCGCCGGAACTGCCGTCCTATCTCGCCCACGATCCGGCGGCGGCACTGCGCTATTTCCCGTCCGAGCCGGACCCCGACTTCGATGCCGCCCTCGGCCGCGAGATCGGGTCGCTCGCCAAGCTTGTGGCCGCCAATCCCCAGGGCAACCCGAAGCTCGCCCGCTGGATCCACCGCATCTCGATGCCGACGCTGCTGCTGTGGGGAGCCGCGGACAGGTTGCGGCCCACCGGTCAGAGCCGGACGTGGCTGCGGCTTCTCCCCGACGCCCGCCTCGAGCTCGTCGAGGCAACGGGCCACCTCGTCCTGGAAGAGACACCCGCCTCCGCCCGCATCGTCACCGATTTCCTGGCCGGCTGATCCGGCCTGCTTGCTCAGAGGACAATGCACAATGATCGACATGCCACCCGGCATCACGGACGCAGCGAACGCCTACGACCAGGCTGTCTGGGACATCCTCGGCCAGACCTACACGCTCAAGCAGGTCTCCACGGCATCGATGGCCTGGCACGCCAAGTTCCCGCCGGGCACCTTCGTGCCGCCGCACGTGCACCCGACCCAGGACGGGTTCGTCTACGTGCTGGGCGGTCGCTACGATTTCTGGCTCGACGGCAAGGATTTCACCGCGACCGCAGGGGACCTCGTGCGCATGCCGATGGGCATCCCGCACGGGATCTTCAACAAGTCCGACGCCGACGCGACCAGCCTGTTCTGGGTCGCTCCGACCCGCTCGCTGCGCGAGCTCTTCGAGCGCATCCACAACGTGCCAGATCCGGCCGAGGTGGTTCGGATTGCCGCCGAGCACGAGGTGGACTTCCTTCCGCCGCCAGCGTGAGCCGCCGGCGGGAGACGGACGACCAACAGACAAAACGAGGGGTCAGAGGATGAACTGGGAAAGTCTTTCCGCGGTCGACAAGGCGCGGGTCAAGCGGTGGCAGGTCGGGATGCTCGTTCTCGCCCTCGTCTGCGAGATATTCCTCGCGGCGGATTGGTACGCCTTCGCCGCCGTTGTGCCGTTCATTTCCGAATCGCTGGGGCTGAACCCGGCGCAGGCCGGGCTTGCCCAGGGCATCTTTGCGCTCACCTACGGCATCGGAATGGTGGTCTGGGCCCCCTTCAGCCGCAAGGTGTCGGCCCGCACGCTCCTGCTGATCGGCCTCGCCGGAACCGGCCTTGGAATGGTGCTGCAGGTGTTTGTCGAGAACTACACGCAGCTGCTCATTCTGCGCCTGGTCATCGGCTTCTTCGACGCAGCGATCTTTCTCGGCAACATGAAGCTGATCTTCGACTGGTTCCCGCAGCGCCGGCGCGGCGCCATCATCGGGATGATCCTTGCGGCCTACAGCCTCGCCATCACCCTCGACTTCGCCCTCGGCATTCCGCTCACCATCGCGGTGGGCTGGCGCACCTTCTTCGCGGTGCTGGCGATCGGCACGCTCATCGTGGCGGTGATCGACATGGTCGCGGTGAGGGCGGGCCCGGCAGGCATCGGCTACACCGGATTCCGCTGGGAAGACGAACCGCTGGCGGCCCATCTGCCCGTGGCGGAGGTGTTCCGCTCCAAGTGGATCGCCGTCGGCGGTTTCGGCATCGCGGCCTGCACCTTCGCCATCGCGGGCACCGCGACGTGGGTCGTGCCGACCTTCATCGCAGTGCAGAACATGCCCGTGCAGTCGGCGGCGCTGATCGGCACCCTGATGGGGCTGTCACAGGTGGTCTTTCTGGTGATCGGCGGCTACATGGCGGACAATCTCGGCAAGACGTTCATGATCAAGCTGACGGCGTTCCTGGCGCTGCTGGTGGCCGTCATGTTCCTGTCGAGCGCGGTCTATCCGCTGCCGTTCAGCGCGCTGGTGCTCTACGCGGTCCTGAGCGGGGTGGCGGTTCTCGGCGGCGGGGCGATTTTCTCGCTCCTCAGTGAGAAGTACCACGACAGCCTGGCAACGGCCGCGGTGGGGTATGCGGAAGTATTCGGCATCCTGTCGAGCTTCGCATCGCCCTGGCTGATGGGCGCGATCATCAACAGCTCGGGCGGCTTCGCCGGCGCCTTCGTCGCGTTTGCGATCATCGAGGCGCTGTTCCTGGTCGTGCTGCTGGTGCTCGCCCGGGAGACCCGTCCGAGCGGAATGGCGGCGCAGCCCGCCGAATAGCCCGTCGGCTCGGCCGTCGCTGCGACACCGTCACGCCCCGGCGCACCTCGCACCGGGGCGTGACGTCGTTTCCTCATGGTGTGCAAGCGGGATAGGAAGGGAAGCTGCCAGCCGACCGCAGCGATCGAACGGACGAAGGCACCTTGCGATGATCGCCTCGCTTCTCTCCCTGTTCGGGTTCTCCGCGAAGGCGACGGGGGCCTCGGGCGTCGACGGGGTCGTCGGAACCTGGGTGGTGACGGCCCCGGAGGCGCCGTTCCCGCACCACATGTTCGTCTTCAACGCGGACGGGACGATGCAGCAGTCGAACCCCGATGCCGGCAATGCCACCACCAGCGACAGCGACGGCAAGGGCATCTGGATGCGCAGGGAGGGGCGGGTCATCGGCAAGTTCGTGGAGTTCACCGCGGACCGCCAGACCCACAGGCTGGTCAGCCGCGGCGAGGTCTCCTTCGAGATCGAGGTGTCCGGCGACCGGCTGGCGGGAACCGCGTCGGCGCGGTTCTACGATGTCGACGACAGGCTGCTGCGGGGCCCGTTGCCGACGCCGCTTGCGGGCAGGCGCGTGACGCTCCCCTGACGGGTGGGCCGTCGGCGCGCCGCCGTCACGCCTCGAGTGCCAGCACCGTCTTGCCGCGGGCGTGGCCCGCTTCGGAGTGGAGCTGCGCGGCGACGAAGTCGGTGAACGGCATGACCTGCTCCACTACGGTCCGGATCCGGCCGTCGGCGACGCGGGCGACGAGGGCGGCAAGGGCCTCCGGGTCGGGCTGCACCATCGCCTTGACGACGCGCACGCCGAAATCCGCGCCGCGATCCTCGTAGGGCTCGGCGCTCAGGCAGACCAGGGTGCCGCCCTTCTTCAGGACCGAATAGCTGCGGCGGTGGACGTCGCCGCCCACCGTGTCGAAGACGACGTCGATGTCGGCGAGCTGGTCTTCGAAGCGTTGCCGGTCGTAGGCGATCACCTCTGACGCGCCGAGGGCGCGCACGAAGTCGACGTTGCGGGTCGAACAGGTGGCCGCCACCCAGGCGCCGCGCTCGCGGGCGATCTGGACGCCGAGCGTTCCGACGCCGCCGGCGGCGGCGTGCACCAGCACCCGCATGCCCGGTCCGACCGCTGCATCGTCGACCAGCGGGATCCAGGCGCTCAGCCCCGCGAGCGGCAGCGACGCGGCGTCCACGAACGACAGGGCATCCGGGATCGGCACCGCAATGTCCGCCGGCAGCACGATCTGTTCCGCCCAGGTGCCGACGCCGCGGCTGGCCAGGAAGCAGACGCGCTGGCCGATGCGCCCGGCATCGACGCCGTCGCCGACGCCGGCGATCACGCCGGCCCCGTCCCGCCCGGTCCCGGCGGGAAACGCGAGGGGCATCGCGGCCCGCAGCGCGCCGGAACGGATCTTCCAGTCGACCGGATTGACGCTGGCGGCCCGCACCTCGACCAGGACCTCGCCCGGGCCCGGCGTGGGGGCTTCGATCCGGTCGGCGGTCAGCACGTCGGCGGCGCCGTACGCGGCGTAGCGGATGGCGGTGATCTCGGTCATCGGTGTCGCGTCCATTCGTTGCGGCGAGGGGTGTTGAAGGCGGGCGGCGGAGCGTCCGTCACCCGGTGGCGGAGGCCCGCAGGTGCGTGATCAGCGCCTGCACGGCGATGGGGTAGCCTTCCGGCCCCAGCCCGATCACGCACCCCGTCACGGCGGCGGCGAGTGGCGCGTGATGGCGGAAGGCCTCGCGCTTGAAGACGTTGCTGACGTGGACCTGGATCGCCGGTCGGCCGACGGCGACCAGCGCATCGAGGATGCCGATGGAGGTGTAGGAGAGGCTGCCGGCATTGATGACGATGCCGTCGGCCGTCGTCCGCGCCTCCTGGATCCAGTCGATCAGCGCGCCTTCGTGGTTGGACTGGTGGAAGACGAGGCTGGCGCCGAGGTCCGCGGCCCTCTCCCGGCAGCGGTCGGCGATGTCGGCAAGGGTGAGCGTGCCGTAGGGGCCGCCGGGGTCGAGCCCGTAGAGATTGGTGTTGGGGCCGTTGAGAACGGTGATGCGCAGCGGCGGCCGTGACTCCATCGGCTTTCTTTCGGGGGCGGGCGCGCTCATGCGGCCCGCTCGAACGGGCGGGTGGCGGCCATGGACAGGCGTTCGTCGAAGGCGGAGAACCAGTCGGCCGCGCGCGGCCGGCCGCCGCGCCAGGTCAGGTCGGGGTAGCGGAAGTCCAGGTAGCCGAGCGCGCAGCCGATGGTGATGGAGCCGATGCTCGGCGTCTCCGGCAGGACCGGCACGAGCGCCTCGATGCGGTCGAGCGCGCCACGGATCTTCGCGAGCTGGGCATCCGTCCAGCCCGTCCAGCGCGTCTCCTCCGGCCGCATGAGCATCTCGTAGCGCGCCGCGATGGCGGCATCGAGCAGCCCGTCGCCGAGCGCCTGCTGGGTCAGCGCCGCCCAGCGGGCATCGCCGGCCGGAAACAGGCCGGGCGCGCTGCCGCGGGCGGCGAGGTACTCGCAGATCACCCGGCTGTCGTAGAGCACGGTGCCGTCGTCGAGAATGAGCGCCGGGATCTTGCCGAGCGGGTTGTGATCGACCAGCGCGGGATCGCGCTGCAGCGGGCTCGCCGCGTTGAATTCGATCTCGATGCGGCCCTGGAGGCCCGCCTCGTAGGCGACGGCCATGACCTTGCGGACGAACGGGGAGGTGGGCGCGTGCAGGAGTCTCATGGCTGCTGGTCCTTTGCGCCGATGGCGGCGAGCCCGGCGCGGGCGACTTCGACGTCCTGGGCCCCGGTGCCTGACCCGACGCCGATGCCGCCGACGCAGACGCCGTCGAGGACGATCGGCAGCCCGCCTTCCAGGTTGGTCAGGCGCTGGCCGGCGGCCAGCGACAGCTTCACCTCGTCGGCCGGGTTGAGCCGGGACGTCGGCTGGCTGTGGGAGGCGGCGGTCACCGCCTTCGACATCGAGGTTTCGCGCGACAGCAGCCGGGCGCCGTCCATGCGGACGAACGCCAGGAGGTTGCCGCCGTCGTCGACGATGGAGACGTTCTGCGGCACGCCGAGTTCCTCGGCCTTGGCGACGGCCCCGGCGAGCATCTGCAGCGCGCCGGCATGGGTGAGCTTCAGCGAGGGACGGGAAACGGACATGGCCTGCCTCATGCGTCGCCGGGCACGCCGTAGGACGGCGCCGTGGAGGGGTCGAGCGCGCGGGTGACGTAGGCGTCCATCTGGTGCTTCCACAGGGTCCAGAGCGCCTCCAGGTCCGCCATGACGTCGCCCTCCGACCAGTCGATCCTGAGGTCCGTCACCGGCCAGGCGACGGTGTCGACGATCAGCATGCCGACCGAGTGGACCGGTCCTTCCTCGCCGCCGGCGGCGACGGCCGCCTGCATCGCCGCGACGAGCCGGTCACCGAGGTGGGCGTCGGGCAGGGCGAGAAAGCGGTCGACCATCGCCTGGGGCACGGCTTCGGAGGCGAGGAGATTGCCGGCTGCCGCCACGTCGGGGGCGGCGACGATGCGGTGGACGCCGAGGGTCTTCGCACCGGAGTGGTGCGCGGTGCGGCCGTCGGGCCCGAGCACCACCACCTGGCGGTAGTCGAAATGCGGGGCCTCGGAGGCGAACCGGGCGATCACGGCGTCGGGCGCAAGGCCCGCTTCCATGAGGTCGAGCCCCTTCGGCCCGAGGCTCGGGTCGGTGATGTTCTGGGTCGCCACCACGCCGACGCCGGCGCGGGCGTGGGCGCAGCGCGCGGCGACCGCCGGGGACGACGAGGACACGGCGATGCCGAACATGCCGGTGCGCGCGCAGCGGGCGGAGATGGAAAAGGTCACGTCGGCCTCCCGGTCATCTGGCGTCGGGGATGACGGCGGTCACCTCGATCTCGACGACCCATTCGGGGCGGGCAAGGGCGGTGACGACGAGCCCCGTAGAGCATGGAAACACACCCGCCAGCCACTTGCCCATCTCCTGGTAGACGGCCTCGCGGTAGCGGATGTCGGTGAGGTAGACGACGATGCGGCAGACGTGGCCGAGCTCGCTGCCCGCCTCTTCCAGCAGCATCTTGATGTTGGCCATCGCCTTGGCGGTCTGCTTGCCGGCGTCGTCGGGATGGAGGCTTTCGCGGGTGTCGAGATCCTGCGCCACCTGACCGCGCAGGAACACCGTGGTGCCCCGTGCGACGACACCCTGGGAGAGGTCGTTGTTCAGCTTCTGCTCCGGATAGGTGTCCTTCGTGTTGAAGGGTCGGATGCGCGTGTGCGTCGGCATGGAAGACGTCTCTCCTGGGGGCGGATGGATCAGTTTGCGGGCAGCGGGTCAGCCAGACGGGCGGCAAGGCGGGTCAGCATCGCTCCGGCGTCGGCCAGCTCGTCGAGCCCGATCCATTCGTCGGCCTTGTGGGCGCGGGCGATGTCGCCCGGGCCGCAGACGACGGTCGCAATGCCGGCTGCGGAATAGAGGCCGGCCTCGGTGCCGAACGACAGCGTGACCGGGGTTTCGGCGGTGCCGCAGAGCTCCGAGACCAGCTGCACGGCGGGGCTGTCGGCAGGCGTGTCGAGCCCCGGATAGCGGCTGAGGCGGTCGACCGCGATGCCGGTGCCTTCGGTGTTGGCGGCGAGCGCCGACCGCGCCTGGGCGATGAGGTCCTCGAGGCGCGCGTCGAGGCCGGCTACATCGGTTCCGGGCAGGATGCGGGCCTCGAACTCCATCACGGCGTGGTCGGGCACGAAGTTGAGGGCGCCGCCGCCATGGATCGAGCCGACATGGATGCTCGTCCAGGGCGGCGTGAACGCGTCGTCGGTGATGGCGCGCAGCTCGCGGCCGAGGGCGGAGAGGGCGGCTGCGAGGTCGGCGGCCGACTGCACCGCATTCGCCGCCAGATGGGGCAGGGCGGAATGCCCGCCGCGTCCGGTGAATGTCAGCCGCTGGGCGAGCTTGCCCTTGTGCGACCGTGCCACGCGCAGGCCCGTCGGCTCGCCGACGATGCAGAGCGCTGGTGGCACCGGCAGGGCGGCCGTTGCGGCGACGAGATCGGGCGCGCCGAGACAGCCGAGCTCCTCGTCATAGGACAGGCAGATGTGGACGGGGGTGGCCGATGCGGAGGCCTTGAACAGCGGCACGTGGGCCAGCACGGCGGCGACGAAGCCCTTCATGTCGGTGGCGCCGCGGCCGTAGATCCGGCCGTCGCGCACGTCGGCGCGGAACGGGTCGCTCGACCAGGCCTGGCCGTCGACCGGCACGACGTCGGTGTGGGCGGACAGCGCGATGCCCGGCCGGTCCGCGGGACCGATGGTGGCCAGGATGGATGCCTTGTCGCCGGCCGCGTTGAAGATGCGCCGGGCCGCGACGCCCTCCGCCTCGAGAAGCCCGGCGATGTGGTCGACGATGTCGAGGTTCGACTGCGCGCTGACGGTCGGAAAGGCGATGAGGTTGCGCAGGATGGAGACTGTGCGGACCGCCTGCGGTGCGCCGTCGGCCTCGGCAGCCCGGGAATTCGTCGTCGCGGCTGGACTGCGCACCGTCATTGCGTCACGCGACCTCCAGCCGGCGATAGTCGCCGTCCGAATAGAGGAGGGGATCCCCGCCTTCGAGTTCCACCGCGACCACCTCGCCGGCGATGATGCGATGCGAGCCGAAATCGAACACGTCGGCGAGCCGGCAGTCGAAGCAGCACAGAGCGCCGGCAAGGAACGGTGCGCCGGTGACCAGGGAAGTCCACTCGCCGGCGGCGAAGCGATCCTCGCGCAGTTCCGGGATCAGCCCGGCGAAGCTGCTGGCCACCCGCTGCTGGCCGTGGGCCAGGATGTTGGCCGCAAACACGCCGTTGGCGGTCAGGGCGGGCAGGGACCGGTTTTCCCGATGCAGGCAGAACAGCACCGACGGCGGCTCCAGCGACAGCGAGCACAGGCTGGAGACGGTGACGCCGACGCGGCCGTGCGCGCCGTCGCTGGTCACCACGGTGACGCCGGAGGCGATCCGGCGCATCGCCCCGCGAAACCGGTCCGGGTCGACGGTGCTCATCCGGCCGACCCCGCCACCCTGTCGGAGAGGCCGGCCACCTTGCGCACGAAGTCGAGCGGGCCGTTGAAGTCGAAGGCGTTGTAGACCGCATTCAGGTGGTTGAAGTGGGGGGCCTGGGCGAACTGCACGAAGGTGAGCCGGTGGCCGGCATAGTCGGAGTTCAGCAGGTCGCGGGCGAACGCCAGCAGCTTGCGGCGGTCCTCCGCCTCCCACTCCTTGTTGAGCGAGTAGAACTTCTCGAGCCAGGGGCCCGTCTCCTTGCCCTCGAACGAGGCGGCGTTCGGCGTTACGCAGATCTGGCCGCCGCACAGCTCGCGGGCAATGTGCATCATCGCCGGCAGGTTGGCGCAGGCGTGAACGCGGCCGGCGTAGAGCAGCGACTGGTTCGGCATCAGCAGCCCGCCCGGGCTGGTCTCGGCGGTGGCGATCGAGGCGGTCAGGTGGGCGTTGATGCCCTCCCGGTAGCAGACCAGGTCGGCGAGCTTCTCGCGCACCGCCTGCAGCTTGTCGAGGCCGGTCTGGCGGGCGTTCCACATGGCCGCCCCGATCATCATGTCGGCGACGTAGAGCAGCCGGTGGACGTAGGGGAAGGCGGAGTAGCGGTGCAGCGTGGCGCGCACGTACTGGGCCGCCTTGGTGTGCTGGTAGAAGAACACGTTCTCCCAAGGGATCAGCACGTTGTCGAAGATGACCAGGGATTCGATCTCGTCGAAGCGGTTGGCGAGCGGATAGTCCCGGGGATCGGTGCGCCCGGCGAAGGAGGAGCGGCAGATCTGCTTCACGCCCGGCGCGCCCATGTCGACGATGCCGCCGACGGCATAGTCGGAGAGCTTCTCGTTGGTCCAGGCGCCCACCGTCGGCTTCAGGAAGGCCTGGTCGGCGTAGGCGGCGGCCGTCTCGTACTTGGCGCCGCGGATGACGATGCCGGCATCGGTCTCCTTCACGACATGCACCATCATGTCGGGATCCTGGTCCTGGGGCGGAAGCGAGCGGTCGCCCTTCGGATCGGTGTTGGCCGAGATGTGGAAGATGTCGTTGTCGAGGATCGACTGGACGTGCCGGTCGACGTTTTCGGCAAAGCGCGGGTCGAACTCGGCCAGCACGTCGCGCCCGTCGATGAGCGACCAGACCTCGCCGATGGTCTCGTCGCCGACGCGCGTCACCACGCCGCCGATGTCCTTCATCACCAGGTCGATGGCGTCGACCTTGTCGGTCCAGTCGCGTTTTTCCCGCGGCGGCTTGTGGAAGATCGTGTTCCGCCGGTTTTCCTCGAGATAGGTCAGCTGGTCCTGGTAACGCGCCTCGTGGGCCATGTCGTACATGCGTGCGCGGATGTCGACGATCGGCTTGAAGGCCGGGTGCGTGGTGACGTCCTTCACCCGCTCGCCGTCCATCCAGATCTCGCGACCGTCCTGAAGTCCATCTCGATACTGTTCGCCCGTGCGGATCATGCGCCTACCTCTTCGCTGTCCGCTGATATTGCGTTGCGAAGATGGATCGTTAAAACATTTTCATACGTTCCTTTGGACCAGGATTTCCGATGCACATCTCGCTCCGCACCCTGCGCTACGTCGTGGCCGCGGCCGACTTCGGAAATCAGACCGAGGCGGCCAAGCACCTCAACGTGTCGCAGTCGTCGATCTCGGCGGCGATCGCGCAGTTCGAGGAGGAGTGCGGGGTGCAGGTGTTCGTGCGCCATCACGCCAAGGGTGTGTCGACGACGATCGCCGGGACGCGCATCGTCAACGAAGCGCGGATGCTGCTCAGCCATGCGCGCAATTTCGGACAGAACGCCCGGGCCATGGCGGACGAGGTGCGGGGCGAAATCGCCGTCGGCTGCTTCTGGACGATCGCCACCCATTTCATGCCCAGCCTTCTGTCGACCTTCGCCGAGTCCCATCCCGGCGTCACGGTGGGGCTCGACGAGGGCGATCACCAGCAGATTCTCGACGGGATCATCTCCGGGCGCACCGAGCTTGCGATCTCCTACGAACTGTCGCGGCCGGAGGAGATCGTGGCGGAGCCGCTGGCGGAGCTGCCGCCGTGCGCGGTGCTGCACTGCGACCATCCGCTGGCCCAGCGCGACAGCATCAGCCTGTCGGAGTTGCGCCACGAGCCCTTCATCCTGCTCGACCTGCCGCATTCCCGGGACTACTTCATGCGCCTGTTCCGATCGGTGGGGGTGACGCCGCACATCGCCTACCGCTCCAAGGCGTATGAGCTGACCCGCGGCCTGGTCGGGCACGGACGCGGCTACACGATCCAGAACATCCAGCCGAAGACCCAGATCACCCATGACGGCGGCCGCGTCGCGGTGCTGCCGATCACCGACGTGCTCGAACCCGTGCGCGTCGTCAGCCTGAAGCTCCGCCGGCAGGCGCCGCGGCCGGTGGTGGACGGCTTCGAGCGCCATCTGAAGGCGTGCTTCTCGGAAGGCGGCATTCTCGCGCCCGGCACGCTCTCGCCGAGCGCCCCCCTGCGCTGATCAGCCGGAAGTCGCCGGGCGCACCGGCTGCGAATGTCGGATGTGCCCGGAGCGAGGGGCGTTTGGCTGCATCGGAAAGCCCGATGCTACACGCCAGTTAAAACTATTTTTCCTGTCGACGACACTCATGCCAAATTTTGGGTCATGGGCATTATTTCATCACGCGTTTATGGCATGGTGCATCGCACAATGGTGGCGGCGACGGGAGACTGTGCCGGGTTCGCCAGCCTTTCTGCGAGGACCGGCGCGCGATGAGCGAAGATGCGCTCGTATTCTACAGCCTTGTCGACGATGCGGAAGCCTGGCGCGAAGCGCTGCACAACGAGCTTCCCGACCTCGACATCCGCGTCGACCCCGACGTGGGCGACCCGAGCGAGATCGGCTACGCGCTGGTGTGGCTGCCGCCGCAGGGGTTCTTCCAGCGCTTTCCCAATCTGAAGCTCGTGACCAACCTCGGCGCCGGCGTCGACGCGCTGGTCGGACGGGATGATCTCGTTCCGGTGAAATTTTCCCGGCTGTCCGACACCGGCATGGTCCAGATGATGACCAGCTACGTCGTCTATGCGGTCACCCGCTACGCCCGCGACATGCACGTCTTCGAGCGCGCCAAGCGACGGGGCGAATGGGAATACGTGCATCCGCGCCCGCTGTCGGAGATCAGGGTCGGCGTTCTCGGCCTCGGCGAACTCGGCGCGCCTTCAGCCGCCGCGCTGGCCCGGATGGGCTATCGGGTTTCGGGCTGGTCGCGCACGGAGAAGTCGATCGACGGCGTGCGCTCGCTCACCGGCCGGACGGGCCTGGAGGCGATCCTTTCCGAGAGCGAGATCCTGGTCTGCCTGCTGCCGCTGACGGCCAGCTCGCGCGCCCTGCTGGGGGCTGCCGAACTGGCGCTGATGCCGAAGGGCGCGAAGTTCATCAACGCCTCGCGCGCGGCGGTCGTCGACGAGGGCGCGCTGATCGCGGCGCTCGCCAGCGGCGCCATCGCGGAGGCGACGCTGGACGTCTTCAACGTCGAACCGCTGCCCTCAGACCATCCGTTCTGGACGATGGGCAACTTGTTCATCACGCCGCACATGGCCAGCATCACGGTTCCGGCCCTTGCCGCGCACGACGTCGCCGAAAGCATCCGGCGCGTCCGCGACGGAGGGGCCCCGCTGCACGAGATCGATCCCGCCCGCGGCTACTGACGCGGGCCGGAAGACGAGGACCGGGCGGTGGTGGGCCGTCCGGAAGAGGAGGTGGACTCATGAACAAGTTGGCATTCGCGATCGGCGCCCTGGCGCTGATGGCAACGACGGCGCACGCCCAGGATCCCCTGGTCATCAGCACCTGGGGCGGCAACTGGAAGGAAGGGGTGAAGATCGTCGGTGACGAATTCACCAAGCGGACCGGGGTGGAGGTCGAGTACATCACCGGCGGCACGCTGGACCGTCTGGCCAAGGCCAAGGTGGCGCGGGACAATCCTGAATCCGACCTGATCAACACCACGGCCCACGTCGGCTACCTCTATTACGCCGACGGTCTGATGGAGAAGCTGGACTACGACAAGATCCCGAACGCCGCCGCCCTCTATCCGATGGCCAAGCGCTCCGACTACACGGTCGCCGACTACGTCTACGTCTACACCCCGGCGTTCCGGACCGACGTGATGCCCGAGGACTTCAAGATCGATTCCTGGGAAGTGCTCTGGGACGAATCCATGAAGGGCAAGCTCGGCCTTCCCGATTTCGATCCCAGCCACATCATCATCGCGGCCACCAAGCTCGCCGGCGTGAAGCCGGAGGAGTGGGACAAGGTGAAGGACAAGCTGATCGCCCTGAAGCCGAACATCAAGGCGTTCTACCAGTCCGACGCCACCAGCCAGAACCTGATGCGCACCGGCGAGACCCCGGTCCAGGTGCTCCTCAACATCAACGGCTACCACCTGGAGAAGCTCGGTGTCCCGGTGAAGATCGTGGTGCCGAAGGAAGGCGCCGTGGTCGGCATCGACGTGTGGGGCATCAATGCCGGCTCCAAGAAGAAGGAGCTCGCGCAACAGTTCCTCGACATCGCCCTGGAGCCGGAAATGCTGGCCAAGCTGTGCAACTTCCACAAGTGCTCGCCGATGAGCCCGGACGCCAAGCTCGATCCGGAAATCGCAAGCCTGCCCGGCATCTTCACCAGCGCCGACCAGATCGAGAAGGAGGCCATCGTTCTCGACGACAAGACCTACGCCACGCTGCTTCCGCAGTGGAAGGTGTGGTTCACCGAGAACATGATGAACTAGACGGCACTTACCGCCCAAACTCCCGGCCGGCCGCGCGCCCTGCGCGCCGGCCGGCCTTGCGAAGAGACCGATGACCAGCACGCGACGCCCCTTCTTCGTCACCTTTCTCGCACCCGCGGTGCTGACGGCCGTCATCCTGGTCGCGGCGCTGTTCGAGGTGATGCAGTACAGCGTCCGCGAATACATTCCCGGCTCGCTGAACGTCGGCGGGCTGACGCTCGACAATTTCGTGCGCATCAACAAGCCGATCTACTGGGGCGCGCTGTTCAACACCTTCTACATGAGCCTGCTGACGGCGCTTTACTCGCTTGTGCTGAGCTATCCGGTCGCCTTCGCACTGGTGCGCACCGAGCGGGACTGGGTGCGCTCGATCCTGATCGCGCTGTCCATCACGCCGCTGTTCACCGGCGAAATCGTGCGGACCTACTCGTGGATGCTGATGCTCGGCTCCGACGGCTTCGTGAACAGCCTGCTGCAGGGGTTGTCGCTGACCGATGCGCCGCTGCAGATCATGTACACGCGCTTCGGCGTGGTCATTGCGCTGGTCCAGTTCTCCATGCCGGTGATGATCATCCTGCTCGCCACCGCGATCTCCCATGTCGACCGCGACCTGGAGAAGGCCGCGGCCAACCTCGGCGCCGCCCCGCTGATGGTGTTCTGGAAGGTGACGCTGCCGCTGACGGCCCCGGGCATCCTGTCGGGCGTGGTGGTCGTCTTCGCCTGGACGATGAGCGCCTTCTCCACGCCGCAGTTCATCGGCGGCGGCAAGATCCTGATGATCTCCAACCTCGCGTACCTGCAGGGGTTTTCGACGCTCAACCTGCCGTTTGCCGCCACCCTCAGCCTGATCGCGCTGGTGGCGGCGCTCGGCAGCCTGGCGCTGGTGAAATCCATGACCGGGCGGCTGGAAAAGCGCCTCGCGCTCAACTGAGAGGGTCCCCATGAGATCGTTCGCCTTCTGGAGCCTGGTCGTCGCGATCCTCGTCTACATGACGCTGCCGACGCTCGTGGTGCTGATGACCTCGGTGAACCCGACCCAGATCCTCGCCTTTCCGCCGGAGGGCATCTCCTTCCGCTGGTACGAGAAGGCGCTGACCTACCGGGACTTCCAGCTGGCGTTCAAGAACGGGCTGATCGTCACCAGCTGCGCGTCGACGCTCGCGCTGGTGGTCGGCTCGGCCTTCGCGTGGCTCGTGCATCGCTACAATTTCAGCGGCCGCGGGCTGCTCGAGGCGGTGCTGTGGTCGCCGCTGATCATCCCGCACTTCACGCTCGGCTTCGGCTTCCTGCTGCTCGGCGGGGTGCTCGGGCTCACCCAGGGCTACGTGATGATCGTGCTCGCCCACATGATGCTGGTGATGCCGTTCGTCACCCGTGCGGTCTATGTGAGCCTGGCCAACGTCGATCCGAACCTCGGCCGCGCCGCCGCCAGCCTCGGGGCGTCGCCGTTCAAGGTGCTGACGCGCATCGAGCTGCCGCTGGTGGTGCCGGGCATGGCGGGGGGATGGCTGATCGCCGCGGTGATCTCGCTGACCGAGTTCACCGCGTCGCTGTACGTGACGGGCAGCCGGACGCAGACGCTTCCGGTGGCGATGTACAACTACATCCGCGAGTACGCCGATCCGACGGTGTCGGCGATCTCGGCGATGCTGATCATCGCCACCACCCTGATCATGTTCTTCGCCGACAGGGTGTTCGGCCTGCGCCGGGTCCTGGCGATCGACAGCCACTGAGGCTGAGACCGATGCCGCCGCTTTCCCATTCCAGCCCCATTCGCCGCGAGCCATGATGTCGCAAGATCTGCCGGACACTCCGACCACCCCGCGCGAGCCGCATGCCGTCCAGCTCTACCGCGTGCGCAAGGACTATGGCGGCGCGATCGGCGTCCACGACCTGTCGCTGACCATCGAGCAGGGCGAGTTCGTGACGCTGCTCGGTCCGTCCGGCTGCGGCAAGTCCACCTTGCTCGGGATGATCGCCGGCTTCATCCCGCCCACCGCCGGCAAGATCGTCGTCGGCGGTGTCGATCTGACCGAGGTGGAGCCCTACAAGCGCGACATCGGCATGGTGTTCCAGAGCTATGCCCTGTTCCCGCACGTCAACGTCTTCGACAACATCGCCTTCGGCCTGCGCATGCGCAAGCTGCCGAAGGCGGAGATCGAGAAGCGGACCCGGCGCGGCATCGAGATGATGAAGCTGGATGGGCTGGAGCATCGGCGGGTGCGGGAACTTTCCGGCGGCCAGCAGCAGCGCGTGGCGCTCGCCCGCGCGGTGGTGATCCAGCCGAAGGTGCTGCTGCTCGACGAGCCGCTGTCGGCCCTCGACGAGAACCTCCGCGCCCAGATGCAGATCGAGCTGTCGGAGCTGCACCGCAACACCGGTCTCACCACGATCTTCGTCACCCACGACCAGGGCGAGGCGCTCAGCCTGTCGGACCGCATCGTGGTGATGAACAAGGGCGAGGTGCAGCAGGTGGCCGCGCCGATCGAGCTCTACAACACGCCGGCGAACGGTTTCGTGGCCTCGTTCATCGGCGAGATCAACGCGCTGCCGGATGCGCGCTACGAGATCGACGGCGGCGATGCGGTGCTGACGTTTCCGGGCATCGGCCGGTTCGGCGTGCGGCGCCGTCCCGAATGGGACTTCGCCCACGGCGCCACGGTGCGCACCTTCCTGCGGCCGGAACAGGTCCTGCCGGTCACGGCTGCGACCCCGGCGGGCAACCGGGTCGAGGGGATCGTGGCGAACCACATCTACCAGGGCTCGCACACCATCACCCGGGTCGAGGTCGCCGGCGTCGGGCTGGTGCAGACCCGCGTCGCCGGTTCGCAGATCGTCTCCGACCATCCCGTCGGCGCGCCGATCGCCCTCCACTTCGACCTCGGCGAGGCGATCCTGCTGCCCGTCGGCTGAGGCGGGCGCGAGGCGCTCCGCCCGGGCCCAGCCCCATGCGTCCGCCGCGCCACCTCGCAAGGCGGATTGCGCGCCACCGGGCAACCTCGGCCGGGCCTGCGGAGGCCGTCGGCACCTTCCCTATGCCTATTTTGTCTACACTGACAACAAACTCGTGACGCTGTACAACCATATCGTCCCGCCACCACTTGGGGGTAGGATGACGGATTCGAGCTGAAACGAGGGGCTTCACAGCATGGACGATTCGCGCCCGAAGGACGGAATCGGCGGTGTCGACGGGGATATCCGCGATCTCTTCTCCTACAATCTCCAGCGGCTCGCGGGTGTGTCGACACGCATCGCCCTTCTGGCGATCAAGCCCCAGTTCGGCCTCACCATGCACGACTGGCGGGCGATCGCCGTGCTGGATTTCCTGGGCGCCGCGCCGCTGCAGGTGCTCGCCCAGCGTGCCGGCGTCCAGAAGAGCCAGATGAGCCGCACGGCGACCGCGCTGGAGGGGCGAGGGCTGATCACCCGCAAGGACAATCCGAAGGACAAGCGCTCGTCGCTTCTGACGCTGACCGAAGACGGCAAGCGGGTCGCCTCGGAAGTCCTCGCCGTCTCTCACGAGCGCAACCGCAGGATGCTCGCCTATCTGGATCAGGCGGAGCGCGAGCAACTGATGGCGCTGATGGAGAAGGTCACGCTGGGGTCGCTGGAGTTCCTGTCCGAGCTCAAGGGATGGACGGACGACGACCAGACCCCCGAACCGCGAACCCTGTTCGAAACCGAGATGCTCTGAGCGCCCGGCCGGCAGCCGCTTTCCTGGCTCCGGCACGGAACCGAGCGATGCCGTCATGCTCGCGCGCATTCCTGCTTCCTGTGCGCTCGCCTCGGCGATGTCCCGACCTCCTTGACCGACCGGCCCCACGGGGTGCCCCCGCCGCGGGCAAAGCGCCGTCGCGGCTGCGCGAATTTGTCACGATCGATACGACATCGTTGACTATGTGAACTAAGATCTGCATAGCTGCAACCAACGAGCGCCGGCCCGCGTGCGGCGCCGAGCCAGGACGGACCAGGGGAGAGGACATGGGCCCGGACGTGATCCTGTGCGAATGCTTCGCCCGCGATGGCCTGCAGCACGAGACCGTGTTCGTGCCGACGGCGGAGAAGGTCGCGCTGATCGAGGGCTTCGCCGAGGCGGGCTTTCCGCGCGTCGAGGCCACCAGCTACAGCCACCCCGAGCGCGTCCCCGCCTTCCGCGACGCGAGCGAGGTGCTGGCCCGGCTCACCCGCAGGCAAGGCGTCTGGTACAAGGCGACCTGCCCGAACGAGCGGGCCGTGGGGCGCGCCGCCGCCGACTTCGACGCCGGGCGCGGGGCCAACGAGGTCAGCCTGCTGGTCTCGGCCACCGAATCCCACACCCAGCGCAACCTGCGCGCCAGCCGCGACGAACAGTGGCGCCGCGTCGCGGCGATGGTCGCCGCCGCCGGCGACCGGTTCCGGCTGGTCGGCGTCATCTCGGTGGCGCTCGGCTGCCCGTTCGAGGGGCCGGTCGATCCCGGCCGGGTGGCCGAGGACGCCGCCCGCTTCCGGGCGCTGGGCGTCCGGCTGATCACCGTCGGCGACACCATCGGGACGGGCACGCCGAGGACGACCCGGCGGCTCTTCGACCGCCTCGTCTCCGAGTTTCCCGACATGATCTTCGTCGGTCATTTCCACAACACCCGCGGCACGGCGCTCCTCAACTGCATGGCGGCGCTGGAGGCGGGCGCAACCCATCTCGACAGCGCCATCGGCGGCGTCGGCGGGCACCCGGCGGAGATCGAGTACGGCACCGGCATCACCGGCAACGTCGCGACGGAAGACCTGGTCGCGCTCCTGGAGGCCGAGGGGGTGCCGACCGGCATCGACCTCGACCGGATGATGCGGCTTTCGGAGCGCTGCGAAGCGCTGCTCGGACGCCGGCTCTACAGCATGGTGGCACGGGCCGGCCTGGAAGCCGCTCCGCAGGAAAAGGTGGTGAATGTCTGACGCCCACGCCGACGAACTCGTCCTGGTCGAGGACCGCGGCGCCGTCCGCATCCTGACGCTCAACCGGCCGGACAAGCTGAACGCGCTGAACACCGCGCTGACCCAGGCGCTGGTCGACGCGTTTCATGCGGCCGACGCGGACGAAAGCGTGCGGGCGATCGTGCTGGCCGGGGCGGGCCGGGGCTTCTGCGCCGGCGCCGACCTCGCCGAGTTCAAGGACCTGACGCCCGCCAACCAGCACCTGGTGCTGAAGCGCGCCGACCTCACCTGCCGCCTGCAGTCGATGATGCAGGGGCTCGGCAAGCCGGTGGTGTCCGCCGCGCAGGGGGCGGCGGTTGGCGGCGGCGCCGGCCTTGCCATCGGCTGCGACATGATGGTGGCGGGCGAGACGCTGAAGTTCGGCTACCCGGAGCTCAAGCACTCCATCGTGCCGGCGCTGGTGATGACGGGCCTGCAGCGCAGCCTCGGCCGCAAGGCGGCGTTCGAGATGGTGAGCCTCGGCCGGCTGATCGGCGCGCAGGAGGCGGTCGCCCTGGGCCTCGCCAACCGCGTCGCCGCCGATCCGCTGGCCGCCGCGCTGGAGATCGCCGAGGCCTGGGCGAAGGCGAGCCCGCTGGCCATGGCGGCGGTGAAGCAGCTCTTCTACCGCGTGTCGGACCTGCCCACCGACGCGGCGATGGCGGCGGGCCGCGACGTCAACGCGATCATGCGCGGCTTCCGGGAGGCGCCGGAATGAAGCCGCTGGCGGGCACCCGCATCCTCGACTTCTCCCGCGTCCTCGCCGGGCCGATGGCGACCCAGATCCTCGCCGAGCTCGGCGCCGAGGTGATCAAGGTCGAGCGGCCGGGCTCGGGCGACGAGAGCCGCTCCTACGAGCCGAAGTTTCCGGGCGGCGAGAGCGGCTACTACTTCGCCTTCAACCGCGCCAAGCGGTCGATCACCCTCGACCTGAAGAACGCCCGGGGCCGCGACATCGCGCGGAGGCTGGCCGGCAGGGCCGACGTGCTGGTGGAAAATTTCCTGCCGGGCGCGATGGACCGGATGGGGCTCGGCTACGCGGCGCTGTCGGCCGACAATCCGCGGCTCGTCTACGTCTCGAACACCGGCTTCGGCCAGTCCGGCCCGTACCGGGACCGCAACGGCTACGACACCATCTTCCAGGCGCTCTCCGGCGTGATGGACCTGACCGGCCATCCCGACGGGCCGCCGGCCAAGGTCGGGGTCCCCTTCGCCGACCTGACCTCGGGGCTGTGGATCGCGATGGCCGCGATGACCGGGCTGCTCGGCCGGGCGAACACCGGCAAGGGCGCCCACGTCGACGTCGCCATGATGGATGTGCAGGTGAGCCTGCTCACCATCGCCGCCGCGCGCTACTTCGCGCTCGGCGAGACGCCGCACCGCACCGGCACCGAGCATCCCGGGCGGGTGCCGAGCGCGGCGTTCCAGTGCCGCGACGGCGGCTGGCTGCACATTTCCGGCAGCGACCAGCACTGGGCGCGCATCTGCAAGGTGCTCGGTCTCGACGACCTCGCGACCGACCGGGCGCTCGACGACAACGCCGAACGCGTCGCCCAGCGCGAGCGGGTGATGGCCGCCATGCGCTCCGCCGTGGCCGCCCAGGACAGGGCCCCGCTCGCCGAGGCGCTGCGCGCGGCGGGCGTGCCGGCCGGCGAGGTGAACTCGGTGTCGGACAGCATCGAGGACCCGCACATCCAGGCGCGCGGCGTGGTGGGCAGTTTCGACCATCCGGTGGAGGGCAGCGTGCGGGCGCTGCGCACGCCGCTGCGCTTCGAGGGGTTCGACGATCCCGAGATCGGGACGCCGCCCGGCCTCGGCGCCGACACCGACGCGATCCTCAGCGAAGAGCTCGGCCTCGACGCCGGCGAGATTGCCGAACTCCGGCAAGCGGGAGCGATCTGATGGCCGACAGCACCTTCGTTCGCGTCGAGCGCGACGGCGCCGTCGCAAGCGTCGTCCTCGCCCGTGCCGAGGCGCGCAACGCGCTCAACCTCGCCATGTGCCACGGCCTGACCGAAGCCTTCGAGGCGCTGTCCGCCGATCCCGACGTGCGCGTCGTGCTGATGCGGGCGGACGGACCGGTGTTCTGCGCCGGCGCCGACCTGAAGGAGCGCACCGGCCGCGACGAGGCCTGGGTGCTGAGCCGGCGGCAGGCGTCCTTCCACGCCTACGCGACGATCGGGCGCTGCGCCAAGCCGGTGGTGGCCGTGGTGCAGGGCCCCGTCGTCGGATCGGGCGGGGAGATCGCCATGAGCTGCGATTTCGTCGTGGCCTCGACCGCCGCGACGTTCCGGTTTCCCGAACCGCAGTGGGGCACCGTCGGCGCGACCCAGCGCCTGCAGCGGGTGATCGGCCGAAGCCGTGCCAAGGAACTCCTGTTCACCGGGCGCACCATGGGCGTCGACGAGGCGTACGGGCTCGGCCTGGTGGCGCGGGTGGTCGAGCCGGACGCGCTGGACGCGACGGCCGAAGAAATCGCGGCGCAGATTGCGGCCGCGCCGCCGCTCGCGATGGCGCTGACCAAGGAGTGCGTGGATCTCGGATCGGAAACCGACCTGGAGAGCGGCATCCGGATCGAGCTCAAGGCCATCGAGCGCAACCTCGCCGAGAGCGACTGGCGGAGCGGCGTGGCCGACTTCGCCGACCGCATCGGCACGAAGGCGGCCGGGGAGTAGGGCGATGGACATCGACCGCGCCTGTCCCACCACCGTTGCCGCCGCGCTGGCCCGCGCCGCCGCGATCGTGCCGGACGTCGAGGCAATCGTCGCGCCGGACGGCCGGATGACCTACCGCGACCTCGCCGACGAGGTGGTGCGGCTGCGCACGGCCGTCGTCGGGCTCGGCATCCGCAAGGGCGACCATGTCGGCCTGTGCCTCGGCAACAGCTGCCGCTGGGTCTCGATCTTCCTGGCCCTCGGCTCGGTCGGGGCCGTCACCGTGCCGGTCAACACCCGCTTCCGGACGCCGGAGATGGCCTACGCGCTGAAGCAGTCGCGGGTTTCCACGCTCATCCTGGCGGACCGCTTCCTGAAGATCGACTTCGTCGACATGCTGCGCGAGATCGAGCCGGCGGTCGACAGCGCGTTGCCGGGGACCAGTCTCCCCGATCTTCGGAACATCGTCGTCATCGGCGACGACGTTCCGGCCGCCGCGCTGGGCTTCGAGGCCTTTCGCGCGCTGCGAGGCGAGGAGCCGCAGGCTCCCGTGACCCCCGACGATATGCTCCTGATCCAGTACACCTCGGGCACCACCTCCTTCCCCAAGGGCGTGATGCTCACCCACCGCAACATGCTGGGGAACGCGTTCATCTCCGGCGGCCGTATGGGCTTCCGGCTCGCCGACCGCTTCCACAGCGCCCGGCCGTTCTTCCACGTCGCCGGGTCCACGCTGTCGGTGCTCTCGGCGCTCCAGCACGGCGTCACCCTCGTCTCGATGGAGCGGTTCGAGCCGGCCGAGGCGCTGAGGCTCATGGAGGAGGAGCGCTGCACGCACTTCTCCGGCAACGACACCATGGCGCTGATGCTGCTCAACCATCCGGACCGCCGGCAGCGCAGGCTGGGGCTGCGCGGCGCCTGGGTGGCGGCCTCGGCCGAGATCGTCCGCCGGGTGATCTCCGAGCTGGGGGCGAGCGAGGCGGTGGTTGGGTACGGCCTGTCGGAGGCGTCGCCCAACATCGCCCAGTCGTGCTGGTGGGAGAGCGAGGAGATACGCGCGTCGGGCCGGATGCGCCCGCAGCCCGGCCTGGAGGTCGAGATCCGCGACCCGGAGACGGGCGAGACCCTGCCGGCGAACATGCGGGGCGAGATCCGGGTGCGCGGCTGGAGCGTCATGCGCGGCTATTTCGACAAGCCCGACGAGACGGCGGCGGCGCTTGGCGCCGACGGCTGGCTCGCGACCGGCGATCTCGGCCGCATCGGCGCCGACGGGCGGTTGGAGTTCCTCGGACGGGTCAAGGACATCATCCGCGTCGGCGGCGAGAACGTCTCGCCGGCGGAGGTCGAGGATATCCTGCACAAGCACCCGAAGGTGCGCCTCGCCCAGGTGGTAGGCGTCGCCGACCCGCGGCTGATCGAGGTGCCGGTGGCCTTCCTGGTCGCCAACGAGGGCTGCGAGATCGACGAAGGCGAGATGATCGCCTGGGCGCGCGGCGAGATGGCCGGCTTCAAGGTGCCCCGCCGGATCTGGGTGGTGCCGGATTTCGAGGCGATCGGCATGACGGCGAGCTCCAAGGTTCAGAAGTCGAAGCTGGCGCAGCACGCCGCAGGCCTGCTTCAGGCAGAGCAGGCGGTGGCGTCATGAGGATCGAAACGGCCCTGACGCGCCGCCTCGGGATCGACCTGCCCATCGTCCAGGCCGGCATGTCCTGGGCTTCGTCCTGCGCGGCCCTGCCGCTGGCCGTCTCCAAGGCCGGCGGCCTCGGCGTGATCGCCGCCGGGCCCATGTACGAGGACGCCCTCGTCCGGGCGATCGACGACGTCCGCGCCGGGACCGACCGCCCGTTCGCCGTGAACATGCCGCTCTATCGACAGGGCGCGGAGCGGGTGCTCGACCTCCTCGCCGAGGCGCGGGTGCCGGTGCTGGTGGCCTCCCAGGGTGGCCCGAAGAAATATCTCGATCGCTTCAAGTCGCTCGGCACGGTGTGCATCCACGTGGTCGCCAGCGTCGAGCACGCCGTCAAGGCGGCGGACGCCGGGGTCGACGCCCTGGTGGTCGTCGGCGGCGAGGCGGGCGGGCATCCACCGCCGGATCTCGTGTCGACCCTGGTGTTGGTGCGCGCCGTGGTGAAGGCCGTCGGCGACGTGCCGGTGATCGCCTCCGGCGGGTTCGCCGATGGCGCCGGGCTTGCCGCCGCGCTGTCGCTTGGGGCAGGCGCCGCCAACTTCGGCACCCGCTTCATCGCCACGCCGGAGGCGACGGTCAGCGACGCCTACAAGCGGATGATCGTCGAAGCCGGCCCGTCGGCGACCCGCACCGTCGGCCGCGACGTCGGCATGATCCGGGCGCTCGCCAACGAGTTCACCGACGCCATGCAGGCCCTGGAGCTCTCCGGCGCGGACGTCGCCGCCCGCAAGGACCGCTTCCAGCAAAGTTCGCTGAAGATGGCCGCCCTCGATGGCGACGTCGCCACCGGCAAGGTCGAGGCGGGCCAGTCGGCCGGGCTGGTCGACGAGATCGCACCGGCGGCGGAGGTCGTGCGGCGGATCGCCGAGGAATACCTCGCCGTCGTCCGCCGCCTGCCGCTGCCCGTGGGCGCGCACGTGTGAGTTTGCGCCGGACGGCTCGCTCCGCCCGGCGAACTGCGGTGACCCCGGCCCACCCCCAGAATCGGCCGGGCCCAGAAAATCCGTCGGGAGGAGACACAATGAAGCTTGATCGCAGAACGTTCCTCGGGGCGTCCGCAGCGCTCGCGGGCACCTCGATCGCCCCGTTCCGGGCCTTTGCAGATGTGCCGAAAACCATGCAGTGGACGGCCGCCGACGTCGGCTCGAGCGGCTACATCGAGGCGACGGCCATCGCCAACGCGCTGATCGAGAAGTTCGGCACCCGCATCCGCATCGTGCCGTCGGGAACCTCGATCGGCCGGATGATGCAGCTCAAGCAGGGCCGCGTGAACATGGGCTTCCTCGCCAACGAGTGCTTCTTTGCGACCGAGGCGATGTACGACTTCTCGACGCGCGAATGGGGCCCGCAGGACCTGCGCGCGCTGATGGGGCGTGAGGCGCTGTTCGGCATCGTCACCGCCAAGGACGCCGGCATCAAGACCATCGCCGACCTGAAGGGCCGCCGCGTCGCCAGGATCCAGGCGCACCCCTCCACCAACTTCAAGATCGAGGGCGAGCTCGCCTTCGCCGGCCTGACCTGGGACGACGTCGACGCGATCGAGGTGCCCGGCTACAGCGCCGGCATCCAGGCGGTGATCGACGGCAACGTGGATGCCGCCGGTGCGGTGGTGGGCGCGAGCCTGCTGCGCGAGCTGGAGGCGAGCCCGCGCGGCATCTACTGGCCGCCGGTGCCGGCCGACGACGCCGAGGGCTGGGACCGGATGAACGCGGTCGCCCCGCTGTTCGCGCCGTCGACCATGACCAACGGGCCCGGCGCCTCGCCGGAAAATCCGGTGCCGATGGTCGCCTACCGCTACCCGATCCTGTCGGTCTACGCCGACCGCAGCGCCGACGAGGTCTACGAGCTGACGAAGGCGATCGCCTCGGCCTACGACCTCTACAAGAAGTCCGCGCCGGTGATGGCGGGATACGACGTCAACCAGGCGGGTCACCCGCCCTTCGACGCGCCGGTCCACGAGGGCGCCCGGCGCTACTATGAGGAAATCGGCATCTGGACCGACAAGGACGAGGCCTGGAACGCCAAGCGCCTCGCCCGCCTGGAGAAGGTCCAGGAGGCGTGGACGGCGGCTACCGAAGAGGCCGACGAGAAGAACGTCCCCGATGCCAAGTGGCCGGCCTTCTGGGAGGACTACCGGAAAGCGAACCTCGGCTGACCCTCCGACCGGGCGGCCGTCCACGCCCTCGCGTGCCGTCCGCCCGTGCTCCTGCCGTCCCGCCCCCGCGCGCCCGCCCCGAAGCCGGCCCGCGGGGGTTCACCCCTGTCGCGGAACGCGTGTCATGACCGGCGCTGCCGAAACGGAACCCGTATCCACCGCCAACCGCGGCCGCATCGCCCGGGCAGCGGTCGTGCTGCTGACGCTCGCCTCGCTGGTGCTGGTGGTGAACCAGGTCTTCCTGCTGCGGCTCTTCGGCTTCCAGCTGATCTCGACGGGATACTACTACGCCCTGATCGGGGCGTTCCTGTGCATCGTGTTCCTGCTGTTTCCGGCGCGCGAGGCGGATGCGAACCGGATGCCCGCCTACGACGTGGTGCTGGCGATCGCGGTTCTCGTCTGCGGGCTCTATTTCGCCAGCCAGGCGGAATCGATCATCAGCCGGGGCTGGGACTTCATCGCGCCGCCGCTGCCGACCGCCATGGCCTGCGCGCTGTTCATCCTCGTGCTGGAGGCCCTGCGGCGCACCAGCGGGCTGACGCTGTTCATCCTGTGCACCTTCTTCGGCGTCTTCCCGATCTTTGCCGACCACATGCCCGGCATCCTCTGGGGCACCCAGTATTCGGTGCTGGAGGCGGTCCGCGCCCACGTGATGGGCGTGGGCTCCATCGTCGGCATTCCGATCGGCGTCGTCAGCGACCTGCTCATCGGCTACCTGGTGTTCGGCGCGACGCTGATGGCGACCGGCGGCGGACGCTTCTTCATGGATTTCGCCAGCGCGCTGCTCGGCGGCGCGCGCGGCGGCCCGGCGAAGGTGTCGATCATCTCCTCGGCGCTGTTCGGCAGCCTGTCGGGCAGCGTGATCTCGAACGTCATCTCGACGGGATCGTTCACGATCCCGACCATGCGCCGCTGCGGCTATCCGGCGTCCTATGCCGCTGCGATCGAAAGCTGCGCCTCGACCGGGGGGACGATCATGCCGCCGGTGATGGGCGCGGCCGGCTTCATCATGGCGTCGTTCCTGAACATCCCCTACGCCACGGTCGTCTCGGCGGCGCTGGTCCCGGCCGTTCTGTTCTACGCGGCGCTGCTCCTGCAGGTGGACGCCTATGCCGCCAAGAAAGGTCTCGCCGGGCTGCCGAAGGACCAGCTGCCCTCGCTCTGGCCGACGCTCCGGGACGGCTGGCCGCACCTGGGCGGGCTCATCCTGCTGGTGGTGCTGATCCTGTTCTTCCACATGGAGCGCACCGCGCCGTTCATTTCGGCCGGGCTGATGGCGCTGGTGGCGATCGCCAAGGAGCCGCGCCAGGTGCTGTCCATCGTCGAGCGGATCGTCTTCGAGAGCGGGCGCAGCGCCGCCTACCTGTTCGGCATCCTCGCCGGCATCGGGCTGATCGTCGGCGCACTCTCGATCACCGGCGTCGGCTCGTCGGTCTCCCGCGAGCTGATCTTCCACGCGGGCGGAAACACCGCCCTGCTGCTGATCTTCGGGGCGATCACCAGCTTCATCCTGGGCATGGGGATGACGGCGTCGGCCTGCTACATCTTCCTGGCGATCATCCTCGGCCCGGCGCTGACCGGGCAGGGGCTCGACGAGATCGGCAGCCACCTGTTCATCCTCTACTGGGGGATGCTCTCCTACATCACCCCGCCGGTGGCGCTCGCCGCGGTGACGGCCGCGGTCATCGCCGGCTCCAACAGCCTGGAGACCGGCATCAAGGCGATGCGGCTGGGCAGCGTCCTCTTCGTGCTGCCGTTCGCCTTCGTCCTGAACCCGGCGCTGATCCTGCGCGGCGAGCCGGTGGAGGTCGTGCTGGCGGTCGCCACGGCCACCGCGGCGATCTGGCTGATCTCCTGCGCCTTCGAGGGATACCTGCACTATTTCGGCAGCTTAAGCCGGGTGCTGCGCATTGCCGTCGGCATCGCCGGAGCGCTAATGCTGATCCCGGAGGGCCGCAGCGACGTGATCGGCCTCGCGATCGCGCTGGCGGTGTTCGCATACGGCTACGGGTTCAAGGCCGCGCCGCGCCTGGCCGGGCAGGCGGGGCCGGAATGAGGATCACCGCCTGGTCTGTCGAACCATCGGCGTTCGACAACCTCGATCCGGACTGGCGCTACGGCACCACCCACGTTCCCCGCCTCGAGGGGGTGTTCGTCGCCCTCCAGGCGGAGGACGGCACGGTGGGAGAAGGCTATTCGCCTGTCCTCGGTCATCTCGGCCTCGATCGCGACGGGCTGGCTGCGGCTTGCGGCCGGATCGCATCGCTCTGTCTCGGCGGCGACGCCACGGCCTACCGCGTGACCGCCACCCAGGCCGCGCGCCAGAGCGGCCTTTCCGGTCCGGCGCTCGCGGCGGTGGACATGGCACTCGTCGATCTCGCCGCCCGCATCCATGGCCTGTCCGTTTCCGTGCTGCTGGGAGGCCGGTTTCGCGACCGCGTTCCCGTGGTCCGCATCGTGCCGATCAAGGCGCCCGAGGCGATGGCGGATGCGGCCCGCGCGCTGGTCGACGACGGCTACCGGGCGGTCAAGCTGAAGGCGACCGGAACGCTCGACGAGGACGTCGCCCGGGTGTCGGCCGTGCGTGCGGCGGTTGGCGCGGCCGTCGAGATCTACGTCGATCCCAACCAGGCCTACGCGCTCGACGGGGCCATCCGGTTCTGTGAGGCGGCGGCCGAGCTCGGCGTCGCGCGGGTCGAGCAGCCGGTGCCGGCAACCGATCGGGACATGATGGCCCGGCTGGTGGCTGCGGTGCGACTGCCGGTGGTGGAGGCGGACGAGAAGCTGTTCGAGCTGCCGGATCTTGTGGACGTGCTGGAGCGTCGGGCCGCCCACGGCATCTGCCTGAAGTTCGCGCGCTCGGGCGGGATCCTACCGACGCTGGCGATGGCGGAGCTGGCGCGCGCCCACGGGGTTGCGGTGCGGATGGGCACGGCTTTCGGCGGGCCACTGATCTCGCTTGCCGGCGCGCAGGTCGCCGCCGCCCTCGCCAACGCCGATGGCTTTGCTGAGGTCGCCGAGTTCGCGCATTTCTCAGATGCCACGCACGCGCCGCCCCGCATCGAGGGCGGGTGTCTGGTGCTGGATGATACCCCCGGCTTCGGACAGGTGCGGCAGGCGCCCTGGCAGGCGGACTGGCTGTCCGCCTGAGCCGCGCAGCAGGCCGGAGAACCGGCGGCGCGCTCTGCCGGGCTGGACGGCTCGGGCGGTGGCCGGTCCCTGCCGGCGGGGCGGGTCACGGCGGCACTGGAAAACGGGACGTCAAAACTCTAAAGTTCGGTTGAACGACCTTTTGTCCGGCCGACCCCTCCGGTGGTCGGGGCCTTGCGGGAGAAATCATGTCGCTTACGGACGCAGTGCGCCACGATGGCCTGACGTTTCATTGCAGAGTGGACGGTGACGCCGGGGAGTGGATCGTCTTCTCCAATTCGATCGTCACCGATTTCTCGATCTGGGACAGCCAGGTCGAGGCGCTGCAGGACCGGTACCGGATCCTGCGCTACGACCAGCGCGGCCATGGCGGCACCGACGTGCCGCCGGCGCCGTGCACCTTCGACCAGCTCGGCGGCGACGCGCGCGCGCTGATGGACCATTTCGGCGTCGATCGCTGCACCTTCGTCGGGCTGTCGATGGGTGTGCCGACGACGCTCAGCGTCTATGCCAGCCAGCCGGAGCGCATCCGGCGCCTCGTCCTCTGCGACGGCCAGGCGGCGACGGCCGCGACGGGCGCGGCGACCTGGGAAGAGCGGATCGTCCACGCCGAGACCGAGGGCATGGAAGCCGTGGCCGACGCCACCGAGGCGCGCTGGTTCGCCCCGGCCTTCGCCGAGAAGGGCGGCGCGGACCGCGTCCGGCGCGGCATCGCGGCGATGCAGGCGGCGGGCTTCGCAGCCTGCGCCCGCGCGCTGCAGAACTATCAGTTCGCCCATGTGCTGGAGACGATCGCGGTGCCGACGCTGTTGATCGCCGGCGCCAATGATGGGGGGATGCCGGCCGGGATGCGGAAGCTTTCGGAGCGGATCGCGGGGTCGCGGTTCGTGGAGATCCCGGATGCCGGGCACATCCCGAACGTCGAGAACGCCGCCGCCTTCAACCGCGCGCTGACGGCGTTTCTGGCAGAGACGGCGGACGCGAAATAGGCGCCCGAACGCACGAGGCGGTTTGCAAAGGTTATTAGTCTAGCCTATAAGCGGAAATGGCCGGAAAGAAGGGACCCGAACATCCCCGACGGTCGAACGACGTACCGGCGAATGGCGGAAGCCGACCGGCTCCGTCGAAGGAGGAAACACCATGAGACGTTTTGCAGCCGTGGCCGTCGGGCTGGCCCTTGCCGGCTCCGTGGGGGCCGCACACGCCCAGGCCTTCCCGGACCATCCGATCACCATCGTGAACCCGTACTCCGCCGGCGGTCCGGCGGATCTGATCGCGCGCACCGTGGGCGAGAAGGTGTCGCAGATCCTCGGCCAGCCGGTGGTGGTGGAGAACCGCCCGGGCGCCGCCACGGCGATCGCCGCCAGCACCGTCGCCCAGGCTGACCCGGACGGCTACACGCTGCTGATCGCCGGCTCGCCGACCCATGTCGTGACCCCGGCGATTCAGAAGGTGAACTACAAGGGTATCGAGGACTTCGAGCCCGTCGCCATGGTGGCGATCGTCCCCAACGTTCTCGTCGTCTCCTCCAAGTCCGACACAAAGACCCTCGACGATCTCGTCACCAAGGCGAAGAGCGGCGAGGGCGTCGTGAGCTTCGCCTCGGTCGGCGTCGGCAGCCTGCCGCATCTGGCGGCCGTCTTCTTCCAGCAGTCCAGCGACGCGACGCTGACGCACATTCCCTACGGCGGTGCGGCGCCCGCCGTCGTCGACGTGCTGGCCGGCAACGTCGACATGGCGTTCCTGAACGCGCCGCCGCTGATGCCCTACATCGAGGATGGTGAGCTGATTCCGCTGGGCGTCGCCTCCGGCAAGCGCAGCGCCAAGCTGCCCGACGTGCCGACGATGGAGGAGCAGGGCTTCCAGGGCTTCGAGATGAGCACCTGGTACGGCATCTCCGCTCCCAAGGGCACACCGAAGGACGTGGTCGCCAAGCTCGACGCGGCCATCAAGGAAGCCGTCACCGCGCCCGACGTGGCCGAGAAGCTGACGAGCCGGGGCGCGGAGGTCTTCTACATGCCGTCCGACGAGTTCGCGGCCTATCTCGCCAAGGACTCCGAGCGCATGCTGGGCCTGATCGACAAGGCCGGCCTCAAGTCGAACTGAGTGTCCGTGCGCGGCGCTCACCTGTGGCGCCGCGCCACCCTCCCTTTGCAGGACAGTCCGCCATGAAGCAGACGATCGCGCAGAAGATCGTCGCGCGCGCCGCCGGCCGCGACAGCGTCGAGCCGGGCGAGTACGTCGACGTCACCCCCGACTGCACCGTCTGCCAGGAGATCGCCTGGCCCGCCCGCAAGGCGGTGATCGACAGGTCCGGCGCCACCAGCCTGGCCCGACCCGACAAGGTCGTGATGGTGGTGGACCACACCACGTCGGCCGGGATGGGAACGGCCTACTACAAGACGCACCGCGAAATGCGCGACTTCGCCGAGGCGCACGGCGCGCACTTCTTCGGGCCGGGCAGCGGGCTGCGCCATCAGGTGCTCATCGAGAACGGGTTCGCGCGGCCCGGCACGCTCGTGTTCTCCGACGAGCCGAACATCGCCTCGATCGGCGTGGTGGGCGCCCTCAACATCCCGATGTCTTCGGAGGTGGTGGTCACCCAGATCTTCGAGACGAACTGGATGATGGTGCCGCGTTCGGTGCGGTTCACGCTGACCGGGCGGCTCCGCGACGGGGTGCTCGCCCGCGATCTCGCCCAGACGATCATCCGCGACTTCGCCGAAACCGACACGCTGACCCAGTCGTGCATCGAATACACGGGCGACGGCGCCACCAGCCTCTCCCTCGACGAGCGCCAGTCGATCCTCGCCTGCTCGTACCATGCGGGCGCCGACACGGCGCTGATGCCCGTCGATGCGCTCGCCCTGGAGTACGCCCGGGGCCGGGCCAACGGACAGCCGTTCGAGGTCTTCGAGAGCGACGCGGGCGCCGAATACGCCTTCGAGGCGCATTACGATCTCAGCGCGCTGTCGCCGATGGTCACCCTACCGCCGGAGCTGCACAACGCCGTGCCGGTGGAGGACGCCGCCGGCGTGAAGGTCGACCAGGCGGCGATCGGCTCCTGCGCCAGCGGCCGTCTCGACGACCTGCGGGCCGCGGCGTCGCTGCTGCGCGGCCACAAGATCGCATCCCACGTGACCTTCTACATCACCCCCGGCAGCCGGGAGATCTATGCGGCGGCGGCGCGCGAAGGGCTGCTGGAGATCTTCGCGGAAGCGGGGGCAACGGTGCTGGCGCCCGGCTGCACCACCTGCTGGGGCTACGAGGGCTTCCTCAACCCCGGCGAGGTCCAGATCTCGACGCACCAGATGAACTATCGCGGTCGCAACGGCAGCCGGGAGTCGTCCTCCTACCTCTCCAGCGCCTACGTGGTGACCGCCTCGGCGCTCGCCGGGCGCATTGCCGATCCACGGCCGATGCTGGCGGAGATGGCGGCATGAGCCGGATCGAGGGACGCGTCTGGACGTTCGGCGACAACATCAGCGCCGACGACGGGATCATCCAGTATTCGCAGGTCCCGGACCTCGGCACGTTCGACATCCCGGCGCTGAAGGCCATGTGCTTCACGACGCTGATGCCGGACTTCCCCGCCCTCGTGCGCCCCGGCGACGTGATCGTCGCGGGCCGCAACTTCGGCCATCACAGCCATCCGCACGCCTGCGTGGCCATGCGCGAATCCGGCATCGCCGCCGTGCTGGTGGAAAGCACCGACTCCGCCCTTATCCGCAAGGCGCTGAACGTCGGCCTGCCGCTGATCACCTGCCCGGGCGTGAGCGGCCTTGCTGCGACCGGCGACCGAGTGGAGGCCGACCTGACCGCGGGCACGGTCAGGAACGTCGGCACCGGCGAGACGCTTGCCTTCCGGCCCTGGGCGCCGCGCATGCTCGATGTCTGGCGTGCCGGCGGACTGGGTCCCGCGCTGAAGGCACGGCTGCACACGGAGGCTTCGGCGTGAAGGTCGGTGACGTCGATGCGAGCGTCCGGACCAATGTGCTGGAGACGGTCTTCGTCGTCGCCATGTTCGCGCTCGGGGCCTACATGGCGCTGGAAGGCCTGCAGTACGGGGTCGGGGCCATCAACCGCATGGGCCCCGGCTTCTTCCCGGCGGCGCTCGGCGTTCTCCTGATGGCGTTCGCGGTCCTGCTGGCGCCGGAGGCGCTGCGCGCCGGCACCCGCCCGATTTCCTTTCCCATGCGGCCGCTCGTCATGATCGGCCTCGGCCTCGTCGCCTTCGCGGGCCTCGTCGTGCCGGTGGGGCTGGTTCCGGCAACCCTCGTTCTCGTGTTCGTCAGCGCTTTCGCCGAGGTCGGCATGCGGCCGCGCCGGGCACTGCTGACGGCGCTCGGCGCCGCGATCATCGGCTATCTCGTCTTCATCGTCGGCCTCCGGCTGACCATCGACCCGTTCTGGTGGTGACCCCGTGGATTTCTTCTCCAACGTCGTTCTCGGTTTCGAACGGGCGGTGTCGCTGGACGCGCTGTTCTTCTGCTTCGTCGGGGTGACCATCGGCACCTTCGTCGGCGTGCTGCCGGGCGTTGGCGCCATCGCGGCGGTGGCGCTGTGCCTGCCGATGACCTTCTACCTCGACCCGACGGTGGCGCTGATCATGCTCGCCGGCATCTTCTACGGCGCCCAGTACGGCAGCTCGACGGCGTCGATCCTGCTCAACGTGCCGGGCACGGTGACCGCTGCGGTCACCTGCCTCGACGGCTACCCGATGACCAAGCAGGGCCGGGCGGGCGTCGCGCTGTTCGTCACCACCATCACCTCGTTCGTCGGCGGCTCGCTGGCGATCATCGGGATGATGCTGTTCACCCCGGTGATCGCGCAGTTCGCGCTGCGCTTTTCCTCCGCCGAGTACTTCATGATCATGCTGCTGGGGCTGATCGTGGCGTCGACGATCTCGCGCGGCTCGCCGCTCAAGGGGCTGGCGATGGTGGTGGTCGGGCTCGGCCTCGGCATGATCGGCACCGACATCAACACCGGCACCTACCGCTTCACCTTCGGCAGCCTGGAGTTGGCCGACGGGCTGAGCCTGGTCGCCGTCGCCATGGGGCTGTTCGGCGTGGCCGAGATCCTCGGCAGCGTGAACGGCCGCCCCGCCCAGCATTTCGACCCGAAGAGTGTCAGCCTGCGCTCCATGATCCCGACGCGCCAGGACATGAAGGCCATCGTCATGCCGACCCTGCGCGGCACCTCGATCGGCGCGGTCATCGGCGCGTTGCCGGGTTCCGGCGCGACGATCGCGACGTTCATGTCCTATGCGGTGGAGAAGCGCGTCGCCAAGGATCCCTCGCGCTTCGGCAAGGGCGCCATCGAGGGCATCGCCGCGCCGGAGGCCGCCAACAACGCCGCCGTGCAGGCCGCCTTCATCCCGACGCTCAGCCTCGGCATTCCCGGCGACGCGCTGATGGCCTTCCTGCTCGGCGCCATGATGATCCACGGCATCGTGCCGGGCCCGCGCTTCATCATCGAGCAGCCGGAGATGTTCTGGGGGCTGATCGCCAGCTTCTGGATCGGCAACATCATGCTGCTGGTCCTCAACATCCCGCTGATCGGCGTCTGGGTGCGCCTGCTGGCGATCCCCTACAACGTGCTCTATCCGCTGATGCTGTTCTTCGTCTGCATCGGCGTCTACTCGATCAGCTACAAGATCCTCGACGTCTACACGGTCATCGTCTTCGGCTTCGTCGGCTACGTGATGCAGCGCCTGTCCTATCCGGCGGCGCCGCTGCTGCTCGGCTTCATCCTGGGGCCGATGATGGAGCAGCATTTCAAGCGCGCGCTGCTGATGTCGCGCGGCAGCTTCTCGATCTTCTGGGAGCGGCCGATCAGCGCCGTGCTGCTGGCGATCACGGTGGCCGTGCTGATCCTTTCGATCCGCGTGATCGTCCGCGAAATGCGGGCGGCTCCCGCCATTCAGGACGACGCGACATGAGCAAGCCATCGGTCCTCGTCGTCGCGCCGATCCCGCCGGAGCTGGAGCGGCGCCTCTCGGAAAGCTTCACGCTTGATCGCGCCGACGGCACGGCAGACCGGAACCACCGGGTCGCGGTGACCACCAGCGTCGCCGGCGCCGATGCCGCGCTGATGGCCTCGCTGCCCAACCTGCAGCTGATCGCCTGCAACGGCGCCGGGCTGGAGCAGATCGACGTGGAGGAGGCGGCGCGCCGCGGGATCCAGGTGTGCAACACCCCCGACGCGGTGACCGAAGACACCGCCGACTTCGCGCTCGGCCTCATGTACGCGACCTCGCGCCGGATCGCCGAGGGCGACCGGTTCGTGCGGGCCGGCCGCTGGGGCAAGGAGCGGATGTCGCCGTCGAGGCGGCTCTACTCGCGCCGGCTCGGCATCGTCGGGCTCGGCCGCATCGGCTCGGCGATCGCCCGGCGGGCGGCGGCGATCGGCATGGACGTCTCCTACACCGCCACGGGCCCGAAGGATGTGCCCTACGCCTTCGCACCGACGGTGAAGGCGCTCGCCTCCCGGGTGGACGTGCTGGTGCTGAGCTGCAGCGGCGGGCCGTCCACCTACCGGATCGTCAACCGCGAGGTGCTCGCGGCACTGGGTCCCGACGGCATCCTGATCAACGTCTCGCGCGGCAGCGTCGTCGACGAGGCGGCGCTGCTGGACGCGCTCGCCGCCGGCACCATCGCGTCGGCCGGCCTCGACGTCTTCGAGACCGAGCCGGCGATCGATGCCCGCTTGCTGGAGCTGGCGAACGTGGTGCTGCAGCCGCACTACGCGGCGGTGACCCGGGAAACCCGCGAGGACATCGCCACCACGCTCCACGACGCGATCGTGCGCGTCTTCGAGCGGCGGTGACCACCGCCGCGTGGCAAGGCGGCTCAGCCCGGCAGGCCGAGCACCGCCTTGGCGACGACGTTGCGCATGATCTCGCTGGATCCGCCGAAGATCGTCGTCGGCCGCGCCATGATGTAGGTGCCGGCCGCATGCAGCCGCGGATCGCCGTCCAGCGGGTCGATGTCGCCGGACGTCTCGGCGGCGATCTCCAGCATCTCCTCGGAGATCCGCTGGTAGAGCTCGCTCTGGAAGATCTTCATCACCGACACGTCTGCGCCGATCTCCTCGCCGCGCCGGAGCTTGTCGACGTAGGTCTCGAACAGCGCGGTGAGGTCGCGCAGGTCGAGCGCGAGCCGCGTGTAGCGGTCACGGAAGGCGGCATCCTCCCAGACCCCCATGCGCTCGGCCAGCAGCCGCAGGCGGGTGAGGGCATTGCCGGAGAGGCGGGGCGCGCCGATGAACACGCGCTCGTGGCCGAGCAGCGCCTTGGCGAGCGTCCAGCCGCCGTTCACCTCGCCGACCAGATGGTCCTTCGGGACGCGCACGTCGTCGAAGAAGACCTCGCTGAACTCGTCGTGGCGGTCGAGGTTCTCGATGGGGCGAACGGACACGCCCTTCGCGTCCATCGGCACCAGCAGGAACGAGATGCCGGCCTGCTTCTTCACCGTCCTGTCGGTGCGGGCGAGGATGAAGATCCAGTTGGCGTCGCCGCCCAGCGTGGTCCAGGTCTTCTGGCCGTTGATCACCCAGTCGTCGCCGTCGAGCACCGCCTCGGTGCGCACCGCGGCCAGGTCGGAGCCGGCGTTGGGCTCGCTGTAGCCCTGCGCCCAGATGTGCTCGCCGGAGAGGATCTTCGGCAGGAAGAAGGCCTTCTGCGCGTCGCTGCCGTAGCGGATGAGCAGCGGACCCAGCATGGCGATGCCGAGATCGTTGACCCGCGCGCAGCCGAAACGCTCGAACTCCTCGATCATGATCAGCTGCTTCGTCGCCGACAGCCCGAGCCCGCCGTAGGCGCGCGGCCAGGCGGGGCACAGCCAGCCCTTCTTCGACAGGGCGAGGTACCAGGGCTTGCTCTCGACGAAGTGCAGGCGGCGCTGGGAATAGCGCGGGATGTCGGGGTAGCTCTCCTCCGCGAACGCCCGCACCCGGGCGCGGAAGGCCTCGTCGGAGAGCAGGTTCAGGTCCTCGTGCTCGGCCGGTTCGATGAAGGCGTCCATGGTGCGTCCCTCCCGTCCTCAGCTGGTCGCGGGCAGGGTGGTCGCCGCGAAGCGGGTCCGGTGCAGCGCGGCGGAGCCGAAGAGGTTGCCGGCCGTCATCGCCTTGCGAACGTAGAGGCTGACGTCGCTCTCGTCGGTGTAGCCGATGGCGCCGTGCATCTGGACGGCCTCCTTGGCGGCGAGGAAGGCCGTATCCGTGGTGCGGGCCTTGGCGGCCGAGACGGCGGCCGCCCGTGCGTCGGCGTCGGCGCCGCCGTCGATGGCGGCGGCCGCCGCCGCGACGGAGGCGCGGGCGAGCTCGATCTGGATCTTCAGGTCGACGGCGCGGTGCTGCAGCGCCTGGAAGCTGCCGATCGGCTTGTCGAACTGCTTGCGGATCTTCAGGTAGTCGACGGTCATCGCGAACACCCGCTCGGCCAGGCCGAAGAGATAGGCGGCGCTGGCGAGACAGGCCTCGTCGAGCGCGGCATCGACGTCCGGGTGGGCTGCCGACTCCGCAGGCACGCCGTCGAGATGCAGGGTGCCGATGGTCCCGCCGTCCTGGCTCCGGCGCGTCTCGACCCGGACGCCGTCGGCCCGGGCATCGACGAGGCAGACGCCCTGCGCCGTGGCCACCGCAAAGAGGTCGGCGCCGGCGGCGCCCACCACGAAGCGCTTGCAGCCCGACAGCCGGCCATCGGTCAGGGTGACGCCGGCCTGCCAGGCGAGGCTCGCGGGCGCGTCCTGCCATGCCGCGAGCAGCAGCCGCTCCCCGGACGCGACGTCGTCGGGCAGGGCCCCTCCGAGGAGCCGCCAGCCGAGCGCTGCCGGGATCAGCGGTTCCGGCACCAGGCCGGCGCCGAGGGTTTCGGCCAGCGCGCAGTAATCCGCCATTCCAAGTCCGAGCCCGCCCGCATCGTCCGGCAGGCGCAGGGCGAGCCACCCCATCTCGACCATGGTCGCGTAGACCGGCCTTTCGAACCCCGGGCCGTCGAAACGGGCGCGCCGGATTCGCGTCAGCGAGCCGTCGTCGGGCACGACCGCGCCGGCGCTTTCGCGGATCATCCGGATGGTGTCGGAGAGAGTGTCCAAGGGGTCGCTCGACTTGATAAAATCAAAAGGCTAGACTAATGGTGAAAGGCCGCTTGTCAATCGGCGCTGGGCTGGTCTGAAGGGGCGGCCCGTCGTTCACAGGGACACGCCCGCGCGCCAGCGCTCAAGCAAGACACGGGAACAGGGGGAAGCGCAGCCCATGGCTCTGACCGTCGAGAAAAGCGATCGGATCGCCCGCCTCACCCTGGACCGCCCGCCGGTCAACGCCATCACGCTCGATATCTACGCCGAGATCGGCGACGTCTTCGAGAGCGCGGCCGAGTGGGACGACGTGAACTGCATCGTGTTCACCGGCGCCGGCAGCCGGGCCTTCTGCGCCGGTCTCGACCTGCATGAATTCCTCGCCGCGACCGTCGACGAGGACCCGAAACGGGCTGCCGTCATCCGGCGCACCTTCACCGCCGTGCGCACCGCAGCCATGCCGGTGATCGCTGCCGTCAACGGGCCCGCACTCGGCGCCGGCTGCGTGCTCGCCTCGCTCTGCGACATTCGCATCGCCGCCGAAAACGCCACCTTCGGGCTGCCGGAAATCAACGTCGGCCGGTGCGGGGGTGCGGCCCATCTCGGCCGGCTCATTCCCCAGGGCGCGCTCCGGCGCATGTTCTTCACCGGCAAGCCGATCGATGCGGCCGAGGCCTACCGGATCGGCCTCGTCGACGAGGTCGTTCCTCTGGACGGCTTGATGGCGGCCGCGGACCGCATGGCGGGCGTGATTGCTGCCAAGGCGCCGCTCGGCCTGCGTCTCGGCAAGCAGGCGATCAACGAGGTCGAGTACATGGCTGTCGACGACGGCTACGCGCGCGAGCAGCAGTACAGCACCCGGCTGATGGCCACCGAGGATGCCCGCGAGGCCACGCGCGCCGTGGTCGAGAAGCGTCCGCCGGTCTTCCAGGGGCGCTGACGCGGATTGGGCGGCCGATGTGGCCGATAGCGGGCGGGACCGGGCATGAGCGCCGATACAAGCCTTTCCTGGACTGAGCCCCCGAAGAAGCGGTCGGTCTTCTCCGGCCTTCGGCGGGATGCGCGGACGCCGCTGGCGCTCGCCGTGCTCGCCATCCTGCTGGTGCTGGTGCTGCCGCCGATCGTCATGCTGGCACGCAGCTCGATCGCCGAGCTGGGGCCGGGCGGCGTGGTGACCGGCTGGACGCTCGACCATTTCCAGAAGCTGCTGGCGGACCGTCACCTCGCGGCCTCGTTCCTCAACTCCGTCGTGTTCGCGGCCGGCAGCGCCGTCGTATCGTTCCTGGTCGGCGGCGTCATCGCCTGGGTGGTGGAGCGGACCAACGCGCCGTGCAAGATGCTCGCCTACGTGACGGCGATCGTCTCCATGGGGACCCCGTACATTCTCTACGTGGTGGCGTGGCTGTTCCTGCTCGGCAACGTCGGGCCGTTCAACACGCTCTACCGGCAGCTCACCGGCGCGGCGGAGCCGCTGATCAACGCCAACTCGATGGTCGGCATGGTGCTGATCGAGGGGTTCCTCTGGTCGCCGCTGGTCTTCCTGATGCTCTCGTCGACGTTCCGCGCGGCCAACGCCGACATGGAGGAGGCGGCCCGGATGAGCGGGGCGAGCGTCTTCCAGACGGTGCGGCGGGTGTCGCTGCCGCTCGCCATGCCGGCGGTGCTGGCGCTCGGGATGTTCGTCTTCATCCGCGCCATCGAGGCCTTCGAGGTGCCGCTGCTGGTCGGCATGCCGGGCGGGATCGACGTGCTCACCACCGACGTCTACGAGAGCACCCAGCAGATGCCGCCGGACCTCGGTCACTCGTCGTCGTTTGCGATGATCCTGCTGGTGCTGGTGGCGATCCTGTTCACCTTCTACGGACGGCTTGCCCGCAACGCCGACCGCTACCAGAGCATCACCGGCAAGGCGTATCGCCCGCGGCTGTTCGATCTCGGCGCCTACAAGTATCTGGCCGGCGCGCTCATCGTGGCGGAGTTCGTGATCGTGCTGCTGCTGCCGATCCTGGCGCTGGTCTGGCTGTCGCTGCTCCCCTACATGAGCGGCATCGCGCTGCGCATGGTGCCGTTCCTCAACCTCGACAACTACCGGCTTGTCCTGAGCGAATCCTACTATCTCGACCTGGCCCTCAACACGGTGCTCGTCTCCGGCGGGGCTGCGACCGGCGTGGTGCTGCTGAGCGCGCTGTCGGGATGGATCGCGGCGCGGCGCGGCCCGTTCTCCTGGGCGATCGACCAGCTGTCGACGATCCCGCTGATCTTTCCCGGCATCGTCATGAGCGTCGCGATGATGCAGATCTATCTGCGTCTGCCGATCCCGATCTACGGATCGCTGTGGGCCATCATGATCGCCTATCTGATCCGCTACATGCCGTACGGCATGCGCTACTCCTATTCCGGCGTGCTGCAGATCCACCGCGAGCTCGAGGAGGCGGCGACCGTCTCCGGCGCGCCGCTGTCGGCGGTGCTGCGCCGGGTGATCGCCCCGCTGCTGTCGCCGGCGCTTCTGTCGGCCTGGATCTTCATCTTCCTCATCTGCTCCAAGGAGCTGTCGGTCGCGGTGCTGTTGGCCGGGCCGCGCTCGCAGGTGATCGCGGTCGCCATGCTCGACCTCTGGGTCAACGGGCAGGGCGGGGAACTCGCCGCATTCGGACTGGTCTGGACCCTGGTCATGATGACGGTGGCCTTCGGCTTCTTCCTGCTTGCCCGCAACCGCGGGGCCGAGGCTTTCGGATGAGCGGGCGAGTACCTATCATGTCGGCGAACGATCACGACCGGAGAACGGAAAGCGACAGCCCCTGATGGATGCCCAGGACAAGAAATCGGCCGTCGACTTCAGCCGGAGTGCGATCTCCCGCTACATTCAGCTGGCGACCCTGTTCCGCCGCCGGATCGAATCCGGGCAATGGCCGCTGGGCAGCCAGATTCCGACCGTCGAGGAGCTGGCGGCGGAGTGCGGTGTCGCCCGGGCGACCATCCGCCAGGCGCTCGACATTCTGCAGGACGAGCGGCTGATCGAGCGTTTCCGCGCCAAGGGGACGTTCGTGCGGGCGCGGCCCCAGGAGGAACTCTGGTGCGCCGTCGGCACCGACTGGTCGGGCCTGCTGCGGCCGAGCCAGGGTGCGACGATCGAGGTGCTGTTCGATCGCCCGGACATCGTCCTCAACAACGTCGCCTACCAGCTGGGCGAGCTCGCACCCAGCTATCGGCAGCTGCATCGCCGCCACTGGCGCCACGACAGCCCGTTCCTGCTCACCGACGTCTACATCGACGAGCGCCTGCGCGACCGGATCACCCAGGAAGACATCGAGACCAAGACCGCGCTGCGGCTCATCCACGACGTGATGGGAACCGGCATTGCCGATGCACAGCAGACGCTGACCATCGGCACCGCCGACGTGGAGACCGCGCACACCCTGAGGATGCCGCTCAACGCGCCGGTCGCCTTCGTGCACCGCCGGGCGGTGGATGCCAACGGCACGCTGGTGTTCGTCGCCGAGGGCATCTACCGCGGCGACGTCGTCCGCTTCGACATCAAGCTCAAGTAATCCGGACAAACTCGAGTGAGGGGGGACGGCAGGCCCCGCAGGGGGCCTGCGCCAGGGTCGCTCCGGAGCCCGTCCGGCCCCGCGCCGGTCTCCGCTCAGTTCGCGAGCGTTGCCGCCCAGTCGGCAATCGCGTCGGCGACCTCTGCCGGCTTCTCCGCCGGCAGCGCGTGGCTCGCCCCGTCGATGACCACCACGGTCACCCGGTCGCCGAACTCGTCCTGCAGCTCGGTCCTCGAGGCCGCCGGGCGGAACGGATCCTGCCCCGCCTGGAGGTCGAGGATCGGCTTGCCGCCGGCATCCCACCAGTCGCTCTGCTCCGTCAGCTTGCGGGCGGCCCGCTGGCTTCGGGTCACGTCCGCGTGCCAGCCGTCCAGCCACGGCCGCGGATCGCTCCCCGGGGCGAAGAACGCCGTCTTCAGCCCCTGCAGCCGCTGCTCCTCGGTCGAGGAGGGGTCGTTGATCATGGTGATGGCGTCGGAGAGTTCCTTCGGCCATTTCCGGGCCCCGGCGGCGACCAGGACCACGCCCCGCACCTTCTCGGGGTGGTCGGCCGCGATGGTCCGGGCGATCCAGTTGCCGTAGGCATGGCCGGCGACGATGGCCGGGCCACCGCCCTCGTTGTCGATGACGGCGGCGAAGTCGTCGCCGAAGTCGTGGAAGCTGACGTCGTCCATCGGTCCGGCGCTTGCGCCGATGCCGCGCGGCTCCGGCCGCAGCACGCGGAAGCCGCGGCCGGCGAGGTCTGACGCGAGCGCTCCGAACTCCTCGGTGCCGCGTCCCGTCGAGGCGATGAACAGCACGAGAGGCCCTTCGCCCTCGGCATGGTAGCTGATGGTGGCGTCGCCGTTGGTCGCCGTCTTGAGCGCGACATCGTCGGCGAGTGCGCACGGAGCGCTGACGCTAAAGGTGCAAATAGCGCAAAATAGCGCAGTTACGGCCCGTTGAATCGTCATGTTGCGTCCTCCCTGTTCACTGCGCACTGCGATGGATAGTATGGATTATTGGCCTTTTGCGGCATTGCCGGTGCGCAGGCAGCGGCTCACACGACAGAGCCGCCTCATTAGGCAATAGAACTAGGTTATAGACATTTAGGGGTGTGGCGGCTAGTGTTTCGGTCGCCATCCAGCCGCCCGGAGATGTCTGCGGATCATGAGACTCCACTGGTCGCCCCGCTCGCCCTTCGTCCGTAAGGTCATGATCGTCCTGCACGAAACCGGCCTGGCGGACCGCGTCGAGTGCGTGCGCAACGTGGTCGCCTTCTCGGCCCCGCCGAACGAGGAGGTCCTCAAGGACAACCCGCTCGGCAAGATCCCGACGCTGGTCCTGGACGACGGATCGGCGCTCTTCGATTCCCGGGTGATCTGCGAATATCTCGACACGCTCCACGACGGCGCCAGGCTGTTTCCGCCGTCCGGCCCGGAGCGTTTCCGGCAGCTCCGCTGGCTGTCGCTCGGCGACGGGCTGACCGACGTCCTGCTGCTGTCGCGCACCGAACGCACCCGGCCGGACGGGCCGTGGGAGGTGCATCTCTCCGCCTTCGAGCGCAAGATCCGCGCGTGTTTTGCCCAGCTGGAAACGGAGGCGGACGCGCTCGCGACCGTCCCGCTCGGCATCGGCCAGATCGCGGTGGCCTGCGCGCTCGGCCAGATGGACTTCCGCTACCGGGGCAGCGGCTGGGAGGCCGCGCATCCGAAGCTTGCCGCCTGGCACACGACGATGCTGGCGCGTCCGTCGGTGGCCGAGACCGCCGTCCGCGACGACCCGAACCCGGTGCCGGGTTTCGGCGCCGACGATCATTCGGACTCGCCGTTCGCATTCGGGGGCGCGTGATGGCTGGACCGCTTTCCCACGTCCGCGTGCTCGACCTCTCCCGCATCATGGCGGGCCCGTGGTCGGGGCAGATCCTGGCCGACCTCGGCGCCGACGTCATCAAGGTGGAGCGCACCGGCGCGGGTGACGACACGCGCGGCTGGGGCCCCCCCTATCTGAAGGCTGCGGACGGCTCCGATACCGCGGAGTCCGGCTACTATCTCTCGGTCAACCGCGGCAAGCGCTCGATCGAACTCGACCTCTCGTCGCCGGAAGGCCAGGCGGTGGTCCGCGACATCGCGGCGCGCTCGGACATCGTGCTGGAGAACTTCAAGGCCGGCACGCTCGCCCGCTACGGACTGGCCCACGAGGATCTGAAAGCCGTCAATCCGGGCATCATCTACTGCTCGATCACCGGCTTCGGCGCCACCGGGCCGCGCCGCGATCAGGCCGCCTACGACTTCATGATCCAGGCCATGGGCGGGCTGATGAGCGTCACCGGCGAGCGCGACGACGCGCCGGGCGGCGGGCCGCAGAAGGTGGGCGTGCCGATCGTCGACATCATGACCGGCATGTATGCGACGATCGCCGTGCTGGCGGCGCTGGCGCGCCGGAACGAGACCGGCGAAGGCGAGCAGATCGACATCGCCATGCTCGACGTCTCCGTCGGCTTCCTGGCCAACCAGGCGATGAACTACCTGGTGTCCGGCGCGACGCCGACGCGCAAGGGCAACAAGCACCCGAACATCCAGCCCCAGGACGTCTTCCCGGTAAAGGACGGACACCTCGTGCTCGCCGTCGGCAACGACGATCAGTTCCGTCGGTTCTGCGAGGCAATCGGTCGGACCGACTGGGCTGACGATCCGCGCTTCGCCACGAACAAGGAGCGTGTGCGCAACCTCGACACGCTGCACCCGCTGATCGGCGAACGGCTCGCGGACGAAGACCTCGACCACTGGATCGACGCGTTCGGCAGCCGTGGCGTGCCCTGCGGGCCGATCAACACGATTCCCCGGGTTCTCGACGATCCGCAGGTGAAGCACCGCGAGATGCTCCGCATGCTGCCGCATCCGCTCGCCGGCGAGGTGCCACAGGTCGTGAGCCCGATGAAATTTGCGACGGCGACGCTCGCCTTCGATCGGGCACCGCCGCTTCTCGGTGAACACACCGCGGCGATCCTTGCCGAACTCTACGGACCCGACGCCGCCGGATCCTCCGATGCGTAGAGGCGATGCCGGACCCGAGACGATGAACGGATGGAGACCTGACCGGTGAGCACGGCGCGTATCCCGTTTCCCACACCCGAAAGCATGTCGGACGCCCAGCGCGCGGTCTTCGACGCGGTCGTCAGCGGCCCGCGCGGCACCGTCGTCGGTCCGTTGCGCGCGGCCCTGCACAGCCCGGAGCTCGCCGACCGTTGGTCGAAACTCGGCGAATTCATCCGCTACAAGACGATGCTGCCGGCCAAGCTCAACGAACTCGCGATCCTGGTGACGGCCCGCCGCTGGAACAGCGAGCTGGAGTGGGTCGTTCACTCCGAAGCGGCTCGGAGCGCCGGCCTCGAGGAAGCGCTGATCCAGGATCTCCTGCACGGGCGCACGCCGCGCATCACGGACGGCGACACGGCGGCAATCTACGAGTTCGCCCGCCAGATCCAGCTCAACGGCCAGGTCGACGACGCCGCATACGAGGCGGTCCGATCGCGCTGGCAGGAACGCGGCGTGGTCGAACTGACCGCGGTGATCGGCTACTACACGATGGTGTCGATGACGCTCAACGCCCATCGGATCCCGCTGCCCGACGGCATGGAGCCGGACCTTTATGCCGACGGGCAGGCCATCGAGACGCTCACGACGATCCCCGCCGCGGAGGCGGAGGGCGTCCAGTAGCGGATACGTGCCGGTCGGCGCTCGCGCGGGCCATACCGACAGCCGGAAACGTCCAGGCGGACGGGAGACGAAGCTTTTGCACTACGATCCAAGGACCGGCGAGCACGGTCTAGCCCACAACCCGTTTACCTCGCTCGTCGTACCGCGGCCGATCGGCTGGATCTCCACCGTCAGCCGCAAGGGCGTGGTGAACATCGCGCCCTACAGCTTCTTCAACGCGGTATCGGGCAAGCCGCCGATGATCATGTTCTCCAGCGACTCCCGCAAGCATTCGCAGACCAATGCCGAGGAAACCGGAGAATTCGTCTACAATCTGGCCACCTACGATCTGCGCGCCGAGGTGAATCAGACGTCCGCGGTGGTGCCGGAGGATGTCAGCGAGGCCGATCTCGCCGGCCTCGAGCTTGCCGAGTCCGTGGCCGTCAGGCCGCCGCGGGTGAAGCGGTCGCCGGTGGCGCTCGAGTGCAAGTACGTCCAGACGATCCGTCTCAAGGGGGTCGATGGCGAGGAGTTTCCAGGCTCGATGGTGCTCGGCCAGGTGGTGAGCATCTACATCGATGACGCCGTGCTCAAGGACGGCATGGTCGACATCACCCGTATCCGTCCGCTCGCCCGCATGGGCTATCTCGACTACGCCTATGTCGACGACGTGTTCGCGATGCGGCGTCCCGGCTGAACTAGACCGTGGGGGCTGGCAGGTGTTTGGGAGGCACTGGCCATGACCATTGATCACGAGCAGATCAGCCGGCTGAGCCGGGATCTCTATTCGTGGGCGCTGCGCAAGGTTCCGGACGACACCAAAGCCGCGCTGGAGCGGGCGCGGGCCGCGGAGACCGAGGACACGCCGCGGCAGACGCTCGGCCTGATGCTGGCGAGCGCCCGCAAGGCGGAGTCGGGCGACACGTTCGTCTGCTCCGATTCCGGCGTGCCGGTCTATTTCGTGCGGATCGGCACCAAGGCCGACTGGGACGTCGACATCAAGGCGGCGATCCGCGAAGGGTTCGACATCCTCGTCGACACCATCGATCCGCCGCTCCTCAAGCACGTCACCAATCCGCTGACGCTGGAGCGCGGCTACGCCGGCAAGGACATGCCGATCGTCACCTTCGACCTGATCGGCGGGGCGGACTACATCGAGATCGTCTGCTCGCCGAAGGCGCTCGGCTCCGGGCGCTGGGCGGCAATGGAGCTGTTCACGCTGCCGACGCTGGAGACGATCGAGGAGTACATCCTCGACGTGGCGATCAAGGCCGGATCCCAGCACTGCCCGCCGGTGGTGATGGGCGTGGGCATCGGCGGCACCTTCGACTACTGCGCCAAGATGGCCAAGGAGGCGACGCTCCGCTCCATCGGGTCGGTGAACCCGGACCCGGCGCTCGCCGCCATGGAGGAGCGTCTGCGCGATGCCGTCAACGCGCTCGGCTTCGGACCGATGGGGACGGGCGGCGACACGACGGTGCTGGCGGTGCACGCCAACTACGCCGCCGGCCACGGCTTCACGCCGGTCGCGGTCTGCTTCAACTGCTGGATCAACCGGCGCAGCCGGGCCCGCATCTACAGCGACGGCACCGTCGAGAGGCTCGAATAGGGGAGGCGGGCGATGGCGTCGCCGAAGGCCTACCGACTGCCGCTGAGTGCCGAAGACGCGCTGTCGCTCAAGCTCGGCGACATGATCACGCTGGATGGGCAGATCGTGGTGACCGCCGGCCTGCCCACCCACCACCGGATCCTGGAGACGATCCGCGCGGGACGCGAGCCGCCGGCCGACATGCACGAGGCCGCTTTCTTCCATCTCGGAAGCTACAGTCGGGAGACCGCGGACGGGTTCGAGATCCTCTACATGAACCCGACCACCAGCACCCGCTTCAGCCCGATCATGCCGGAGATCATCCGGCACTTCCGCCTGCGCTGCGTCGGCGGCAAGGGCGGCCTGGACGCAGCGTGCGCGCAGGCGCTGAAGGATGTCGGCGGGGTCTACCTGTCGTTCCTGGGCGGCGGCGCGCCGCTGATTTCCCAGGCGGTCGGCCGGGTGGTGTCGGTCGGCTGGGGCGACCTGATCTCGCACTACCGGCTGGTGACGCTGGAGGTCACTGCGCTCGGACCGCTCACCGTCGCGATCGATGCCCACGGAAACAGCCTCTACGACACGCTGGCAGACACCGCCGCATCGCGGAGGGCCGGGATTCTCGAGCAATTGGCGAAGGCGCGAAAGGCGGCGGCGGACACCGGCACCTAGGAGGGGAGTCCGCAGCTCCCCTCGATTGACACGCCGAATAAAAGGATAATAAGCTAGTTTATAAGTTCAAAACCATAGAACAAGCCCGGCACGCGACCGTGAGCGGGTGACGAAACTCGGGGAGGAACATCACCATGCGATTTGCACCCATCGTGCGCGCCGCCGTCGTCGGCGCAGCCCTCGGTCTGGTCTCCACGCAGGCGTTTGCGGTCGACCCTTCGGTCGTCGAGGCGGCGAAGAAGGAGGGCGAGGTCGTCTGGTACTCGGGCATGATCGTGAACCAGATCGTGCGCCCGATTTCCGAGGCGTTCGAGAAGAAATATCCGGGCATCAAGGTCAACGCCGCGCGGCACGTTCCGTCCGAGGTCGTCCTCAAGGTCCAGAGCGAGGCCCAGGCGGGACGGGCGCAGGCCGACGTCTTCGACGGCTCGACGGCGGTCTTTCCGCTGATGGAGGCGGGGCTGGTGGAGCCCTACAAACCCGAGGCCGCAGCTGGCTTTTCCGACGAGAACAAGGACCCGGACGGCTACTGGACGGCGGCCAACCTGTATTTCCTCGTCCCCGCGGTGAACACCACGCTGGTCGACGCGGCCGACTATCCGGATAGCCTGGAGAAGCTTCTCGACCCGCGCTGGAAGGGCAAGATCGCCTGGACGTCGGATCCGACCATGCTGGGCGCGCCCGGCTTCATCTACATGGTGCTGCAGACCATGGGTGAGGAGAAGGGCAGGGCCTATCTGGAAAAGCTCGCCGGGCAGAACATCGTCAACGTGCCGGCCAGCCAGCGCGTCGTGCTCGACAAGGTCATCTCGGGCGAGTTCCCGATCGGGCTGATGACGTTCAACCACCACAGCGTCATCAGCCAGAAGAAGGGCGCGCCCGTCGAATGGGTGAAGCTCGAGCCGGTGATCGAGGCGATCAATCCCCTCGGCATCGTCAAGGACGCGCCCCACCCGAACGCCGCCAAGCTGCTCGTCGAGTTCATCCTCTCCGAGGAGGGGCAGAAGGTGATGCAGGAGGCCCTCTACATCCCGGCAAATCCGAAGGTGACGGCGGCCGAGCCGACGCTGAAGCCGGAGCAGGGCGGGTTCAAGGCCTTCGTGATCTCCCCGAGCGCCACGGCCCGGGACCTGAAGCCCATGGTCGCGATCTACGACGAACTGTTCAAGTAGCACCTCTTCCCGGCCCGCGCCGATGACGGCGCGGGCTTCGTTTCCCGACCGGCGGGACCGCCCGATGTCAGACTCCACCGCACTGCGCATCGACGCCCTCACGAAGGTGTTCGCGGAAACCCATGGCGGCCCAGCCGGCGGCATCCGCGATGCGACGTTCGATCTGCCGGACGGGACGTTCTTCACCCTTCTCGGGCCCAGCGGCTGCGGAAAGACGACGACGCTGCGCTGCATCGCGGGGCTGGAATTTCCCGACTCCGGCTCGATCCGGGTGGGCGAACGCACCTTCTACGATTCCGCTGCCGGTACCTGGCTGCCGATGAACCGCCGCGCCATCGGCATGGTTTTTCAGTCGTACGCGATCTGGCCGCATATGACGGTCTTCGAGAACGTGGCATTCCCGTTGCGCGTGTCGAAGGACCGGAGGTTTTCCCGCCGCGAGATCGAGGACATGGTGCTGGCCGCGCTCAGGACGGTGAGCCTCGACGGGTTCTCCTCGCGGCCGGCGACCCGGCTCTCCGGCGGCCAGCAGCAGCGCGTGGCGCTGGCTCGCGCCATCGTGCGCCGGCCGCGCCTTCTCCTGCTCGACGAGCCGCTGAGCAATCTCGACGCGTCGCTGCGCGAGGAGATGCGCAACGAGCTGAAGAACCTGCAGCAGCAGATCGGCGTGACCACGATTTACGTGACCCACGATCAGACCGAAGCGCTCGAGATGTCCGATCAGATCGCGATCATCGACAAGGGGCGGGTGGTGCAGATGGGCGACCCGCGGGAAATCTACTTCCGCCCGAAGAACGCCTTCGTGGCCGGCTTCGTCGGGTCCACCAACCTGCTCGAGGGAACGCTGGTGGCAGCGGAGGCCGGGGGAGCGGCGGTCGCCGTGCGCATCCAGAGCGGCGAGACGATCCACTGCGCACCGGACACAGCGCTTCGATCCGGAGGCCCGATCGCCGTGTCGGTGCGGCCGGAGATCATCGTGCTCAAGCCGGCCGCCGCACCCATGCCGGACGGCTACAATCGCATCACCGGCGCGGTGGCCGTCTCCGGCTTCCTCGGAAGCCTCAACCGCTACACCATCCAGGCCGGCGACGCGAAGCTGCAGGCGAGCACCAGCCCCGACGTCCAATTCCCCATCGGGGCGGCGGTGGCGCTGGACTTTCCCATCGAGGGCACGCTCGCGATTCCCGCCTGATTGCCCGACCCCCAAGGAGCGCCTCATGCAGGGCTGTCTTTCGCATGTCCGCGTCCTCGACCTGAGCCGCGTGTTCGCCGGCCCCTGGGCGACCCAGATCCTCGCCGACTTCGGCGCCGAGGTGATCAAGGTCGAGCACCCCGCCACCGGCGACGACATCCGGCAGATGGGGCTGCATCGCACCGATGCCGCCGGCAACGATACCGGCGAGACGTCTTCCTTCCTGGCGATGAACCGCGGCAAGCGGTCGGTGGCGATCGACTTCAAGTCGCCGGCCGGCCAGGACCTGATCCGCCGCCTCGCCACCGAGGCCGACGTGTTCGTGGAGAACTTCAAGACCGGAACCCTCGAGCGCTACGGCCTCGGCTACGCGGACCTGAAGGCGGTCAACCCCGACCTCGTCTACTGCTCCATCACCGGCTTCGGGCAGACCGGACCGCGCAAGGAGCTGCCGGGCTACGATCCGCTCTTCCAGGCGATGAGCGGCCTGATGAGCATCACCGGCGTTGCCGACGGCGAGCCGGGCGCCGGCCCGAACCTCGTCGGCTTCAGCGTCTCCGACATCATCGCGGGATTTTACGCGACGATTGCCATCCTGGGCGCGCTGGCCCACCGCGACCACGGCGGCGAGGGGCAGCATATCGACCTCGCGCTGTTCGATGCTCAGGTCGCGGCCCTCTCTCACGTCGGGATGAACTACCTCGTATCGGGTAAGATGCCGATCCGCGCCGGTGCCGCTTCCCAGGTTACCTGCCCCTGGCAGGCGTTTGGCTGCGCCGACATGGACCTGATGATCGCGGTGGGCAACGACCGCCAGTTCGCCAAGCTGTGCGACGCGCTGGGGCTCGACGGGATCGCGGAGGACCCGCGCTTCCGCACCAACCGCGACCGGATGGCCCACAAGTCCGAACTCATTCCCATGCTGGCCGAGCGGTTCGCGTCGAGAACCGCGGCGGAGTGGGAAGCGCTTCTCACCCAAGCCGGCATTCCCAACGCGCCGATCAACAACTTCGAGCAGGCGCTCGCCGATCCGCAGCTCCGACATCGGGAGATGCTGGTCGAAATGGACCATCCGCGCACCGGGTCGGTGACGCTGTTCGCGAACCCGATCAAGTTCTCCGAAACGCCGGTTTCCTATCGGCGGATTCCGCCGCACCTGGGCGCCGACACGGCAGAGGTGCTGGAGACGGTGCTCGGGATGACGCGCGCGGAGATCGACGGCCTCGCCCGGGACAACGTCCTGAAGGTCGCGCAGCGGGACGCGGCGTCGGGCCCCGGCTGAGCGGCCCGGAGCGTCCGCCGCGATCGCCACGGCACGCCTTTGGCGGGGGGCCATCGAGCATGTCGGAAGCCGATGCATCTCGACATCCCGGCCCGGAAGGACGCTAGATCACGTCGGCTGCGGGTCGAATCGACCTGGAGCCATGAAATGTGATCAGGTCCGAAGCTCGAGAGCGCGACGCCTCCCCGTTGCGCCGCCCGGACAAGGGACAGCGAGGTCGACATGGCCGATATCGACTCCCCACCCACCCTGCTGCTGACGGGAGCGAGCCGCGGGATCGGGCATGCCACGGTGCAGTATTTCTCCATGCGCGGCTGGCGGGTCATCACCTGCTCGCGCCACCCCTTCCCGGAGGGCTGCCCATGGCCCGGCGGTCGCGAGAACCACATCCAGCTCGACCTCGCCGATCCGAAGAGCACGATCGCGGCGGTGGCGCAGATCCGCGAACAACTGGCCGACGGAAAGCTGCAGGCGCTCGTCAACAATGCGGGAATCTCGCCGAAGGGGCCGTCGGGTGAGCGCCTGAACACGTTCAGCACCGATCTCGCCGACTGGGGACGGGTGTTCCACGTCAACTTCTTCGCGACCGTGGTGCTGGCCCGCGAGCTGAAGGACGAGCTCATCGCCGCGAAGGGCTCGATCGTCAACGTCACGTCGATCGCCGGAAGCCGCGTGCATCCCTTCGCCGGCGCCGCCTACGCGACCTCCAAGGCGGCGCTCGCAGCGCTCACCCGCGAACTTGCCCACGACTTCGGGCCGTACGGCGTGCGCGTGAATGCGATCGCGCCCGGCGAGGTGGAGACCGGCATCCTCAGCCCCGGCACCGACAAGATCGTCGAGACGTTGCCCATGCGGCGGCTCGGGTTGCCGAAGGAGGTCGCGTCGACGATCTACTTCCTCTGCTCGGGCGAAAGCAGCTACGTGACGGGCACCGAAATCGAGATCAACGGCGGCCAGCACGTGTAGAGGCCGTCCGATCGGGCCGGTCTGTAGCGCCGCAGCCGTGAAGAGGCAGGCGAAAGAGGAGACGGACGGTTGCTCGCACTGGTGATCGGCGGTGGGGTGGTCGGGCTCGCGGTGGCCCGAGCCCTTGCCTTGCGCGGACACGAGGTGCTCGTCGCCGAAGCGACGGGGGGTATCGGCAACGGCATCTCCTCGCGCAACAGCGAAGTCGTGCACGGCGGCATGTACTATCCCGAAGGCTCGCTCAAGGCGGTCCACTGCGTGCGCGGCCGCGGCCTTCTCGAGGCCTATTGCGACGACCGCCGGCTCCCGTATGCCCGTCTCGGCAAGCTGATCGTCGCCAGCCGGCAGGCCGAGGTCCAGCGGCTCGAGGCATTGCGCGACCTGGGGACGCGCAACGGTGTCACCGGGTTGCGCCTGCTGTCCGGGGCGGAGGCGCGCGCCCTGGAACCCGAGCTTGCCGGCGAAGCGGCGCTCATGTCGCCGGAGACGGGAATTCTCGACACCCACGCGCTGATGCTGTCCTTCCTGGGCGACATCGAGGACACCGGCGGATCGATCGCCTACGGGACGGTGGTCGAGCATCTCGAGCCGGATCCGGCCGGCGGCTGGCGCGTCGGGCTCGCTGCGGACCCCGACGACCCGCTCACGTTCGACGCCGTGGTGAACGCGGCCGGGCTGGGCGCGGTCGCCCTGGCCGGTGCGGCGGCCGGCTATCCGCCGGAGCGGGTGCCGAAACTGCGCTACGCCAAGGGCAGCTATTTCTCGTATCCCGGCCGGCCGGTGTTCTCCCGGCTGATCTATCCGGTGCCCGTCGACGGTGGGCTCGGCATCCACCTGACCCTCGATCTGGCCGGGCGGATGCGGTTCGGGCCCGACGTCGAATGGGTGGAGCGACCCGCATACGACGTGGATCCGACGCGCGCCGCCAGCTTCTGCGCCTCGATCCGTCAGTATTGGCCGGGACTGCCGGACGACGCGCTGGTCCCGGACTATGCGGGCATCCGGCCGAAGCTCGCGGGACCGGGGGAGGGCTTCAGCGACTTTTTGATCGATGGACCGGCCGAGCACGGCATGCGCGGCCTCGTCCATCTGTTCGGCATCGAGAGCCCCGGCATCACCGCGTCGATGTCACTCGCCGAGGACGTCTCGGACCGGCTCGAAGCCGGTACCTGACCGCTGGAGCCTCGAGGCGAGGTGGGCAAGAGACCGGGTGCCGTCGTGCCGCTGTCGAATCTGATCGACGAAAATTAGTCTTGGCAATTTTTATCGATGGAATGTTGACAGCTGCCGGCCAAGGTTTGACACTCCCCGAAAATCGGGGAGGAAAAACATGCATAAGCTTCTGTCGTCTGCCTTAGTCGCCGTAGCCCTCGTGGCGGGTGCGCTGGCCCAGCCCGTTCAAGCCCAGGAAGAACTGCGTGTCGGCACCGCCAGCCTGGGCGGCGCCTTCTATCCGGTTGGACAGGGGATCGCGAACCTCGTCACGGAACATGTCGATGGCGTGTCCATGGTACCGGTCGTCACCCAGGGCGCGGTGGAGAACCCGCGTCTGGTGGCCAACGGCGAAACCGACATCGGCATCACCAACGCCAACCTGCTGTATCTCGCCACCAAGGGGGAGGCGCCCTACCGAGAGGCGCTCGAGATCGCGCCTCTCGGCGCCCTGCATCCCAGCATCCTGCACATCGTGACCCTCGACGGATCGCCGATCGAGACGTTTGCCGACCTGAAGGGCAAGCGGCTTGCCGTCGGACCGGCCGGAGGCGGCACGCTCAGCTTCCTCACCCGGCTGCTGGAAGTCTACGGAATGTCGCCCGGCGACATCACGCCGAGCTTCCTGTCCTATGCGGACGGGTTCAGCCAGCTCTCCGACGGCAATGTCGATGCGGCGCTCGCCCTCTCCGGCTATCCGACCTCGGCCGTCATGCAGACCCAGGCGACGAACAAGCTGAAGTTCGTCAAGATCGCCGACGACAAGCTCGCTGAGATGCTCGAAAAATACCCGTACTACTCGAAGGTCGATCTGCCGAAGGAGGTCTACGGCCTCGACGAAGATGCCGTGGTGCTCGGGGTGAACAACGTGCTCATCGCCCCGCTGTCGATGGACGACGACCGGGCCTACGCCATCACCAAGGCGGTCTACGGCCATCTCGACGCGTTCGGCGAGGAGAACGCCAACGCCAAGCAGATCAAGGCTGCGGACTCCCTGGAACTGGCCGTGCCTCTGCATCCCGGTGCGCAGCGCTTCTTCGACGAGAGCAAGTAGTCACCTCCGGCATCGGGGTCTTCGATGGGGTCTGCGTTCCTGCGTGCGAACGCCACGGCAGTCCGATGGGTCGCCATCGGACTGGGCGTCTTCCACCTGCTCAATGTCGGCGGAGTCCTCGTGCTGTCGACGATGCAGATCCGTCTCGTGCACCTCGGTGCCGTGCTGGTGCTGCTCTATGCCACCACACCGGCCGTCGCTCCGCGGGACGTCCGATCCCGCGGGATAGGTGCCTGGCTCGATGCCGCGCTCCGAGCGCTGTTCGTCGCCGCCGCGATCGGCTGCAGCGCCTACCTGCTGTCGCGCTGGGAGGCGATCGCGTTTTCCGGCGGCATGACGACGACCCTCGACGCCTGGGTCGGTCTCGCCGTCATCCTTCTGGTTCTCGAGGGCGCGCGGCGGCGGGTCGGTCTGGCGCTGGCGCTGATCACGCTCGTCTTCTTCGTCTATCCGTTCGTGTGCCCCTATCTGCCGGGGCTGCTTCATGGCCGAGGCTACGGCGTCGAACGGGTGGCCACGTTCCTGACGACGACGACGGAAGGGGTCTACGGAATCCCGCTCGGTGTCTCGGCCACCTACATCGTGATGTTCACGATATTCGGGGCGTTTCTGTCCGTTTTCGGCGCGGGGGACTTCTTCTTCGCTCTGTCGCACCGCTTCACCCGGTCGATGCGGGCGGCATCGGCCAAGACCGCGGTCATCTTTTCCGCACTGCTCGGGATGATCTCCGGGTCGGCCGCCGGCAACGTCGCCGTCACCGGCACCCTGACCATCCCGATGATGAAGCGTGAGGGCTATCTCCCCCATCAGGCCGGTGCGATCGAGGCGGTCGTCTCCACCGGCGGTCAGATCATGCCGCCGGTGATGGGGGCGGCGGCCTTCATCATGGCCGAGATCATCGGCAGGCCGTATTCCGACGTGATGCAGGCAGCCCTCATCCCGGCGCTTCTGTTCTTCCTGTCGATTCTGCTCATCGTGCACCTCCAGGCGATGAAGCTGGGCATCGGGCGTGCCTCCGAGGGGACCGGCGAGGTGCCGGCGGAAACAGGGAAATCGCTGTTCGTTTCGGGCATTCCCTACGTGGTGCCGTTCGCAACCCTGGTCGGGCTGATGGTCAACGGCTATTCGCCGTTCAAGGCGTCCTTTGCCGCCCTCGGCCTGCTGCTGGTGCTCTGCGCCGTCATGCACCGGCCGGCGCCGCTCGATTTTCTGCGGCGCACCCTGAACGCGCTCGAGCAGGGCGTCATGGCCGTCGTCCCGATCGCCGTGGCTTGTGCCGCGGCCGGCATCATCTCCGGCACGCTGGCCATGTCGGGTCTTGGGTCGAAGATCTCGTCGCTGATCGTCGCCGCCTCGGCGGGCGTCCCGGTGCTCGCGCTGGTGCTGACCATGCTCGTCGCGGTGGTGCTGGGCATGGGGCTGCCGACGACGGCCGCGTACCTGATCCTGGCGACGGTGGTTGCACCGGCCCTCGTCAAGATGGGCGTGCCGCTGCTGACGGCGCACATGTTCGTCTTCTTCTACGGCTGCATCTCGACGATCACGCCACCGGTGGCGCTCGCCTCCTACGTCGCCGCGAGCATCGCGAACTCGAGTATCTCGAAGGTGAGCTGGACGGCCTTCCGCTACGGCCTGACCAGCTACATCCTGCCGTTCATGTTCTTCTTTGGCCCGGCCTTGCTGATGCAGGGCACGACGAGTGAAATCGCGATGGCCGTGGCGAGCGGCATCGTCAGCGTGTTCTGCTTCGCCGCCGGCATCGTCGGATGGCTGAGACGTCCGCTTGGCGTGCTATCGCGCGGGCTGCTGATCCTGGCGGGACTGCTGCTGCTCTACCAGACGCTGGCGACCGATCTCGTCGGCCTTGCGATGCTCGCCGCCATCTGGATCGCTCTTCGCCCGGCTCAGGCGACCGCCCGGACGGTCTGAACGGCGGCCAGCCCGGTCGTGGTGCGATGGGCGGAGCGTGCGCCGCGCCGATCCGCTATTCCGCGGGGGGCAGGCGGTCGCGGACGTAGTTGGCCGTCGAGGCGTAGTGTTCGTGCAGCAGCCGCACCGCGTTGTCGGTGTCGCGGGCGAGCGCCGCCTTGGCGATGGCGTCGTGCTCGTCGCCGACGTTGCGGCCGGGGTAGGCGAAGGGCCCGGCGATGTTTCGATAGCGGATGTTCTGGTCGTAGAGCTGGTCGCAGATGCGGATGGCGATGGGCGACTGGCACCCCTGGATCAGCGCCATGTGGAAGAGCTTGTGCTTCTCCTCCCACTCCACGTTCGGCTCGAAGCTGTCCGCGCGGGTCGAGCGGGCCGACTGGCCGAGCCGGAAGTTGGTGCTCAGCACCGCGTCCTCCCAGGCCGGGTCGGCGATGGCGATCGATTCCGCCAGGGCGCGGCCCTCGACCCACAGGCGCACGCGCAGGAGGTCGAGAAACTCCTCCCGGCTGACGCGCGACACCCGGAAGCCGCGGCCTTCGATCCGGTTGACCAGCCGGTCCGAGGCAAGATGGCTCAGCGCCTCGCGGATCGGGCTGGCGCCCGTGTTGTAGGCCTTGGTGAGCTCCTGGATCTTGAGCTTCAGTCCCGGCGGCAACGTGCCTTCGATGATGTCCTGCCGCAGCTGCGCATAGGCCCGCCGGGTCAGGGATTCGGCGGCTGAGTCCACTTGCACCATCACGTCTCTCCGTTGGTCGAACTCGGACCGCCATCCTAGAGCATCGGGCGACCGGGGAGGGAGCTTCGCACGACGGGCCACGCCGTGCGGTAGGTCGTCCGCGCCGCGCGGACGGCCGATACCGCCTTCCGGCCGGGTGCTCGACCCGGCCGTGAAAGGATCTAGCCGTGCTTCGCCACCGCATCCACCAGGATGAAGGCGATCATGCAGGTCTCGGTGCCGCGGTTGGACCAGGCGTGGTTGGTGCCGCGCTGGATCAGCACGTCGCCCGCCTTCAGATGCACCTCGCCTTCGTCGAGCAGCATCGTGATCTCGCCGGAAAGAATGATGGCGTAGTCGACCGAGTCGGTGCGATGCATGAACGGGTGGCGGGCGTTCTCCACGATGTTGTGGGAAGCTCCCATTTCGCCGAAGGCGGCGCGGCCGTCGAGGGTCTTCAGGACCTCCGGGTCCTCGGGCTCGAAGACGCCGATCCGGCAGATGGTGCCGTTCTTCGGCGGATGCAGGACGAAATTGCCGGTCAGCGATTCCGCGGCGCCGTCGTACTCGGCCGGCGCGCCGTCGGTCTGCCAGAGGTTGACGAGGGCGACCCCCGGGCGGTTCGGCCGCTGCAGGATTTCGGTTGCCTCCTGGTCGGAGATCACCACCGCCTTGCCGTCCCGGTCGTGACCCGTAACGACCCGCCTAATGCCCTTCATGCCATTCCTCCAGGGTGTCTTGTTCGCATGCGTTCGTGATTGACGGCAGGGCTTCACCCCGGCGCCAATCAATTCTGTCGATAAAATCGGACGGGTCAATATTACGTCGATTGACGCGCCGCCAATCGCAACTTTATCGTTCGAGGCGAGAATTTGCCACGCCGGAAGGGACGCGCGCGCATGCGATGGACGGTTATCAGGAAACGGAACGGAGAAGCGGGAGTGGCCGTGGTGGACGGCGGCGCGATCGTCGATCTGTCGGCCGCGGATCCGATGTTCGCGGGCGATCTCATGCCCGTCATCGAGGCCGGCGCATCGGCGGTGACGGCGGCGCGCGCGGCCATGGACGGCGCACCGCGTCTGTCGCCCGGTGACGTCGAGCGCGCCCTGCCGGTGGCGCATCCGCCGAAGATCTTCTGCCTTGGCCTCAACTACGTCGACCATGCCAAAGAGGGCGGCTACGACGTGCCGGACTATCCCGCGCTGTTCATGCGCACGATCGGCTCGCTCGTACCGCACGGCGTTCCGCTGGTGCGCCCCCTGTGCTCGGAGCGTTTCGACTACGAAGCCGAGTTCATGGCGGTGATCGGCACCGGGGGCCGCCACATCGCCGAGGCCGACGCCCTCGACCACGTGTTCGGCTACGCGCTGTTCAACGATGGCTCCATCCGCGACTACCAGCGCAAGACGACCCAGTGGACGCCGGGAAAGAACTTCGACAAGTCGGGCTCGATGGGGCCGGACGTGGTGACGCCAGACGCGCTTCCGGCCGGCTGTGCCGGACTGCGCATCCAGTCGCGGTTGAACGGCCGGATCCTGCAGGACGCCAACACCGACGACATGATCTTCAGCGTCGCCCAGACGATCGCGGCCATCTCGGAATTCTCCGTGCTCGAACCCGGCGACCTGATCGCGATGGGAACGCCGCCGGGCGTCGGCCATGCTCGCACCCCGCCCGTCTGGATGAAGCAGGGCGACACCATCGAAATCGAGGTGGAGCACCTCGGCGTGCTCTCCAACGCAATCGTCGACGAAACGCGGTGACGACCGGATCGCGCAAAGCTTCTTGCCCGCCAACTAAGGAGGTTTTCCATCGGAGTTCCGGCAGGAAGAGCAGGTCGGAAAGGCCGCCTGCCACCCAGGCATTCCGGCTTCACCGGCAGGCGGGCAGCAATGGGCATCCAACGTCGGCGCAAATAAAAAACTGTACGTCCGGATTTATATAAAGCAATGTCTCCGGCGCAAGCGAGACGGGAGACAATGCCATGAATGCGGCCACGCGGTTCGACGCGATCGTCATCGGAGCGGGGGCGGGAGGGTGCCATGCGGCGGCGCGGCTGGCCGCGGCCGGCAAAAGGACGCTGCTCATCGATGACCACGACTATCTCGGCGGGCGCGCCGGGACCGAGATCATCGACGGCCACAAGGTCAACATCGGCGCGATCGCGCTCGAACCCGGCGGCGTCTTCGAGGAGACCTTCACGCTTTGCGGAGCGGAGCTTGCGATTCGCGAGCCCCATCCTGCGGCGGTGTTCTTCCTCGACCGCAAGGTGGTGAACGTCCAGAAGGGCGGGCTCGGGCTGTTGCTCGGCGGGCTGACGAAGCATGCCTCGCGGGTTCTCGACCAGTTCGCCAAGGCCAGGGTCGGGGATCTGCCGGATGGGCGCCAGTCGACCGAGGACTGGCTCAACGGTTACACCCGGAACGAGACCGTGCATGCGATCTTCCGAAATCTCTGTGCGGCGATCTTCGCCATGAACGCCGACGAGATCCCGGCGCGTGCGTTTCTGACCTATTTCACGTCCAAGGGCGCCTTCAAGCGCTTCGGATTCCACCCGGACGGGACCATGGGGGCCTGGCAGGCGCTCGCCGATGCCGTGGTGCGGCTCGGTGGCGAGGTCTGGCTCTCCTCGCCGGCGGAACGGATCGAGGTCGAGAACCGCCGGGCGGTCGCCGTCCACATCCGCAAGGACGGCGGCGAAAGCGTCCGGGTCGCGGCCGACACGGTGATCTGCAACGGCGGCCCGAAATCGGTGGTCAAGCTCGCCGGGGAAGCGAACCTCTCTGCGGACTACGTTCGTCAGACCGAGGAGCTTCTGAAGCCGGCGGCCAACATCGTCTACAACTTCGCCTCCCGTGAGGAGATCATGCCGGCGCCGGGCATCATGACGTTCGGCAAGACGCGGCGCCTGTGCAACATGGCGAACCTGACGGCGACCTGTCCGGAGCTCGCTCCTGAAGGTTGGCATCAATACGTGGCCTATGCGGTGCCGAGGCCTGCGATCGGCGCGTTCGACAGCGACGCCGAGGTGTCACTCGGGCTGGAGGACCTGCGCGAACAGTTCCCGGGCTTCGACGACAAGGTGAAGATGCTGTCGATCCGGGTGATGCGCGACGACTGGCCGGCCCAACGCAGCGGTGCAGGCTACGACATGGACCAGGCGACGGGGATCGACGGTTTGTGGTGCGTCGGCGATGCCGTGAAGCTATACGGCAACGGCGGGACGCAGGCGTGCGCGGAAACCGCCAAGGTCGTCGTCGACAAGATCCTCGCTGGCGCTCCTGCAACCGTCACCGCGTAGGCCGGACGTCTTCCGCACAGGCATCGAGGCGGCCATGTCCCGCGCAGGGGGCCGGCGCGTCCGTCTGTCCGCCAAGAACCGACCCTTTCCCGAGGCCGCGATCTGCGGCGCGACCCGCATTGCCAAACCGTCAGGACACCGATGGAGAACAAAGGACCCCTTCACGGGATCAGGATCGTCGAGATGGCGGGGCTCGGCCCGGCACCGCTGGCGGCCCAGCTTCTGGCCGACCTCGGCGCGGACGTCATCGTGGTGGACCGGTCGTCCGCTCCGGCCGATCCGACCGACCTCAACCGGCGCAACAAGCGCTCGATCGTACTGAACCTGAAGGACCCGGGGGCCACGCTGGCCTGCCGGCGCCTGATCGACGGCAGCGACGTTTTGATCGAGGGGTTCCGGCCCGGCGTGATGGAGCGGCTCGGGCTCGGCCCGGAGGCGTGCCTTCAGTCCAACCCCCGGCTCGTCTACGGCCGCATGACCGGTTGGGGGCAGAGCGGGCCGTGGGCCCGTACCGCCGGCCACGACATCAACTACATCTCGATTTCGGGCGCGCTCAATGCCGTGGGTCACCGCGACCGGCCGCCGGTGCCACCCCTGAATCTCTTCGGCGACTATGGCGGCGGCACGATGTTCCTGATCTTCGGCGTGCTGGCGGCCCTCGTGGAGAGGGGAATGTCAGGCCAGGGGCAGGTGGTCGACGCCGCAATGGTCGACGGCCTCTCGGCGATGATGTCGGTCTTCTACATGTTTCAGGCACGCGGCGCCTGGTCGGAAGAGCGGGAGGCAAACATGCTCGACGGCGGCGCGCATTTCTATCGCTGCTACGAGACCCGGGACGGCAAGGCGGTCTCCGTGGGGGCGATCGAGCCACAGTTCTACGCCGAGCTTTGCGAGAGGGCCGGCCTGCCCCACGACCCGCCCGCGGTCCAGCACGACAAGGATGCGTGGCCGGACCTCACCGAGAAGTTCGCCGCCGTGTTTCGCCAGAAGTCGCGGGACGAATGGGCGGCAATCTTCGAGGGAAGTGATGCCTGCGTCGCACCGGTCCTGACCATCGCGGAATCGGAGGGGCATCCGCACCTTCGAGCGCGTGAGGCGCTGTTCCGCGGCGAGGGCAACGTTCTTCAGGCCGCACCAGCGCCCCGCTTCAGTCGTACCCGAGCGCCCGCGGTGAAACCTCCCCGCGGCAAGGGCGCCGACAGCACCGACATCCTGGCGGAAGTGGGCTACTCCGAGTCCGACATCGCGGAGCTGAGCGCGCGCGGAGCGGTGAGCTGACGGCGCGCTACCTGCCTCGAAACGTTGGCGGCCGTTTGGCGATGAACGCGGCAATCCCCTCGGCGACGTCGTCCGACCGGCTTGCCTCGATGATGGCTTCCCGCTCGCCGTTGAGCTGGCCGGCGAGGCTGGTTTCGTAGGTCTGGCGCAGCAGGCGGCGCATGTGCCCGAAGGCAAGGGTGGGACCGGCGGCGAGAGCCGCCGCCACCTTCGCCGCCTCGCCATCGAGGGCGCCGTCCGGCACGACGCGGGCGACGAGCCCCATCTCGACCGCTTCCCGGGCGTCCAGGCGCCGGTTCAGGAGAAACAGCTCCTTCGCCCGCTGCATGCCGACGAGGCGCGGCAGAAACCACGTGTTGCCGCCGTCGGCGGTGAGCCCGAGCCGGCCGTAGCCGAGGGCGAACTGGGCAGTGTCGGAGGCAAGCACGATGTCGGAGACGTAGAGCAGTCCGAGCCCGCCGCCGCCGACCCCGCCGCGTACGGCGGCGACGATCGGGGCGTCCTGGGCGGTCAGCCGCTCGATGGCGAGATGGAACCGATCGATCATGCGCCGGAGCCGGTTCGGCAGCTCTTCCTGAGGGGTATTGGCGAAGAGCCCGACGTCACCGCCGACGGTGAAGTTCGGTCCGTCGCCGACGATCAGGATCGCCCGGACATCGTCCCGCTCGGCGATCTCGGTGGCGGCGTCGAGAAGTTCGTACGCCATCGTCTCGTCGATCGCGTTGCCCTTTTTCGGCCGATTGAGGCGCAGGGTTGCGACCCCGTCGGTGACCGCGAGGCGGACGGTGCGGCGCGGCGCGGCGTCTCGCCACCGGGCGGTGTCCGTGTACTGGGCAAGCGCCGTGATCCGTCCGTCCTTGATTGCGATCACATGGGCAAACGCCGCGTCCAGCTCGCCGCCGTCGTATCGACCCTTGCCCCGGTAGCGGCCGGCCACCAGGAGCCGACCGTCGGCGAGCGGGGTCACTTCCTCCGGCTCGGCGCGCGCCTCAAAGTTCCGGGCGATGACGCCCCAGAATCCGCGGCGCATGGCGTCGGCGCCCTCGTGCACGCCGCCGATGTCGAATGGCATTCCCTCGGCTGCACGGCCAACGAAATCGGGATCGAGGAGGGCGTCGAGCCCGTCGCGATCGCCAGCTGCCAGCGCGGCGTAGAAGGCGCGGGCGATGTCGGTTTCCGTCGTCTCGTTCATCGGATCGTCTCCTCCTGGACCATCGTTGCCCTCGGATCCGGGGCCGATGATCGTTTTCTCGAAGTCGGCTGCCTGCGGCGCCACAGCGCTCAGTCGCGCCAAGTCGCGATCTCGTCGATGTCCGCACGGCGGGTGCGGAATGCGTTGGCGGGATGCGCCTCGTCGGCATGGCCGAAGGTGATCGCGCAGATGACATGGCGGTCGTCGGCGAGGCCGAGCGCGTCCTTCAGAACCTCGGGGTAGGTGGCGACGGCGGCCTGGGCAATGGCGTCCACCCCAAGGCTGCGCGCAGCCAGCAGGAAGGTCGCGATGAAGGCGCCACAGTCGACCGCACCGTAGGGACCGAGCTCAGTGTGCGAGGTCAGGATCGCCGTGTGCGGCGCTCCGAAGAAGCGGAAGTTCTCCAGCGCCTGAAGCCGCGCGGCCTCCCGGTCTCCTCGGGTGATGCCGACGCTGTCGTAGAGCTGATAGCCGCACTCCCGCCGACGTGCCTGCCGGGGGCCGGAATAGCCGGCCGGGAAGGCAAAGTCCGGGCTGGAGGGGTCGTTCGCCCGGGCATGGGCATAGAGGCGCGCGCTCAGGATCTCGAGCCGTTCGCCCTCCACGATGGTCACATGCCATGGCTGGACGTTGCACCACGACGCGCTCCGTCCGGCCATCTCGATCATGCGGACAATAATGTCGCGCGGCACGGGATCGGGTCGGAAGCGGCGGCAGCTGTAGCGTTCCCGCAGCAGTCGATCGAGTATGACGGCCGCGTCGGCGTCAGGGGTGGGATCGGCAGTGGCCGGATGCGTCATCTTAGCCTCGTGGATGGGCGATCAGGAGTAGCTGGCCGCCATCGTTTTGTGGCCGGCAGTGTCCTCCACCCAGACCTCGCCATCGGCGTTTTTCAGGTGGAACGGCTGGCTTTCGAAAAGAGGCGACAGCCCACGATAGCCGAAGAGCGCCGGCGTGGAGCCCTTCAGCCTGGCCGCGTGGTTCATCAGGAGCGTCGCCTGCAGCGGTCCGTGGACGACGAGGCCGGGATAGAATTCCTGGGTCGTGGCGTAGTCGCGATCGTAATGGATGCGGTGGCCGTTGAAGGTGATCGCCGAATAGCGGAACAGGAGGACCGGATCGGCGACCAGTGCGCCGGACGGGTGGTCCCATGCGGCTGGCAGGGCGGCGGCGGCCGTCCGATCCTTGTAGACGAGGTTCTGGATGTCGGTGATCGCGAGCCGCTCGCCGACGCGGTGCTGGTGCTCGACCGTGACGAAGACGAGCGGTCCGTTGCGTCCCGATTTCAGGGCCACGTCTGCGATGTTGGAGGTGCGTCGGACCGTGTCGCCAGCGACGAGGGGAGCGTGAAAGCGGATCTCGCCTCCCGCCCACATCCGGGATGGCAGGGGAACGGGCGGCAGAAAGCTGCCGCGTTCGGGATGACCGTCGGGAGCGAGTTCTTCCGGGGGCACGATCTCGGGCGACAGGCACCAGTGAATGCCGAGCGGGGCCGCACCGTCCGACGGCGCAAGCCTGGCGCCGAATGTTGCCTGGAACTTGGAGACGAGGGCATCTGTGATGACGTCGGTCGTCTCCCTGCTGCGTCCGATCCACCCCTTGAATCGATCGATGTCGATTTCGGTCATCGAAGCGCCTCGATCCGAGCGAGTACGTCGCGGGCACGGGCCAGCACCGGCGCATCGACCATCTGGCCATCGATGGAGCGTGCGGTCCCGTCGGAGGCGGCAGCGACCACACGCCGGGCCCACTCCACAAGGTCGGCGTCTGGCGCGTAGCCGCGCCTGGCTGGCCGGAGCTGGGACGGATGGATCAGCAGCTTGCCCGTAAAGCCAAGTCCGGCACCGTAGGCGGCGTCGGACTCCGTGAGCGCCGGGTCGGAGATGCTTGTGGTCACGCCGTCGATCGGGCCGGCCTGGCCGGCAAGCCGGGCGGCCAGCACCATTTCTGAGCGCGCGGAAAGCAGCGGCTCGCGCGCGTGGGCGCAGCCGAGATCGGCGGCGAGATCGATGGAGCCGAAGGCGGTCCGGTCGGAGTGCCGCGCCACCTCTCGTGCGTTGGCGACGCCCGCCGCCGTCTCCACCAGCGCGATCAGCCCCGTGCCGGCGGGCAGGGCGGCGCGCACGCCGTCCAGGGCGGCTGCGTCCTCCGCCTTCGGCAGGACCACGCCTGCGATCTCCAGGTTCGCCACGGCTGCCAGGTCCGCCGCGTACCAGGGCGTTCCGATCCCGTTGATCCGCACGAAAACCGGTACGCCGCTCCCGGGACCGGGAAGGGCCGAGACGAGCGCCTCGCGGGCGGCATCCTTGTCGTCCGCCGCGACGGCATCTTCCAGGTCGACGATCACCAGATCGGTGCCGGCAGCCCTCGCCTTGGCGTACCGCTCCGGCCGGTTGCCGGGCACGAAGAGCGGGAAGGAGAACCGCGCGAACGTGGCCATGGTCTCAGAACGAGCGCGGCATCTCGAGCACATGCTCGGCGATATAGGACAGGATCAGGTTGGTGGAGATGGGGGCCACCTGGTAGAGGCGGGTCTCGCGGAACTTGCGCTCGATGTCGTATTCCTCGGCGAAGCCGAAGCCGCCGTGGATCTGCAGGCAGGCATTCGCGGCCTCCCACGACGCATCGGCGGCAAGCAGCTTGGTCATGTTCGCCTGCGCGCCGCACTCTTCGTGGGCATCGAACCGCCGGCACGCCTCGAAGCGCATGAGGTTGGCAGCTTCGACGTTGACGTAGGCGCGGGCAAGGGGGAACTGCACGCCTTGGTTCTGGCCGATGGGCCGGTCGAAGACGATCCTCTCCTTTCCGTAGGCCGCCGCCTTCTCCAGGAACCAGTAGCCGTCGCCGATGCACTCGGCGCCGATCAGCACGCGCTCGGCATTGAGCCCGGAGAGGATGCAGCGGAAGCCGCGCCCTTCCTCGCCGATGAGGTTCTCTTCGGGGATTTCGAGGTCGTCTAAGAAGACCTCGTAGGTCTCGTGCCCGACCATGTTGCGGATCGGCTTGATGTCCATCCCCTTCCCGAGGGCGTGCTCGAGCTCGACGATGAAGACGGAAAGTCCGTCGGACTTTTTTCGAACGTCTGAAAGCGGGGTCGTGCGGGCGAGCAGGATCATCAGGTCGGAGTGCTCGATGCGGCTGATCCAGACCTTCTGCCCGTTGACCACGTAGCGGTCGCCGGTCTTCACGGCGGTGGTCTTGAGCTTGGTGGTGTCGGTGCCGGTGGTGGGCTCGGTGACCGCCATCGACTGCAGCCGCAGCTTGCCGGCGGCGATCTGCGGCAGATACTTCTGCTTCTGCGCCTCCGAGCCGTGCCGCAACACGGTGCCCATGTTGTACATCTGGCCATGGCAGTGGCCGGCATTGCCGCCGCCGCGGTTGATCTCCTCCATCACGATCGACGCTTCGGTGAGGCCGAGGCCGGAGCCGCCATACGCCTCGGGGATCATGGCGGCGAGCCATCCCGCGTTGGTCAGCGCGTCGACGAATTCCTCCGGGTAGGATTCCTTCGCGCCGTGTGCGCGATGGTACTCGGGCGGGAACTGGGCGCACAGATCCCGCAGGGCTTCACGGAGGTCGTCGTGGGATGACGGGGCGCTGGTCTTCACGTTGCGGATCCTTGAACTGAAGTTGTGCGTGCCGGTCAGACCGGGTCCCAGCTGAAGACGTCAGCGGAGACCTCCAGATCGTAGAAGCTGGCCCGCAGGGCCGGGATCGCATGGTCGGCGACCGTTTCGGCGGTCCAGCCCTCGCCGCGATGGACCGAGCGCAGCGGGCGCGGCTGGCTGAACACGAAGATCTCGTTGTTGCGCACCGAGAAGATTTGTCCGTTCACGCCCTCGGACCGGTCCGACGCCAGGTACACGACCAACGGTGCGATCTTCGCCGCCTTCATCTCCTTCAGCCGGCGCACGCGCGCCTCCTGCTCGGGGCTGTCGACCTTGATCGAGGAGGTCATGCGGCTCCAGGCGAACGGAGCCACGCAGTTCGACCGCACGCCCCAGCGGGCGAGATCGAGGGCGATCGACTTGGAAAGGGCGAGCATCCCCATCTTGGCGGCCGAATAGTTGGCCTGGGCGAGATTGCCGATCATGCCGGAGGTGGACGTCATGTGGATGCAGGAGCCGGAGCCCTGCCTGCGGAAGACATCGGCAGCTGCGCGGGAGACGTTGAAGGCTCCGTAGAGATGCACCTTCAGGACCGCGTCGAAGTCGCTTTCCTCCATCTTGTGGAAGAAGCCATCGCGGGTGATCCCGGCGTTGTTCACGACGGCGTCGAGGCTGCCGAAGGTGTCGACGGCCTCGGCCACGGTGGCACGGACGGCGTCGGCATCGGTGACGCTTGCGGTGCTGGCGATCGCCCGGCCGCCCTTCTCGACGATCTCGTCGACGACCGCCTGGGCCGCACCGTGGTTCTCCGCCTCGCCGCTCAGCGTCACCCCGACATCGTTCACCACGATGGCTGCGCCGGCGTCGGCGCAGGCGAGAGCCAGGTCGCGGCCGATGCCGTTTCCGGCGCCGGTGATCAGCACCACTTTTCCGTCCAGCATGCGTATGAGGTCCTCCGCTTGCGCCACTACTCGTCCTTGAAGACTGGTGGTCGCTTTTCCTGGAATGCGGTCCGCCCCTCCCGGGCATCCGCGCTCAACAGCAGTTCCGGCTGTACCAGCCGTTCGTAGTCCAGCGCCGCCGTGATCGCCGGCGCGTAGTAGTCCTTGATCGCGCGCAGCGCGCGCGGTGCGAGGCCGGAAACCGTCTCGGCGAGTTCGAGTGCTCTGGCCAAGGTCCGGCCTGGTTCGGTGAGTTCGTCCACCACGCCGAGCTCGCAGGCTTCCGGTCCTTTGACGGTGCGCGCGTAGAGAAGGATCTGCTTGGCCCTGGCGAGGCCGATGCGCCGCGGCAGCGTCTCCAGGAGGCCGTAGTCAGGGATCAGCCCGACCTTCGGAAAGGCCGGAAGGAAGCCGGCCTCCCGCGAGGCGACCACGGTGTCACCGAGGAGCGCGATGCCGAAGCCTGCGCCAGCCGCCCAACCTTCCACGGCGGTGATCACCGGCACCGATGCGCCGGCGATCTGCAGCGCGAGCTTGCGCGAGATGTCGAACTGGACGCGCTTGGCGCCCCGTCCGAGATCCATGGCCCCGAGGTCGCCACCGGAGCAGAAATGGCCTCCGGCGCCGGTCAGCACGACCGCCCGGATATCGGGATCCTCTTCCTGGGCGGCGAAGCCTTCTTCGAGGCCCTTCACCATCTGGGGGTTGAGCGCGTTGCGTCGCGATGGGTTGTTGAGGGTGAGGATCAGGGTCGACCCGCGGCGTTCCGTCAGGATCTGGGGGGCGCTTGACTGCGACACGCGTCCTCTCTCCCTAGCCGGCCGGCATGAGGGTGACGGTTCCGGCCAGGACGTCGGTGCCGTCGGCGCGCGTCGCGGCGACCTCATAACGGCCGCTCTCCGGATCGGCGAGGACGGCTCGCGTGACCAGGCGGTTCGGAACCGGGGTCGGCGCGATGAAACGAACCTGGACGTCGCGGATCTTCAGAGCCGGGGCGGCCGACCGTTCGATCGCCGCGAGCAACAAGTTGAGAGCCATCGTTCCGTGGGCGATCGGGCGACCGTACGGCGTGGTGGCGGCGAAGTCAGCGTCCACGTGCAGTGGATTGTGGTCGTTCGTCAGCGCGGCGTAGCTCAAGGTGGTGTCAGACGAGCAATCCAGGGCCACCTCTGGCAAGGCCGCGGGATAGGTCAAAGCGGACATGAGAGCCTCGTTCGGTTCGGGCCGGATCGCTCGACTGGGGGACATCTAGGCCGCCCAAATCGCGCGGATCTCGCCGGTCATCACCAGCTCGGAGCCGGTGCGCGCGGAGACAAGAAACGTGATCCACCGGCGCTCACGCTTCAGTTCCTTGCCGCCGACGCTGAAGTCGAATTGCAGGAGATCACCCCAAGCAGGGGTTCGGCGGGTGAAGGAGAGCGTCTGCATCGCGTGGACGTTTCCGGGCGGACGCGGCTGAATGACCTTCACGTAAGCGTCCATCATCAGCGCGACCGTGAGCCCTTGCGGAACGACGCTCCCGGCCGGCCCGACGCTGTCGCCGTAGACCTGGTCCCAGGAGGAACGGCGTCCCGCGTCAAGCGCGAGCGCGATCGTTCCCAGCGGGGATCCGGGTTCGAAATCGGCAAAGGTCCAGACGGCGTCTTCCGCCTTCTTTGTCTTGGTCATGACGCTCGGTTTCGGCTCTGAGGAACGGCCAGGCGCCGATGTGGCGGGTGCGGCTCGTTCCCCGGGCGGGTTGGGCGTTCGTTTCCTCTGCCCTGCGCGCTACCGATAAGACTGAGCGCGCACTCGGCCATCGATGAATAAACCGGACAGCCGTCTTAAGTAAAGGCCTCGGCCGCGTGATTGTGAACAATCTCGTGGCCGGGTCCGGGCCGGTCTGTCTAGAAGTGCGTGGCCTAGGATCGATCCAGCGTCTCGCGCAGATCGGGATGCGCGATCGTGATCAGCGCCCTGCGGCGCTGGGCATCGGTCATGCCTCGAAGGTCGGCGGCGCCGTATTCGGTGACGATGACGCCGGCGTCGGCGCGTCCGATGCTGGTCGGGCCCGAGAGACGCGGGACGATCCGGCTGATCCGGCGGCCGTCCCTGGTCTCGACGGACGAGGGGAGGGCGATGATGGGAAGCCCGCCATCCGAGGCGGCCGCACCGCGAAGGAAGTCGGTCGCGCCGCCGACCGCACCTACATAGCGTCCCCCCGCCACCTCGGCGTTGATCTGTCCGGTGAGGTCCACCTCGATCGCCGAGTTGATCGCCGTGAAGCGGTGGAGCCGGCCGAGCACCCTTTGGCTGTGGGTGTAGCTCGTCGGCGCGAGCTTGATCGCCGGGTTGCCGTGGCTGGCTTGGAAGGTGTCGGCGCCGCCGGCGATCAGCCCGGCAACCGAAGCGGCCTCGGCGCCATCCGCCTGGCCCATGTGGATGTTCGTGACGGCGCCGGCCGTCATCAGGCGCACGAGGGACGGGTTGAGCAGGCCGGAATGGATGCCGAGATCCCGATGCCCGCAAAGAGCATCGACGACCGCGGCGGGCATGCCTCCGAGGCCGACCTGCAAGGTGGCGCCGTCGGGAATGAGATCGGCGACGTTGGCTGCGATCGCCGGGTCGAGAGGTCCGGGCGGCGTCTCCGGCGCGAACACGGGAGGTCGCGAGGTGCGCACGACTATGTCGATGTCGTCCGCACCGATCGTCCAGTCGGACCGGGTCGCGGGCACGCAGTCGTTGACCTCCGCGATGACTGTCCGGGCGCGCGCGATCGCGGGATGGAGATAGTCGCAGGCGAGCCCGAAGCTGAAACGTCCCGCATCGCCGGTCGGGGCGAGCTGGAGAAGCAGCACATCGACCGTCGCGCCGAGTTGGCGGCTCATCGCCGAATAGTGGCTCGGCAGGATGTCGAGGACGCCCGCCGCGGCAAGGTGGCGGTTGGTTCCGGTCGCGCAATAAGAGCGGATGTCGATGATGTCGGTGTGCTCCGGCCGGAGCGTGTCCGCAAAACCGATCCCGACAAATGCCGTGAACCGTCCGCCGATCGCATGCCGTTCGGCGACGAGCGCTTCGGTGAGCGAGGCCGGCTCCGCGCAGGCCTGGCCCCATGCCACTAGATCGCCGGGACGGACATGGTCGCTCGGTCGAAACGCGTCCGCGGAGATCTCGCGGGTCATGCCGCCTCGAAGATCGCCGCCATGCCCTGACCGCCGCCGACGCACATCGTCTCCAGTCCGTAGCGTGCGCCGCGGCGCTTCATCTCCCGCACCAGCGTGGTCATGATGCGCACGCCCGTCGCCCCGATCGGATGGCCGAGCGAGATGCCGGAGCCGTTGACGTTGACGCGCGCGTCCCCTTCGATCCCCCACGACTTGAGGACCGCGAGCACCTGGCAGGCGAACGCCTCGTTCACCTCGATCAGATCCATGTCGGCGAGGCTCATGCCGGCGCGCTTCAGTGCCTTGGCCGTGGAGGGCACAGGCCCGAGGCCCATGCGGGACGGATCGCATCCTGCCGCAGCCCAGCCGCGCAGGAAGGCGAGCGGCGTGAGGCCGAGTTCGGCGAGCCGGTCTTCGGCCACCACCAGGCAGGCGGCGGCCGCGTCGTTCTGCTGGCTTGCGTTGCCGGCGGTCACGATGCCGTCCTTCATGATCGGGCGGAGCCTGGCGAGGCTCTCAGGCGTGGTGTCTGCCCGGATGCCTTCGTCGCGGTCCACGACGAGAGGATCGCCCTTCTTCTGCGGCATCACGATGGGAACGACCTCATCGTCGAACTTGCCGGCGTCCCAAGCGGCGGCGGCCTTCTGCTGGCTTCCGGCGGCGAAGGCATCGGCGGCCTCCCGGCTGATCTGGAAGTCCGTGGCGAGGTTCTCCGCGGTCTCAACCATGCCGGAAATGGGGCCGAACCGATGTTCGGGCTGCGACCGCTCGCGTCCACGGTCGAGCCGGTCGTACATCGTGAAGTTGCCAGCGCGCTTTCCCCAGCGGGCGTCGGTCGAATAGTACTCTATGTTGCTCATGCTCTCGACACCGCCGGCGAGCACGACGTCGCAGACGCCGGTCTCGACCATCATTGCCGCCGTCGCGATCGCCTGCAGCCCGCCGCCGCAGCGTCGGTCGAGCTGCATGCCGGGAACATCGATCGGAAGCCCCATTTCCAGAGCGACCCAGCGGCCGACGCAGGGCGTCTCCGAGTTTGCGTAGGACTGGGCGAATACGACGTCCTCGACGAGCGCCGGGTCCAGCCCTGTCGCGGCGAGGACGGCGCTGGTCACGGTCGCGCCGAGGCGCTCGACCGGAACCGGGCGAAGGGCGCCGCCGAAGCGTCCGATCGGGCTCCTCAGCGGTGCCACGATGGCAGCACGTCTCATGAACTGTCTCCGTCTGGAGGATTGGTTTCCGCGCTTCAGAGGCGCTTTGCGACCTCTTCGAGCATCACTTCCGTCGCGCCGCCGCCGATGCGGAGGATGCGGGCATCCCGGGTCATGCGTTCGATCGGCGTGCCCCGCATGTACCCTGTCCCGCCGTGGAGCTGGAGGCATCCGTGCACGACCTCGTGCAGGACCTCGGGGGCGGTGGACTTGATCATCGCCGTCTCGAGACTGGTGTTGCGGCCACCGTCGTATGCGGCCGCCGTCTGGTAGGTCATTGCGCGTATCATCGCGACCTGGGAGGCGAGATTGGCGAGCCGCAGCCGGGTTGCCTGCTGATCCCAGAGCGTCTTGCCGAAGGCCTTGCGGGTGCGCACGTAGTCGAGCGTGAGCTCGATCGCCTTGGATGCCTCGCCCGCGCAGATCGCGCCGACCATGAGACGCTCGTGTTCGAAGCCGCGCATGATGGCATAGAAGCCCTGGTTCTCGCCGCCGAGCAGATTGTCGTCCGGGACGCGGACATCGTCGAAATAGAGCTCGGCCGTGTCCGAGCTGAGCCAGCCGTGCTTGTCCAGCTTGCTCGCCACGGTCACCCCAGGGGTGGTCCTCGGCACGATGAACAGCGACAGCCCCCGGCTTCCCTTGGCGTTCGGGTCGGTCCGCGCAGCCACGATGACGATGTCACCGTAGACGCCGTTGGTGATGAACATCTTCGAGCCGTTGATGATCCAGTCGCCACCGTCGCGGCGCGCATGGGTCTTCAGTCCGGCGACATCGGAACCTGCCCCGGCTTCGGTCACGGCAATCGCGCAGACCGTTTCCCCGGTGCACATCTGCGGCAGCCATCGCGCCTTCTGCTCGGGGGTGCCGGCGCGGGAGATGTGGCTTGCCGACATGTCGGTGTGAACGGTCACGCTCGCCGTGACCCCGCCGTAAGAGCTGCGCGCGAGTTCCTCGCCGAACACCACCGACGCCAGCACGCCCATCTCGGTGCCGCCATAGGCCGCCTCGTGCCGCATGCCGAGGAGGCCGAGGGCACCGAGCTTGCGGAACACATCTCGCGGTATCTCTCCCGCCGTTTCCCAGGCGTCCCCGTGCGGGACGATTTCCGCTTCCACGAATCGGCGGACCTGATCGCGCAGCATCTGCATCTCTTCCGGCACGAAGTCCGGGTCGGGAAGCCGAAAGCCTTGAGTGAGGGCGCCATTCTGGCCGGAGATGGGAGCGTTCAAGGCCATTCCTCCTGGTCTTTCCGTTCAACGCCGAGCGGTCCACCGGACAGGTCCGCCGGCCAAGTCAGCGCTTTGTATATAAACCGGTTGTTCATCCGGTTATTTGTTTCTGTGTTATGGCGTGGCGCGCCGGGCGTCAAGGCCGATCAAGGGAGGGGCGTCTCCCGTCAGGTGAAAGGCGCCGATTTGTGGGAGGTCGGCCTTGGGTAGGCGGATTCGCGGCGGCATCTGCCAAGCAATACGAGATGATCCAGGGGTCGCCTGCGCGGCGGGCCTTCGGCAGCGAAGGGGAGCATCGGCGCCAAGCCGGGATGCTGGATCCGTCCATCGGCAGAGCGTCGGTGCCTGCCAATCGCAACGCCGATGCTTGATCTTCCAGAGAGGGGCGGTTAGAAAATAAACCGTACAACCGGCTTAAATATTTCGAAGCTGCCGGTGGAAGCGGGTGAAATCAGCCGCAGGCATCCGGCGCTGCGGCGCGCGGGGCCGGGCGCGGCCTGATCGAGTGAGAAGCCGGGGAGGGCCGAATTGCTGGTCGAGCACGATCTTCGTGAGCAGGTGAGCGCATTCATCTATCGGGAGGCCCGCCTGCAGGACACCCATGCCTATGACGACTGGGAGGCCCTGTGGACCGACGACGCGGTCTACTGGATCCCGGCGAATGGCGACGACCCGGATCCCGAGAAGGAAATGTCGATCATTTATGACAACCGCTCGCGGATCGCGCTCAGGATCAAGCAGCTTCACACCGGAAAGCGCCACACCCAGACGCCACGCTCCAGGCTGGGGCGCATCGTGTCGAACATCGAGATCGCGAAGTGCGAGGGCACCGAGATCCACGTTCGGGCCAATGCAATGGTGTTCGAATCGAACCTGCGGGGCGACACCGTCTGGGCGACGCGGAACGAGTATCTCCTGCGCAAGGCGGATGGCGCGCTGCGGATGGCGCGCAAGAAGGTGATCCTCGTGAACAATGACAAGCCGCTCTACACGCTGTCGTTTCTCATCTGAGGAAGCGGCAGGACAGACGTAGCCATAAAGGCGGCGCGGAGGGATGAACGTGAGCAAGGAAGCCGAAAGCGAAAGCATCGTTGCGAGTGGACCGGTGCTTCTCGACCGGGTCGGGGCGGTTGCCCACATCCGCCTCAACCGGCCGACCGCGTCGAATGGGATCAGCATCGATCTCCTCAAGCAGTTTCGCGAGGTCGTCATGCTGTGCCATGGCGACTCGCGGATCCGCGCGGTGCTTCTGACCGGCGAGGGGCCGAATTTCTGCGCCGGCGGTGACGTGCGGGAGTTCGCCTCGAAGGGGGAAACGCTGCCGGATTTCCTGCGGGAGGCCACGGCCTATCTGCAGATGTGCGCTGCCGGCCTGATCCATCTGGATGCGCCGGTCGTTGCGGCGGTTCAGGGCTATGCTGCGGGCGGCGGCGGCCTGGGGCTCGTTTGCGCTGCAGACATCGTGATCGCCGCGGAGAGTTCGAAATATCTGGCCGGTGCGACGCGGGTCGGCATGGCTCCGGATGCCGGCTCGTCGGTGGTTCTGCCGCGGCTCGTCGGGTTCCGCCGGGCGATGGACATGCTCCTGACCAACCGGGTCGTGGACGCCAGGGAGGCGCTGGAGATCGGACTGGTCACTCGGGTGGTGCCGGATGAGGACCTGCAGGGCGAGGCGCTCGCCGCGGCGCGGGCGATCGCCGCTGGCGCTCCGAGGGCGATGGCGGCCACGAAGCGGTTGCTTTGGAGCGGCATCGGCCTCTCGGTCGATGCCTGCCTGCCGGAGGAGGCCCGCACCGTTTCGGAACTGTCCGGAACCGAGGACGCGCGCGAAGGTCTTGCCGCCGTCATCGAGCGGCGTGCCGCCTCGTTCACTGGACGCTGACCGAAGATGGCGGAAAGCGGACTTGCCGACCGACTTGCGGGATGTCGAGCCATCGTGACGGGAGGCGCCAACGGAATTGGGGCGGCGAGCGTGCGCCGCCTGTGCGCGGAGGGGGCATCCGTCCTGATCTGCGATCGCGACGCGGCGGCAGGGCGTGCGCTGGCCGGCGACGTCGGCGCGGACCTTGCGGTCCTCGACGTGGGCGATGTGGGGGCCATCGACGAGGCGGTCGCCGCGCATGGTCCGTTCGATATCCTCGTCAACAATGTCGGTGTCGACCAGCATGCCTTCCTGACCGAGACCAGTCCGGAAGAGTGGCGACGTCTGCTGGTGGTCAACCTCGAATCCGCCTTCGCGTTTACCCGCGCGGTCCTGCCGGCCATGCAGGCGGCGCGCTATGGGCGGATCGTGACGGTGTCATCGGAAGCAGGCCGCCTCGGTTCGAAAGGAGCGGTCGTTTACGCCGCTGCAAAGGGCGGACTGATTGCATTTGCGAAATCCGTTGCCCGAGAGAACGCACGTTTTGCCATCACGTCGAACGTTGTGCTGCCGGGCCCGGTCCGCACACCCCTGTTCGAACAGGCGGTCGCCGGCGGTCGCGACGCGATCCTGGACGCGATGAAGAACGCGACGCTTCTGGGTCGCATCGGCGAGCCGGAAGAGGTGGCGGCTGCCGTCGCTTTCCTCGCCTCCCGGGAGGCGGGCTTCATCACCGGGGAGATCCTCGGTGTTTCCGGCGGGATGGGGTGCGGCTGACCAGAATTGCTGCGTCAGCGCCACTTCTCGCGGAGGAAAGCGCCGATTTCCGCCATTGATCGCCGTGTCGCGTTCAGGTCCGGGAAGACCTGAAAGTGGTGGATCATTTCCTCGAACACGGAGACGGTGACGGAGACATCGGCTGCTCTCGCGCGCGCAGCGAACACGCGGCTGTCGTCGAGGATCGTCTCGTGATCGCCAACGTGGATGAGCATCGGTGGCAGTCCGGCAAGGTCGGCGTGCACCGGCGAGGCGAGAGGGTCTCGATGGTCGCCGGCCCGGCCGAGATAGGTGCGTGCCATCAGAAGGATCTTGTCACGCTGGGTCATCGGATCGACCGCGGCGCGGCTCTCGTAGGTCTCGCCGGTCGCCTCCATGTCGAGCCAGGGTGACAGCAGAACTGTGGCGCCGGGCATTGGAAGGCCGGCGCTACGGGCGGAGAGTAGGGTCGCCACCGCCAGCCCCCCTCCCGCTGAATCGCCGGCGAAGGCGATCGCGCTCGCGGGAAGCCCGGTATCGATGAGCCATCGGTAGGCCGCGACACCGTCCTCGACGGCCGCCGGAAACCGGTGCTCGGGCGCGAGCCGGTAGTCGAACCCGACGACCTCGGCTGTGGACGCCTCCGACAAGCGGATCATTAGATCGCGATGCGACAGCCTGGAGCCCATCTGATAGCCGCCGCCGTGGAAATAGAGGACCGCGCGGTCACGGGTCGCGCCATCGGCGATAATCCGGTCGGCCGAAATCGCGCCGATCTGGACCGGCTCGATCGAAGCGGTCCGCTCACTGGCGAGCATCCGATCGAAGTCCGATCGCATTTCGGCGAGTGTGGTCTCCCGTGTCCAGCCACCGAACACATCGCGGATGCGGTTCTTGGCGGCCTGAAGCCGCGCGGACTCTTCGTTGGTGATGGGCATGGCGGGCTGCCTCCGGATCTTTGGCACAGGCACTCTTCGGCTCACGAGAATGCCTCGAAATAAGACAATCGTCCGGATTATTTAAATGGTCTGAGGGATCTCGACTAGCCCCTAGGAGAGGGGTGCGCGTGGGAGAAACGGACGTCCCGCAGGCAGGGCCTTCCGAAGGGACGGCCGCCCGATCAGTCTCCGGTGAGGCCGCGCACAAACAGTTCCGAGGTCATTGCGGCGTATTCGTCGGGACCAACCGGCCCCTTCGGGTCGTACCAGGCGAAGGTGTAGTTGATGATGCCGAACAGCATCATCGCGTAGATCTTCTTCGTACGGGTTGTCAGCCGATGGCGCGAGTCGATCCGGATCAGGATGTCGCCGACGGTCTCGGTTATCTGCCGCTGGACGGCGACGATGTCGCGCTGCTGCTCGGTGCTGAGCTCGCCGAGCTCGTTCAGGAGAACAACCTGTTCGTTCTGCGAATCCGCGTTGATGGTCACCATAGTCTCGATCACCGCGCGGCACTGATCGAGGGGCTCCGTCTTCGATTGGACTGCCGCCTGGATCTGATCGAACAGGAGGCGAACGTGCTCGTCGAGGATGTGAAAGAGGATGTCCTCTTTCGAGCCGAAATAGTGATAGAGCGCGCCGCGCGACGACTCGCAAGCCTCGGCCAGGTCGATGATCGTCGTTCCGGCATAACCCTTGTCGGCGAAGAGGCGGGCCGCCTGCTTGAGGATGTTCTGGCGGATTTCGGAGTAGCGTTCGGACTGCGTGCGGGCCAAGCTGGACCCTCCATTTCTAACTTCCTGTCGCGGCTCCATTGCCGACAGGCAGCGGTGCCGCAGCGATCTGCCTGCCCTCGCGAAGAACGCTCCGAGGGCGTGGACCGAGGACACCGCGGCCGGCAGGGTTGTGCGCGTCGATTGTCGCACCTCTATCGATACCCGCACGATTGTTCAACTTATTGCCGGCGTTCGGTCCGAGGGGGGCGATGCCGTATCCCCTGAAAATGGCGGCCTCTGCAGGGCATACTCATCCCACCAGAAATTAATTGATCGGTTATCCGGATTATATTAGTCTGTACCCGTTACAAGAACGGCGCTCGACAAAGAGCGCGTCTCTGCCGGTTCCGATGGGCCGAAGAGATCGGGGGAATGCCAGTTGGAAGTCGCATTTGATCCGCATGCCATCCTTGCCGTCACCGCCGTGCCGGCCGCTCGCCGTGACCGCGGAAGACATGCCGTGAGCGCGCCGGCCGCTCGAATCCGGTCGGCGGCGTGATGAATGTCGTCAGCTTCAGCACCATGACATCGAATGCTCCGGGGGCCGATCAGCGGCCGCTTCTCGACATCAACAACCTCCAGATCATCTACGACGATGCGATCGAGGCTGTCCGGGACGTGTCGCTTTCCGTGCCGGAAGGCTCGATCGTCGCACTGCTGGGGTCCAATGGCGCCGGCAAGTCGACGGTGCTGAAAGCGCTGTCCGGCATCCTCGAGGTCGAGGAGGGCGAGATCGAAAAGGGCAGCATCACTTTTCGCGGCGAGCGGCTCGACGGACTCTCGGCGGAAGCGATCGTCCGCAGGGGGATCGTCCAGGTGCCGGAGGGGCGCCGCCTCTTCATCAATCTCTCCGTCGAGGAGAACCTGATGATGGGCGGCTATCTGCAGTCCCATGCCGAGCTGCGGAGCCGCCGCGACGCGGTCTTCGAGCTGTTTCCGCGGGTGGCGGAGAAGCGCAGCCAGATCGCCGGCTACCTGTCCGGCGGCGAACAGCAGATGGTGGCGATCGGCCGGGCATTGATGGCGTCGCCGAAGCTGCTTGCGCTCGATGAGCCCTCGCTCGGGCTCGCGCCCCTCGTCATCGAGGCGATCTACGAGGCGATCGTGCGATTGCGCGGCGAGATGGGCGTCACGATCCTCCTCGTCGAGCAGAGTGCGGCCCAGGCGCTGTCCGTCGCGGATTACGGCTACATCCTCGAGAACGGTCGGGTCGTGCTCGATGGTGATGCGCCTTCCCTCGAGCGCAATGCCGAGGTCCAGGAATTCTATCTGGGCTATGCCGGCGGAGGTGAGCGCAAGAGTTTCCGAGAGGTGAAGCACTACAAGCGGCGCAAGAGGTGGCTGTCATGACCGCGCCGCTTCTCGCTCTCAACGCGGTGAGCAAGTCGTTTGGCGGCATCACCGCGGTGCACCAGGTTTCCCTGGAGGTTTTCCCCGAACAGATCTTCTCGGTGATCGGTCCGAACGGTGCGGGCAAGACGACGCTTTTCAACCTGGTGTCCGGGGTCCTTCCCGTCACTGGCGGAACGATCAGCTTCGAAGGCAGGGATCTCGCGAAGGTTCGGCCCTGGAACTACACGACGCTCGGCATCAGCCGGACCTTCCAGAACCTCGCGCTCTTCAAGCACGGCACCGTCGTGGAAAACATCTTGGTCGGCCTTCATCGCCACATGAAGACGAGCGTGGTCGAGGCGGTCTTCCACTACGGCCGTTGCCGCCGCGAGGAGATCGCCGCACGGCAGCGCGTCGAGGAGATCATCGAGTTTCTGGAGATCGAGAGTATCCGCGACAAGGTCGTCGGTTCGCTCTCCTACGGTCAGCAGAAGCGGGTGGAACTCGGCAGGGCGCTGGCATCCGGTCCGAAGCTCTTGCTCCTCGACGAGATCGTCGCCGGCATGAACCGGGAGGAGACCGAGGACATGGCCCGGTTCATCCTCGACATCCGGGATGAGCTCGGCGTCGCCATCCTCCTGATCGAGCATGACATGCACCTCGTCATGGATATCTCCGACCGGGTCCATGTCCTCAACTTCGGCCGCACCATCACGGAAGGCATTCCCGCCGAGGTTCAGGTCCACCCGGAAGTCGCGGAGGCCTATCTCGGCAAGAAGCAGGCTCAGGCGGCGGAGCGTCTGGCCGGAGTGGAGGAGCTCGTTCGCCCATGACCGTATCCTCCGTGGTCAGGATCGATCCCAAGGCCGCGCTGCTTGCTTCCGAGCGGAGCTCGCTGCCCGCGCATCACGATCCGCTCCGACAGGACATCCTGATCGGTGGCGCAACGACACTGCCGCGAATTCTGCGCGCCCGGGCCGGACGCCACGGTGCGAAGCTCGCGCTCCGCGAGAAGGAGCACGGCATCTGGAAGCGCTACGACTGGGCGCACTACGAGCGACAGGCGCGACGGTTCGCGCTGGCGCTGATGTCGCTGGGGCTGACGCGCGGCGATCGCATCGTGATCGCCAGCGAGAACTCGCCGGAATGGTACTACGCCGATCTCGGGGCCGAGATGCTGGGCGTTGTTCCGGTCGGCATCTATCCGACCAATCCGTGGCCGGAGCTTCAGTACATCGTTCGCCACTGCGGTGCGCGCCTCGCCGTCACCGGCGATCAGGAGCAGACCGACAAGGTGCTCGACGCCCAGAAGTTCGATGGTGGGCTCCCGGACATGGAGACGATCGTCTGCGTCGACATGAAGGGGATGCGCCTCTACGGCGATCCGGGCCTGCTGTCGTTTGAAGATTTCCTCGCACGCGGCGACGCCTACCTGGAGATGCGTCCGGATGCTTCCGCCGAGCTCGCCCGAGCGGTTGACGAGGCTGTCCCCGACGATGTCGCCCTGATGGTCTACACCTCGGGGACCACCGGGCCACCGAAGGGAGCGATGCTCACACATCGCAACCTGATCTCCTCCACCACCGCCTATGCTCGCGCGGTGGGCATGGAGGGGCACCGCTTCGAGGCGGTCGGCTACCTGCCCCTCTGCCATGCCGCCGAGCGCTGCTACTCCATGTGCATGCAATTGGTGCTTGGCGGGGTCGTCAACTTCGCCGAGAGCATCGACACGGTGGCGATCAACGTGCGTGAGATCGCACCGACGGTCTTCATCGGGGTTCCCCGGATCTGGGAGAAGCTGAAAGAGGGATTCGAATTCCGGATCACCGAAAGTGGGCCGATCCGGCGTGCATTGGTCGACCGTCTCTTTGCCGTCGGCCGCAGGCTGGACGACAAGCGGGCCAGCGGAACGCTCACTTCGTTCGACAGGGCAATCCGCGCGGCCTGCGATGTCCTCATCTTCCGCGATGTGCGCAAGCATCTCGGCCTTGACCGGACCGTCCATCGCCTCTGCGCCGGCGCGTCGGTCTCGCCGGAGACGCTGCGCTTCTTTTCGGTGATCGGCATTCCCGTCAGCCAAGGTTACGGCATGACGGAGTCGGCCGGCTGCGTCTTCATTCAGGACGACGCGCACCGCGCGCTCGGCGGCTGCGGCGTGCCGATCGACGGGGCGGAATACCGGCTCGCAGAGGACGGCGAGATCGAGCTTGCCGGCCCCACTGTGTTCAAGGGCTATTTCCGCGATCCCGCCGCGACCGCCGACACCATGGATGGGCGCTGGCTCAAGTCCGGCGACGTCGTCCGGGTGATGGAAAACGGCGAGATCACCGTCGTCGACCGCAAGAAGGCGATCATCATCACGTCCGGAGGCAAGAATATCGCGCCGTCGGAGGTGGAGAACGCGCTCAAGGACAGCCCATTCATCAAGGAGGTCATCGTCGTCGGCGACGGCCGCAAGTTCCTGGCTGCGCTGATCCAGATCGACTTCGACAACGTCGGCCGCTGGGCCAGCGACGAGGCACTCGCCTACACCACCTACAGGTCGCTCACCGAGCTGCCGGAGGTGCGTGTTCTCGTCCAGGGTGTCGTCGATGATGTGAACAAGCGCTTCGCCCGCGTGGAGAACATCCGCAAGTTCCTGATCCTCGAAAAAGAGCTCGACCACGATGACGGCGAGCTGACGGCAACCCAGAAGGTGCGTCGCTCCATCATCGACAAGAAGTTCGCCAAGGAACTGGCGACGATCTACGGCGGGGAGGGGAAGCGATGACCTATCTGATCGAGCTCTCGGTCTCCGGTCTCGCGATTGGGGCGATCTACGGCCTCATCGCCATGAGCTTCGCGATCATCTTCAAGGCGACCGGCATCGTGAACTTCGCCCAGGGCGAGATCTCGATGATCATCGCCTACGTCGCCTGGACCATCTCGGCCTATGTCGACGGCAACCCGCTCCTCGTGGCGCTTGGCGCGATCGTCTTCGCGATCGCCTTCGGGCTCCTGATTGAGCGGATCGTCATTCGGCCGATGATCGGCGAGCCCCTGTTCGCGACCATCATGGTGACCATCGGGCTGGCGGTGATCCTGCGCTCCTCGGTCGTCTTCCTCTGGGACGCCTATCCGCACTCCCTCGACATCGGGCTCGGGCGGGGGATCGTCGAGGTCGCGGGCGCCCGCATGCGGACGGGACAGATCGCGGTGCTCGTCCTCCTGATCCTGACCATGATCGGCTTCTTCGTGTTCTTCCGCTACTCGCGGTTCGGCGTGGCGATGCGCGCGGTGGCGAGCGACGACCGGACCGCGCTTCTGATGGGCGTGAGCGCGGCCCGTGTACAGTCGGTCGCCTGGGCGGCATCTGCGGTGATCTCAGGGATTGCGGGGGTCATGTTCGCGATCGTCTACGAGCTGTCGCCCTCGATGTTCGCGCTCGGCCTCAAGGCCTTCCCCGCCACCATCGTCGGCGGCCTCGATTCCGTGATCGGATCGGCCTTCGGCGGCCTCGTCATCGGCGGCATCGAGAACCTCGCCGGCGGCTATATCAGCCCCGGGATCAAGGAGGTCGCCGGTTTCGTCATCATCATCGTCATCCTGATGGTCCGCCCCTTCGGACTGTTCGGTGAGAAGCGGATCGAGAGAGTCTGATGCGGTCAGGCGCCTTCAAAGAAACCATCGGCGAGCAGATCAATCTCACCGACTCCTGGCATGTCCGCGGCTGGTCGATCGCGCTCGTCCTCGCGCTGATCGTACTGCCGTTCTACCTCAACGCCTTCTATCTCTCGCTGCTCACCCTCATGGCGATCACCATGGTCGGAGCGTTGGGACTGAACGTGCTGACCGGATGGACCGGTCTGATCTCGCTCGGCCAGGCCGGCTTCATGGTCCTCGGTGCCTACGCCTATGCCATCCCGACGGCACTCTACGGATGGGATTCGCTGGTGGGCCTTCTCCTGGCGGGGCTCGTGCCAGCCCTTGCCAGTCTCGTCGTCGGCATTCCCTCGCTGCGATTGACCGGCCTCTACCTGGCGATCACGACGCTGGCATTCGCCTTTATCATCAATCACCTCGTCCTGGACTTCGAAGGGCTGACGCGCGGCGCGCGCGGTATCTTCGTCAATCGGCCGGAGATCCTGGGGATCTCGTTTCAGAACGACGCCGCCTTCGCGCTCCTGTGTCTCGGGTTCGCCGCGGCCGCCCTGCTCGCCACGTTGAACATCCGGCGCAGCCGCATCGGCCGCGCCTTCGTGGCCGTTCGCGACAACGATACGGCGGCGCGGGTGATGGGCGTCAATCTGCACGCCTACAAGCTGTTCGCCTTCGTCACGAGCTCGTTCATCGTCGGCCTCGCCGGAGCGCTCTACGGCATGTTCCTGAGCTTTGTCACCGTGGAAGGATTTCCGTTCCTGCTGTCGATCGAGGCGCTGGCGATCCTGATCGTCGGCGGGGTCGGCACGGCGCTCGGCGCGGTCCTCGGCACCATCTTCGTGGTGCTCGTCCCCGAGTTCGCCAGCATGCTCTTCGGCCTGCTCGGCGACGAGTTCGCGCGGTCCCTTTCGACCGGCGCCCATGAGTTGAAGAGCATGCTCTACGGCGTCGTCATCATCGCCTTTCTCCGGTTCCAGCCGCACGGACTCGTCGGGCTCTGGCGAGACGTGAAGCGGGCTTGGGTGAACTGGCCACTTCGTTACTAGGCGATTGAAAAACAATGAGAAAATGGGGAGAAGAAACGACCATGAACACGAGATCCATCAAGGCGGTCGCGGCCGCTATTCTGCTCGCCGCATCGTCGCAAGCCGCGCTCGCCCAGGATCAGGGCGTCACCGACACCGAGATCGTCCTCGGTGAGGTCGAGCCGCTGTCCGGACCTCCGGGGCTGCTTGGCATCGCCCACAACATCGGCGTCCGGTTGGCGCTGGAGGAGAAGAACGCCGAGGGCGGCATCGCCGGACGCAAGCTGCGCCTGATCGCGGAGGACGACGGCTACGTGTCCTCGCGCACCATCCAGGCGCTCCGGAAGCTGATCTCGGTCGACAAGGTGTTTGCGCTGACGGCGCTGTCGGGTTCCGGCCAGGCGATCGCCGCGGTGCCGGTGGTGGAGCAGTCGGGTATCCCGACCATGGTCCCGATCGGTCCGGTGCCGCCGCTCTACAACCCTCCGAGGAAGAACGTCTTCGTCATCGGACAGTCCTACGACGAGGGCATGCGGCAGCTCGCGCTCTTCCTTGCCGAAAAGTTCCCCGGCAAGAAATGGGGCGTCGTGACCCAGGACGACGACTATGGCGTGGCGCTGCGCGAGGGCCTGGCGGCGGCGAAGGCGGAGAAGGACTTCAACGTGGTCTTCGAGACCATCTACAAGCGTGGCCAGACCGACTTCTCCTCGGAGATCCTGCGGGCCAAGGACGCCGGCGTTGAAGTGCTGATCGCCGGCGGCATCATCAGCGAGAACGTCGCGATGGTGAAGGAGCTGGAGAAGCTCGGCATCAAGCCCGAGGTCGGGATCTTCTGGCCTGGCCGTGTGCCGGTGGTGCTGAAGCTGATCGGCCCGGCGAGCGACGACATCTACGCGGTCGACTATGTCGTGCCGTTCGACAGCCCGGCCGGCAAGACGTTCGCGGAGCTCGCGGCGAAGTTCCTGACCCAGGACGAACTCTCGAAGATGAACCGCTACACGATGACCGGCTACGCCTCGACGCGCGTGCTGCTTGCGGCGATCGAGAGCTGTGCCGACGACCTGACCTGGGACTGCACCAATGCCGCGCTCGCCGCGACGAAGGATTTCGACGTCGGGGTGATGGCGCCGATCTCGTTCGCCGACGGATCCACCTTCTCCAATCAGGCGGTGCAGATCATGCAGGCCGACTACGAGGCCTTGAGCTTCAAGTCGGTCGACTGACACGCGACGGCGCGGCCGGGATCCTTTCACGCCGCGCCGTCCGCACTTTTGGGAATCATCGACGACATGCTGTCCATTCTTTCCGCCGGCGCCTACGTGCCGCGCTACCGGATTGCCCGCGAGGAGATCGTCGAGGCGAACCGCTGGTTCGCCGGCGGGATGAGCGCGCTTGCCACCGGCGCCCGGGCCTATGCGAACTGGGATGAGGATGCCGTCACCATGGCGGTTGCCGCCGGCAGGATCGCCCTTGCGGGAAGCGGAACGCCCAGCGGCGTCTGGCTCGCGTCGACCACCGCTCCCTTCGCCGATCGCCAGAATGCGGGGCTCGTCGCAGCTGCCCTCGGTTGCGAGGAGGAGGTGGCGACCCTGGACATTGGAGGTTCGGCGCGCTGCGGCACCTCCGGCCTGATCACCGCGGTTCGCTCGTCCCTCGACGGCGACCGCGGCATTCTGCTGGCCGCGGCGGAGCGCAGCCTCGCGCGCACCGGGAGCACGGCCGAGCTGACTTCCGCCGATGCCGCGGCCGCGTTCGTTCTGGGGAACGGAAAGGGGATAGCGACGGTCCTCGGCATCGCACAGCGTTCGGTCGACTTCGTCGATCACTATCGGGCGGCAGACCACGCCTTCAACTACGGCTGGGAAGAGCGCTGGATCCGTGACGAAGGCTACGGCAAGCTCGTGCCTCCGGTGGTGGCCGAGGCGCTTTCGGCGGCGGGCGTTGCGGCAGCGGATATCGACTGTTTCATTCTGCCGGGCCCGACGCCGGCAATCGCCGCCAACCTCGCCAAGCGGATCGGTATCCGCGAGGAGGCGGTAGCCGACGGCCTCTTTGCTGAGGTCGGCTTCAGCGGGGCCGCCCATCCCCTCGTGATGCTGGCGAAGGCGCTGGAGGATGCGACCGGCGGTGAGCGGATCCTCGTCGTCGGTTTCGGCCAGGGCGTGGATGCCATCGTTCTGGAGACCGCCGCGGAGGTGGCGGACCACCGGCCGGTGCCGACGATCGCCCACCAGATCGCGGGTGGTGTGTCGACCGGCGGCTACATGCGCTTTCTCGCCTTCAACAAGCTCGTCGAACAGGAGCATGGCATTCGCGCCGAGCTCGACCTGCAGACGGCGCCAACGATCCTCTACCGCAACCGGCGCATGCTGTTCGGCTTCGTCGGCGGGAAATGCGAGCGCTGCGGCGCGGTGCAGTTCCCGAAGACGCCCATCTGCGTCAACCCGAACTGCGGCGCGATCGACAGCCAGCAGGATCACCGTTTCGCCGACACGACCGGGTCCCTGCAGAGCTTCACCGCCGACCGCCTGACCTATTGCCCCGATCCGCCCGCGCTCTATGGCATGGTCCGGTTCGAGGAGGGCGGTTGTCTGATGATGGACATCACCGACGCCCTTCCCGAAGAGATCGCGACCGGCAAGCCGCTCTCGATGGTGTTCCGCATCAAGGCCGAGGACGAGCGCCGCGGCATCAAGCGCTATTTCTGGAAAGCGACGCCGACGGCGGATCGCTGAGGAGGCCGTCATGGCAAAAGGCATCAGGGACAAGGTCGCCGTCCTCGGGATGGGCTGCTCGAAGTTCGGCGAACGGTGGGACGCCGAGGCGACCGATCTCATGATCGAGGCCTACGCCGAGTGCATGGCGGATGCCGGCATCGACAAAAGCCAGATCGACGCCGCCTGGTTCTCGACCGCCATCGAGGAACAGCACGTCGGCAAGTCGGCGGTTCCGATGGGAGTGGCGCTGCGTCTGCCGATGATTCCGATCACGCGGGTAGAAAATTTCTGCGCGTCGGGGACGGAAGCCTTCCGCGGCGCTGTCTACGCGGTTGCCAGCGGGGCGGCGGATATCGCGCTCGCCCTTGGAGTGGAGAAGCTGAAGGACACCGGCTACGGCGGTCTGCCCCAGCGCTCCCGCGGCGCGCTCAACGACATGTATTTCGCCAACATCTCGGCGCCCGGCAGCTTCGCCCAGCTCGCGAGCGCCTACCGGGCCAAGCATGGCGTCGAGGCATCCGATCTGAAGCGGGCGATGGCCCAGGTCAGCGTCAAGAGCCATGACAACGGCTCCAAGAACCCGAAGGCGCACCTGCGCAACCGGATCGACATCGACAAGGCGATGAACGCGCCCATCGTCGCCGAGCCGCTCGGCCTGTTCGACTGTTGCGGCGTTTCGGACGGGGCGGCTGCAGCGGTGGTTACAACTCCAGAGATCGCCCGGTCTCTCGGCAAGACCGATCTCGTCTCGGTGAAGGCGCTGCAGCTCGCCGTCTCCAACGGCACAGAGGCGAGCTACGGCAGCTGGGATGGCAGCTACTTCATGACCACGCGCCACGCCGCCCGCCGCGCCTACGAAGAGGCCGGCATCGAGCGGCCGCGCGACGAGGTGACCATGCTGGAGGTGCACGACTGCTTCTCCATCACAGAGCTGGTCACCATGGAGGATCTGTTTCTCTCCGACGAGGGGGCGGGATGGCGAGACGTCCTCGACGGCGCCTACAACGCCGACGGCCGCACGCCCTGCCAGATCGACGGCGGTCTGAAGTGCTTCGGCCACCCCGTCGGGGCGTCGGGTCTGAGGATGCTCTACGAGATGTATCTGCAGCTTCTCGGCCGGGCAGGGGAGCGCCAGCTTCCCGATCCCCGGATTGGGCTTACCCACAATCTCGGAGGGTGGCCGCATCAGAACGTCTGCTCGATCGCCATCGTCGGCCGGCACGACGGCTGACCGGGTGGTAATGCCGGCAGAGGCCTCCTTGAGGGCGCCCGGCGTCCGCGCTTGTTGACCGGAGCCGTGGCCTTCTATATATAAGACGGACGTTCGGTTTATATTTTGTCTTCTTGGACCCGGTGCGGCTGGTGTCGGGCCCGCTCGGATGGGCGGCGAGCGCTGAGGCGCGCCGGATCCGGGAGCCATCAACGGCGGCGAGGTGAACGCGTGTCCACCGCGATGATCATCGGAGCGGGGCAGGCCGGTGTGCAGTGCGCGCTCAGCCTGCGTCAGCACGGCTGGCCGGGACCGGTGATCCTCATGGGAGCCGAGGAGTCCGAACCCTATCAGCGGCCGCCGCTTTCCAAAGCTTATCTCTCCGGCGAGATGCCGGCCGAGCGGCTGATATTTCGCGACCGGCGATCCTACGAAGCGGAGGGGATCGAACTCCGGCTCGGCGAATCCGCGACCGCGATCGACCGGCGCGACAACTACGTCATCACCAGCGAGGGCGAGGCGCTCGCATATGACAAGCTCGTCATCGCCACCGGTACCCGGCCGCGGCGTCTGCCGGTCCCCGGCATCGCCCTCGACGGGGTCGGCTATCTGCGCGAGCGCGCCGATGTCGATCGGATCAGGGACGGCTTTCGCGCGGCCGAACGGGTTCTCGTGGTGGGTGGGGGCTACATCGGGCTGGAAGTCGCCGCCGTCGCGGCGAAGCTCGGCAAGACCGTGACCGTCGTGGAGGCGGCCGACCGGGTCCTCGCCCGGGTTACGTGTCCGCTGGTGTCGTCCTTTTACGAGGACTTCCATCGCCGCAGAGGTGTGGAGATCCGCACCGGGGTGGGGCTCCTGGAATTCAAGGGCGCGGCGAGACTCGAAGCCGCGGTGCTCACCGACGGCAGCGAAATCGATTGTGACCTTGCGGTGATCGGCGTCGGCGTGGTTCCGAACGAGGAAGTCGCCATGTATGCCGGCCTCGAGATCACCCTCGGCGACGGCATCGACGTCGACCACGAGATGCGCACCAGCGATCCCGATGTCTTCGCGATCGGCGACTGCGCGCGGGCGCCAAACATCTTCGCCGGGCGCACGATCCGGATCGAATCCGTTGCCAACGCCATCGAGCAGGCAAAGATCGCTGCAGCCGTCGCCTGCGGAAAGACCCCGCCGGCGCCGACGGTCCCGTGGTTCTGGTCGGACCAGTACGATCTGAAGCTCCAGACGGCGGGCATCGTGCCCCGTGCCGGCTGCGAACAGATCGTTCGCGGTGGTCCGGAGACGAGCCGGTTCTCTGTGTTCTACGTCGCCGATGGGCGGCTGCTGGCCGTCGACGCGATCAACAGCGCGGTCGAGTTCAACGTCGCCAAGCGGATCATCGGTCGCGATGGCGTGCGCATCGACGTCGGCCAGATCGCGGATCCAGCGTTCGACCTGCGTGGTCTCCTTGCCGCAGCCGCGGCATGATCTAAATCAAATATAAGACGAATAGCCGGTTTATAATTAGGCAGTGACCACCGTTCTGAGGTGGGTCGAGACAGACGGGGTATCACGAGATGAACATCGCCACGCCGAACCTGAGCTGGTCCAACCTGATCGAGCCAGGCCGTGTCCACGGGTCCCTCTATGCCGATCCGGAGATTTTCAAGGCCGAGCTGGAAAAGATCTGGTTTCGCACCTGGGTGTATGTCGGCCATATCAGCGAGATCCCCGAGCGCAACGACTTCGTGATGAAGTCGATTGGCCCGCTTCCCGTCATCATGGTGCGGGATCGGCAGGGGGAGGTTCGACTTCTGCAGAACCGCTGCCCGCATCGCGGCAACACGGTCTGCGTCACGGAAAAGGGCAACCGCTCCTCGTTCACCTGTCCGTACCACTCGTGGACCTTCGCCAACGATGGCCGCCTGATGGGCTTTGCCTTCCCCGAGGGCTATCAGGATGCCGACAAATCGCAGCTTGGCCTCGGCCAGGTTCCGCGGGTGGCGATCTACAAGGGCTTCGTGTTTGGCCGTATGGCCCCCGAGGGGCCGTCGCTGGAGGAGCACCTCGGCGGCGCGGCCGCGGCGATCGACCGGCTGTGCGAGAATTCGCCGGACGGCGAGATCGAGGTCACCGCCGGCTTCCTCCACCACCGCACCAAGGCCAACTGGAAGTTCATCCTGGAGAACGAGTGCGACGGCTATCATCCGGGCTTCGTGCACGCTTCGATCTTCTCTGTCGCCGACAGCAAGATCGGTGAGCTTTATGGACCGGATTCGACGGCGGTGACGCGCGACTTCGGGAACGGGCACACGGAAGTCGACCTGCGCCCGGAGTTCCGCAAGCGCGACGAGGTCCTGAGCTGGTTCGGGACGACGCCGCAGCGGCTTTCGGACTACGCCGCTCGGATGGAAGCGGCCTACGGCGCCGACAAGGCGCGGCAGATCATGATCGACGGCACCCCGCACATCATGATCTTCCCAAACCTCTTCATCGCCGAGATCCAGCTGTTCGTCATCCAGCCGATCGCCGTCGACGAGACGATCCAGCACGTCACCGCGTTGCAGTTCAAGGGTGCGCCGGACTTCAACCGGCGCCTGCGCCAGCAGACCATGGGCTCCGTCGGACCGGCCGGCTTCCTGCTCGCCGACGACACGGAGATGTACGAGCGGAACCAGCGTGGCCTGGCGATGAACGATCCCGAGTGGCTGTTCCTCGAACGCGGCATGCACCGGGAAAGCCACGACGCGGACGGCTACACCATTGCCCATTCGACGGACGACCTGCCGTCGCGTGGCATTTGGCGCCATTACAAGTCGATGATGGAGGCCGTGTGATGCTGGCTTCGGGTGACACGCTCCGGGACGTCAGTCAGTTCATCTACCGCGAGGCACGGCTGCAGGACACGCACGCCTACGATGACTGGGAAGCGCTGTGGGACGACGAGGCGATCTACTGGGTTCCCGCCAACGGCGCGCATCCCGATCCGGACCAGGAGATGTCGTTCATCTACGACAACCGGTCACGGATCGCGCTCCGGATCAAGCAGCTGAAGACCGGCAAGCGATACACCCAGACGCCACCGTCGCAGCTCGCACGGGTGGTCTCCAACATCGAGCTGCTCGATGACGACGGAGAGAAGATCAGGGTCGCCAGCAACGCGATCGTCTATGAATACTGCGGCCGCGGCGAGACCATCTGGGCCACCCGGAACGAGTACGCGCTCAGGCGTGTCGGCAATGAGTTCAGGATGAACAGCAAGAAGGTCGTGCTTGCGAACAATGACAAGCCGATCTTCACGCTCTCCTTCCTGATCTGACGGCGGTTTCGGCTGGCCTCGGGAGCGGGGGCCCTGTCCTCAGCGTCGCAGCCACGTGGCGTGATCGCATCGGGTGATCCGGTCTGAATGCCTGCACATGGTGTCTGCTGGTGCCAAGGTTCGGGTGGGAGAGCACACTCCATCCACGGCAGGACGACGCTTCTCCGTCTCTTTCAGGCGTCTCCGCCAGAACGGCCGGTTGGAAAAGCGCGTCTCGTGCCGATAGACGCCGGGACGGGCCAGAAGGAAGCGCTGGACCCGGTCGGCCACCTTCGAAGCGTATGCTGCCGGTGCGGACGGGATCCGCGAAAGCGCGCCGGCGACGGCGTCTCCCCCGGCTGCGGCCGTCGACAAAGCGGCGGTCATTTCGTGGAACGACAGAGGATCGAACGAGGCCGCGGTATCGCCGACCGGGAGCCAGCGCGCACCCGCGGCCGGCGCCATCCAGCCCGTCGAGGCGCTGGCGATCCGGGGCGGGGCGGCGAACCGGAGGGACGCCTCTTCGATCCAGCGGCGGACGTGCGTCGTTTCGAATATGCAGGTCTACAACTCACAAGGTCTGCCCGATCTTCCATACTCGGCGGCGGTACGGACTGACGATATGCTCGATGTGTCGGGCGTGACCGGGCACAATCCTGGATGCGTCGAACCGGTCGAGGGCGGATCGATGCCGAGGCGGAGCAGGCGTTCACCTGCGCCAGACAGACCATGGAAATGGCCGCGACGAGTGGGATGAGCTGCCGCTATCGTGTCACGCAGAGCAGAAGAAGATGGAGATGCCCGTGACCGGAAGTAAGGTGAGCGCCGCCCTCTTCGATTGATCCGATATGGATGGGGGACCCGCCCCTAATTGTGTCGGAGAACCAAGACGGTAGGGAGAATTCAGATGACCGGATTTGTCACGTGTCTGTGGTTCGACCACGGGGAAGCGAGGAACGCGGCGGAGTTCTACGCCGCCACTTTTCCAAACAGTCACGTCGATCGGCGGAACGCGGCTGCAGCCGACTATCCTGGCGGGCAGGAAGGCGATGAATTGACCGTCGAGTTCACGGTGCTCGGCCGGTCCTTCCTGGGCCTGAACGGCGGCCCGAACTTCAAGCCGAACGAAGCCGTCAGCTTCATGGTGTTGACCGAAAACCAGGAAGAGACGGACCGCTACTGGGACGCGATCGTAGGAAATGGCGGCAGCGAGAGCGCCTGCGGCTGGTGCAAGGACCGCTGGGGCTACTCCTGGCAGATCACGCCGCGTCTCCTCATGGAGTTGACGACCGGAAGCGACCGCGACAAGGCCCGACGCGCAATGCAAGCCATGATGACGATGAAGAAGATCGACATTGCCATGCTCGAAGCGGCCACGAGAGACGCCTGAGCGAACGTCGGCGAGACGCTTGGCGGGGAGGAGAGAGGATATGCCGTATATCGATGGTTTCGTGATCGCGGTTCCGACTGCCAACAAGCAGAAATTCATCGACCATGCGAACAGCGCAAATGGCGTATTCGTCGAGCTTGGCGCTGTCCGCATCCTTGAATGCTGGGGCGACGACGTGCCCGCCGGCAATGTCACCGATTTCCGCAAGGCAGTGCAGGCCAACGACGATGAGACGGTCGTCTTCTCCTGGATTGAATGGCCCGACAAGACGACACGCGACGCGGCGATGACGAAAATGAAAGAGATGATGGTGGACCCATCGAAGGTCGACCCCCGTATGGACCCGGACCAGAACCCGATGCCGTTTGATGGCAGGCGGCTGATCTTTGGCGGCTTCACCCCGGTCGTCGAGCTTTAGGCCGGTCCGGCACCGGGGGCGGTCATGCGGCACGGGTCGCGGCCGGCCACCGGTTGCGGGCCCGTGTGAAGCCTCGTTTCTTTCTGTTCGCCGATCAGCCCCGAATAGAACAACAGGTGAGTTGGACCGTTCCACGATCGGGCGACGGGCCGGTCGTGCCTTCGGGTTCGCGAGTGGCGATTTTCGGTCCAGTGGCTGCACGGATTCGTGGAATTCGTGACCGCGATTGAGAGGCTGCTGGCAACCGCCGCCCTGGCATCGGTTGCCACATGACTCCTCGTTCGAAGCTTCCGGGCGACGGGCCTCCGGATGACGAAGCGGCTTGTGAGTTCCATCGATGCTCAGAAGCGGTAGGACAGCCGCAGCTGGCCGCCGACGCTCAGGAAATCGTCGCCGGCCCGCAGCTGGGTCTCGCCGCGCACGTCCCATCCCCTGTCCTGATAGAGCTGTAGCCCCGCCGTCAGCGTGCCGACGACCGCCGGCGTCTCGATTTCGGTGGAGAAGCGGTCCGGCGTGCCGGCCAGCACCAGCGACGCGTCGATGACGCGGTCCGGCGTCGGCGTGGCGGAGGCGCCGATGCTGAAGAAGCCCCTCAGGATCGTCTGCGCGTCGACGTCGCGGCGGAAGCCCACCTCGACGGCGGGCGACACCGTCACGCCGGTGTGGTGGCTTGCGTCGACGCTGAGCGCGAACGCCGACGCGCCCTCCTCCGCGTAGCCGGGCGTGTAGAGGTGATAGACGTCGAGGTCTATCATCGGCCGGACGTAGAACCGCTCGAACGCCACGTCGTAGGCGGCCCGGGCGCGGACGCCGATGAGATAGGACGTCGATTCGCTGGAGACGGTGAGGCCGTCCGTCTCGACGTGGCGGTCGATCTCGGAGGTGCCGACCGCGCCGGCCACGCCGAGCGCCAGCGTCCACGGGCCGTCGACCCGCTTGAGCGCGAGGCTGCCGTAGTAGCTGGTGCCGGTGCCCGACACGCTGCCGCCGGAGGCGCGCGACACATCGGTGCCGAGCATGCCGCCGACGGCCCAGCCGCCGCCGACTTCCTTCTGGCCGCCGGCGCCCGTCGCCCAACTGGAGACGCTGCCGCCGGTATCGTAGCGGTTGATGACGCCGCCGCCGCCCTTTGCCCAGACGCAGGTTCCCTCGCCGATCAGCGTTGAGGTGCCTTCGAACGCCGGGCAGCTCATGGCTGCCCCGAGAATGGATCCTGAGACATCGGAAAGCTGGGTCGCGAACGTCTCGGAGCCGGCCGGCGACATGTCGTCGAGCATGGTCTGGTAGGCGGCCTGGGTGTCGATGCCGGAATAGAGCGCGGCGAAGAAGCCGGCGAGATTGGGGTTGGCGGCGTTCCACTGGCCCTGGAGGTAGGCCGCGGCCGACTGCTCGTTGGCGTCGAGGCCGCCGGCTGCCGATGCGAAGGTCGCGAACGGCGTCATGTAGAAGGTGCCGAACGGCTCCGGCTGGGCGTAGTTCCAGCCGAAGATCGGCGTCGACGGCGTGGCGGCGTAGTAGTTGTAGACGGCGGCGCCCGGGCCGGGCGCGATCACCGCGTTGGCGATCGGAAGCAGCCAGCCGGAGACGATCGGCCTGACCGTCCCGTAGAGATTGGTGTCGTACTGGACGGTCAGCCGCGGCAACGTGCTCGTCCCGAAATTGAAGGTGAGCGTGCCGGCCGTGTCCTGGGTGAAGTATCCCTCGACGCTCGACGCGTCGCCGACGTTGTAGGTGCCGTAGTTGGTGAACGTGCTGCCGTCGATGAGGACGCTGCCGGTCACCGAGCCGTAGTTGCCCACGACGAGTTCTCCGCCGCCGGTGTAGAAGATGGCGGTGTTGGATGCGGCGCTGACCGATCCGGATGAGCCGACCACGACGGCGTTGTTCAGCCCGCCGTCGACCCAGATGCCCTTGCCATTGTTGCTGCCGCCGACGATGGCCCCGTTGACCGTGATGTCGATGGTGTTCGGTATGTCCCCTTCGGTCGACTGGGCGAAGATCGCCACCGAATCCGCTCCCGTCGTCTGGACGGAGCCGGCCTGGGTGACGATGATCTCGCCACCCCCTTGACCGGAATTTCCGGCCGAGCCCGCGTACAGGGTGCCGTTGCGGGCAATCAGCCCGCCGCCGCCGCCGATGGATTGCGCGAGGATGCCGTAGGCCCCCGCGCCGGTGGTGACGATGCCGGCATCGACGTCGATGGTCACCTTGCCGCCGGTGCCGAGCTGGTTGGAGCTGACCTCTCCAAGGACACTCCACAGCAGGAGCGTTGAATTCGAGGCGTAGCCGGCGATGCCGCCGCCGCCGCCGATCGATTGCGCGACGATGGCATGGGCGCGGTCGCCGCTGGTCGAGATCGAGGATCCCGCCGCGAGCTCCAGCCCGACGGCGCCGCCATCGGAGGGGAGCTGGTAGGTGGGGCTGTCATAGATCGATCCGATCGATGTCTGGGTAAGCGACGCGTTCTGCGCGAAGGCGAGGCCGCCGCCGCCGCCGATGGACTGGGCGAGGATGCCGTATGCGTCGGCGCCACCGGTCTGGATCGTCAGAATGGAGTCCAGTCCGATCGCCCCGCCGTTGCCCTGCATGTATTCCGTCTGCGGATTGAGCGACAGGCTCACCGCGTTGGTGGCGGCCGGGCTGTCGGCGGTGAGGCTGCTGCCCTGGCCGCCAACGCCGCCGCCCATGCCGATCGACTGCAGCAGCACCGCGTGGGCGGTGTCGCCGATGGTGGTCACGGTCGCATTGCCGCCCACGAGGACGGGGCCGCCGCTGCCATAGTTGTTGCCGCCGACGGCAATCGAACCCGTGGTAAGGGTGCCGGCGGCGCTGTTTTCGCTGGCAATGCCGCCTCCACCGCCGATCGACTGGGCAACGATGCCGTAGGCGGAATAGCCGGTGCGCTGCAGATAGCCGGGCGTCGGGGTGCCTGTCCCGGTGGAAATTTCGGCGGCTGGGCCCGACGTCGGCAGGCTGATCATCACTTCGCCGCCGTCGCCGTAGGCATAGTTGCCGAAGGTCCCGTAAGAGGGCGTTCGGGCGACCCCGATGGTCGTGGCGACGGTCACGGACTCGGTGGTGTAGGCCGACGCCATGCCGCCGCCGCCGCCGATCGACTGGGCGACGATGCCGTGCGACCAGTCGCCGTGGGTGACGATCGCGCCGGAGTGGGTGACCTTGGCAAGGGCGGCCGGATTGGCGGGCTGGCCGTACGTGGCGGCATCCTCGTAGGCGGTCCCGCCGACAAGCAGAGTGTGGGTCGCGGTTCCCGCCTGTCCGCCGCCGATGGTCGCGAAGGAATCGTCGCCGGCGCTGGCGATGCCGCCGCCGCCGCCGATGGACTGGGCAACGATCGCCGGCGCGTCCCGGCCCATCGTCATTATGCCGGCGCCGGTGGCGTTCACCACGTTCGCGACTCCACCGGAGTAGCCCGTTCCGGGATTGGCATAGCTGAGCTGATCGCCGAGCGTCACGGTGAGATCGCTGTCGACGCTTCCGTCGGCGCCGATGCCACCGCTGCCGCCGATCGCGTGCGCCACAAGCCCCGCCGCGCCGTAGCCGCCGGTCGTCACGACGCCGTCGTTAGTGATGGTCGCGGCGCCGCCATTGCCGGCCGACCCCGCCCCGCCCCCGACAATGACGTTGGCGGTATAGGTGCCGCTGCTGCCGAGGATGACGCGCGGCGCCGAGCGCGACGAGGCCGTGGACGCCGCGCCAGTTCCGCCGCCGCCGCCGACCGACTGGGCGAGGATGCCGTAGGAGCGGCTTCCGGAGGTCGCGATGCCGGGGGTCCACGTCTGCCCGGCGATCGATCCCGCGGAGTTGGTGACCGATGCCGATCCGCCGTCGCCCCCGGTGCCCCCGGTGCCGCCCACGGAGACGTCGGCATTGTAGCTGTTGCTCATCGACAGCAGGGCTGCGACCGACGAATTGATGGTGTCGTACCATTTCGCCGCACCGGCGGAGGCGTCCGCCGTCCCGGCCGAACCGCCGCCGCCGCCGATCGACTGGGCGATGATGCCGTGCGACGAGCCGGCGGCCGTCTGGATCAGGCCGGCGTTCTCCACCTGCACGACGCTGCCGCTGCCACCGCCGGCGCCGGAGCCGCCGACCGAGACGTCGATGTCCATCTGACCGCCGCTGCCCGTGGCCGAACCGCCGCCGCCCGCGCCGCCGCCGCTGCCGATGGACTGCGCCAGGATGCCCGGCGCGGTGGATCCGAAGGTCCGTATCGAGCTGCCGGGATAGTTCGAGACGAACACCGACCCGCCCTGGCCGCCGGCGCCGCCGGAGCCGCCGACGGAAATGGCGAACTTGTTGGCGGAACCGGCTTCGGTGTGCAGGGTCGGGGTGGACAGGCTGGCGGTGCCAATGCCGCCGACGCCGCCTCCGCCGCCGATCGACTGGGCCATCATGCCGGCGGAGTACTGGCCGTAGGTGGCGATCGTGCCGGCTTCGCTGCCGTCGCTTGCCCCGTTGAAGGCCGTCACGGTGGCCCCGGAGCCGGCCACGCCGCCGCTGCCGCCGAGACCGACGCTGACCTGCACGTCGAACCCCGCCGACTGGATGGCCAGGGACGAGGCCGTGCCATCGCCGCCGCTGCCGCCGCCGCCGCCGATTGACTGAGCAAGAACGCCGCGCGCGCTGTCGGCGAACGTGGTGATGGTGGCATAATTGCCGGCCGTCACGCCGCCCCCGTTGCCGCCCGGGCCTCCGGAGCCGCCGACGGCATAGGAAATGCCGACGGTGGGGATCGCGATGCCCAGGCGCCGCACTCCCGGCAGTGGCAGAACCAGCGACTTGGCGGCGGCCGCCCCGCCCTTGCCGCCACCGCCGCCGATCGACTGGACGACCATGCCGTCGGAATCGGCGCCGTTGGGATTGGGAGAATTGGTGGGAACGACGAACTCCGTGCCGACGATGAGGCCGCTCACCAGCGAGGCCGAACTGTCGGTGGCGACGGCCTGGTAAATGCCGGCACCCGACAGCGTCACGGAGTAGGGGGTGCTGGAGTTCTGGGTGGTCCCGCTGAGGGTGTTGCCGGAGAGGCTGACGTTGCTGACCACCGAACCGTCGCTCCGCGTGATGGACTGGAGGGTGCCGAAGGGAACGCCGCCGGAAATGCCGCCGCTGGTGAAATAGACGGCGATATCTGTGCCGTCGGGCAGGGTGGCGAACAGCGTGCCGGTGTTGGCGACGAAGGCGACGTTCGCCAAGGCACTTGCCGCAACACCCGTCGACAGGCTGCCGTGGTTGATGCCGGTCACCAGGCCTCCGGCGCCGCCGCCGCCTCCGGCCCCGCCCATGGCCCCGGCCACGGTGAAGAACACCCCGGCGCTGTAGGAGGTCGCGGCGCCGCCGGTGCCGCCCCCGCCGCCCACCGAGTGGACCAGCATCGCCGGCCCCTGATTGCCGACCGTCGTGATCGCGCTGCCCGCGTTGTTGTAGGCCCCCGCCGTGCCGCCCCCGCCGCCGCTGCCCCCGATACCGCCGACGGCCTTGTCGTAGAAAATACCGGCGGAGTCCGCCATCCCGCCATTGCCGCCGCCGCCACCGAGGGACTGGACCAAGACGCCCGCCGCGTAGTTGCCGAGGGTGGTCACCGCGATACGCCCCCCGGCGGAGGGGGTCGAAGTGAAGGTCGCGGTGTTGCCCCAGCCACCCGACCCGCCACTTCCGCCCACCGCGACGAAGGCGGCGGAGCTGTTCGCCCCGTTGCCGCCGCCGCCACCGATCGACTGGACGAGCACGCCGTGGGCATTCTTGTCCCGGCTCTCGACGCTAGCAGAGCCCTGCAGGGTGACGGTGACGGGGCCGCCGCTGCCGCCGCCGCCGGAGCTGTCGCCGAGATATTGCAGCGCCTGGCTGCCGCCCACCGTGCCGCCGCTGCCGCCGATCGACTGGGCCAGGATGCCGAAGGCGGCATCGCCGCCGCCCGCGCCGTTCCCCGTCGCGATCGATCCGGAGTGGGTGACGGTGACGGCGCCCGCGCTGGTGGGAGGCGTGTCGCTGTCGGTCGCGGCGCCCAGGCTGGTGCCGGCGGTCCACGCAGACCCGGACACGGTGGCGACAGCCTCGTTCCGGACCACACCGCCGCCCCCGGCGCTGATCGCCACAATGCCGTAGGCGCTGTCGCCCTCGGTGGAAATCGTGCCGGTGTTGGTGACCTGGACGGTGCCGCCGAAGACAGGTTGCGTCGCTCCGGAGTTGCCGACGTTGTTGGTGCCGCTCTGGGCGGTGGCGACGAGCGGGGCGCCGCCGATGGCGATCGCCGCCATGCCGGCGCTTAGCTCGCCGGACGTGCTGATCTGGCCGGCATTGGAAAGGGTCACGGAACCCGCCGACCCTGAGCCCTGCCCGCTGCCCTCGCCGATCAGCGGGTCGCTGACCAGCGACTGGCCCGCGCTGACGGCCAGGATGCCGAAGGCGAACGGGGCAGAGGTCGCCCCGGCCGATCCGGTCACCGTGACGGAGGAACCCTGGTCGAGGGTGACCGATACCGCTCCACCGAGCGGCGAGACGAAGGCGCCCGTCGGAGTCCAGTCGCCCGCCCGGCTGAAGGCGAACACGCCGATGCCCGCCTGGTCGAGGAGGACCGAGCCTCCCGCCTGCAGCGTGACGGTGACCGCCTGCCCGTTCGCCGGGGCGGGGTTCGGCGTCGCGCCCTCGGCGGTCGGCTCGGGGACGCCGCCGCTGATGTTGCCGTTGCCGCCGATGGAGAGGGCATAGATGCCGGTTCCCGCCGGGGCGTTCACCTCGATGCGCCCGGCATGGGTGACGGTGACGGCGCCGGCGGCCCCGGCCGAGCCGGAGACATAGTGGTCCTCCGTCGTGATGAGGTTCCCGGCGGCGGCATTACCGCCGCGCGATACGGCGCTGAGGCCGACCGCGTTGCTGCCCGCGCCCGCCTGGGTGACGGTGATGGACGTGCCGGCCACCGTCGCGACGGCGACCGTGCCGGCGGCGCCACCGTTGCCGGGATAGGGCGTCGGGCTTTGGTCCACGCCGGTGGTGTAGAAGCCGATGGTCCCGTCGCCGCCGAGGGAGGCGGCCGACACGCCGACGAGAGTGGGCGTCAGCAGGTCCGTCTGAGCGCCCGTGCCGCTGCCGGAGACGGAAATCGTCGTGCCGGCACCGAGCATCAGGCCCACCGCGCCGCCGGACGTTCCGCTGAAGGTGGTGGTGGAATAGGTGCCGCTGGCGGCCAGCTCGGTGGTGTAGACGCCGTCGGTGATCGTGGCGCTCGATCCGTGAAACCCGTCCGCGCCTTGTGACACCGCCGACAGCCCGGCGGGGGCATCGGAGCTGCCGGGCTGCCCGCTCAGCGTGACGGTGCTCGCGGCCGACGTGCCGGTCGCGACGGTGACCGATCCCGCGCCGGCCGTGACGGTCGAGGTGGTGTCGATCGCGCTGGCGCCGATGGCATTGAAGTCGACCAGCGCATTGGGGGCGGGACTGGTGGTGGGAAGCCCGGTCGTCGCGACCTGCGTGCCGGTGAGCGTGACGCTGGCGCCGTCGCCGCTGGCATCGATGGACCAGCCGCCGGTCGTCTGCAGGAAGATCGGCACCGTCCCGTCGAAGCCGGTGACGTTCACCGTGCCGGGGGAGGAGCCGGTGGTCGTGACGGCGACGCCCTGCGACTGCGAGACCTGCGCCATGCCGGGTGCGGGGACCACGACAAGCAAAGCGGCTAGGGCCGTTGCCAGGCGAGAGCGAACACAACGACGGGCAATCTCGACCATGGAAACGCCTTTGCTGTGACGGGTCAGGCTCTCGCGGTCGGACAGAGTCGCATGTCGCGCAGCGCCAGCTGGCGCAGGCAGAGCTTCTCCAGCAAGTCGGCCTTGCGGGCCGATGCCTCGGAGGCGTCCCAGAGGTTGGCCATCTCGTCCGGGTCCTCGGCGAAATGGTAGAGCTCGCCGCGCCCCGGCGCCTGCTCGAACAGGCTGAGCCGCCAGCCGTCGTGCACCACCGACAGGATCGCCGAGCGCGCGTCGGCATCGGCGAACACCGAGATGCCCGGATCCTCCACCACCACCGGCAGGTTCGCCGCATCGGCCGCGAAAAGGTCGCGCCCCTGCATCCCCACCGGCACCTTCAGGCCCGCCCGCTGCAGCAGCGTCGGCGCGAAGTCGATGGCGCTCGCCTGGATGGCGGTGGTGGCTGCGCCGCCCTCGGCGTGCGGATCGTGCCAGAGGAACGGCACCCGGATGACGCTCTGATAGTGCAGGCCCATCTTCAGCACGGTGCCGTGGTCGCCCATGTAGTCGCCGTGATCCGACATGAAGCAGACCACCGTGTCGCGGTCGAGCCCGCGTGCCTTGAGCACCGCGATTACCCGCGCCAGCTCGTCGTCGATGAACGAGATCGAGCCGTAGTTCAGCGCCAGGATGCGGCGCATTCCGGCGGCGTCGACGTGGTACGGCCAGTGGGAGTTCGGGTCGGTGTCGCCCATCCGGTAGGCTTCCAGCACCGCTTCCGGCAGGTCGTTGCGGTCGCGCACGGGGCTCGCGAACGAGGCCGGCAGGTCGAGGCCCGCCGGGTCGTACATGTCGAAGTAGCGGCCGGGCGGCGTGAACGGATGGTGCGGATCCGGGAACGACATCACCAGCAGGAACGGGTCGTCGGCCGTCTGGGCCTCCAGGAAGGGGCAGGCCTCCTCGGCCACGTAGCGGGTCGGATGCAGCGCCTCGGGCACCGCCGTCCGCCAGCACTGGGCGGTCCGCTCGCTCTCGCGGTCGAGCGCGTTCTCCGGCCCGCGCAGGCTGTCGGGGTCTGGATGGCGCTCGCGCAGCCAGCCGGTGTAGTGGCCGTCCACCTGGTCGCCGTGGCCGATGCACAGGCGCACGTGCTCGAAGCCGTAATAGGGCTCCGGCAGCGACGAGTTGGGATCGGCGTGCCAGCGGCTGCGCGCCTCCAGCCCGTAGCCCGCGCCGGTGCGCTGGGTCCGCCAGGACCGGTGCACGTCGGCGGCGATCTCGTCGCCGCTTCCGCCGGATTTCCGCGGCGGCGCCGGGATGTTGGTGACGTTCTGGAAGTGTGCCTTGCCGACCAGCGCGGTGCGGTAGCCGGCCGACCGCAACACGTCGGCATAGGTGACGCTCTCCGGCGACAGCGGGATGCCGTTCTGGCGGCAGCCGTTGACGGTGGAGATCTGTCCCGTAGCCAGGCAGGCGCGGTTCGGCTGGCAGATCGGGTTGGAGACGTAGAAGCGGTCGAAGCGCGTGCCGCCCCGGGCGATCGCGTCGATGGTTGGCGTGCGAACCTGGGTGTTGCCGTAGCAGCCGAGGTGGTCCCACCGCTGCTGGTCGGTCATGATGACGAGGAAGTTCGGACGGCGGGTCATGCGGATTCCACGATTGGGTCGGCGGCCGGGGCGGGCGACCGTGCGGCCAGCGCCGTGCGGAGGTTCCACAGCGCCAGCAGGGCGCCCAGGGCGGCGCCGGCAAGGTCGGTCCACAGCGGCAGCGTGTCGGTGTGCGGGATGAGGAGGAGCAGGCCGGCCACCGCCAGCAGCAGCCGTTGCACGGGGGCCACCCGGGCGAACAGCCGGCCGACCACGGCGGCGGAGACGAGCCACACGCCGGCGAGCGCCGTGGCGGTGGCAAGCACCACGTTGCCCGGATCGCCGATCAGCAGGAGGGCGGGCGAGCAGACGAAGATGAACGGGATCGCATAGGCCGACCAGCCGAACGCCATCGCCGACCATCCGGTGCGCATCGGCCCGGCGCCGCTGATGCTCGCCGCCGCAAACGCCGCGATGGCCACCGGCGGCGTGATCATCGACATCATGCCGAAATAGAGCACGAACAGGTGGGCGGCGATCGGCTGGATGCCCACCTCCACCAGCGCCGGGGCGATCAGCGTGGCTAGCAGCAGGTAGACGCCCAGCGTCGGCATGCCCATGCCCAGCACGATGCTGGCGACCGCCGCGATGATCAGCAGGGCCGGCAGGTTGCCGGCGCCGAGCCCGACCAGCGACAGGGTGATGGCGAACCCCAGCGCCGAGACGTTCATCACGCCGATGACGATGCCGGCGGCCGCGCCGATCATCACGATGTCGGTGACCGCGAGCCCCGTGGAGGCGAGCACGCCCGGCAGAGCCCGAAGCGACAGGCCCATGCCGCCGGGTCCGTTGCGCAGCCGCAGGCCGAGGCCGATGACCACCACCGTCGCCGCGGCGAGAACGGCGGCGTATTCCGGCTGCTGGTTGAGGCTGAACAGCGCGTAGATCAGCACCGCGAACGGCAGCGCGAAAATGCCGCCGGAGGCCAGCACCGCGCGCATCCGCGGGAGGGTCTTCGGGTCGGCGGCGACCAGCCCGTCGCGGGCGGCGAGCAGGTCCACCTGGATGAACAGCGCGGCGTAGTAGAGCAGCGCCGGCACCAGCGCCGCCAGCACCACGTCGGCGTAGGAAATCTGCAGCAGCTCCGCCATCAGGAAGGCGGCGGCGCCCATCACCGGCGGCATCAGCTGCCCGCCGGTGGAGGCTACGGCCTCGATGGCGCCGGCCTGGTGCGGCCGGTACCCGGCCTTCTTCATCAGCGGGATGGTGATCACCCCGGTGGAGGCGACGTTGGCCACCGCGCTGCCCGAGACCGAGCCGAACAGCGCCGAGGCGGTCACCGCCACCTTCGCCGGGCCGCCGCGATAACGCCCCATCAGCGACATGGCGAGGTCGGTGAAGAAGGCACCGCCGCCGGCCTGATTCAGCAGGTTGCCGAACAGCACGAAGGACACCACGACGGTGGCGACGATCAGCAGCGGCAGGCCCAGCAGCGCGCCGCTGTCGTTGCTCAGGTAGACGACCAGCCGTTCGGGCGAGACGTGGCGGCCCTGCAGGGCGCCGGGCACCAGGTGGCCGAGCAACGCGAACCCGATGCTCGCCAGCACCAGCACCAGCATCGCCAGCCCCGCCGCCCGGCGCAGTCCCTCCAGTGTCAGCACCAGCAGCACGGCGCCGACGACGAGGGCGTCGGTCGGCCGCATCCACAGCCGCTCCAGCAGCGACGGGTAGTAGAGCGCCACATAGCCGGCCGCTACCAGCGCGGCGGCGGCGGCGATCGCGTCGTACCAGGGCAGCCGGCCGCGCTCTCCGCCGGAAAGCGGCCGCGACAGGTAGACGACGGCCAGCGCGATGCCCAGGAAGGCCGCGACGAACTGCTCGTTGTAGAAGGCGACGCCGAGGAGGCGCGGCACGTCGATCGCCCAGGCGACCGACAGTGCCGGGATCAGTCCGGCCAACGTCGCGGTGATCGCCCCGGTCAGGCGCCCGCCGGGCAGGCGGGCGGCGCCGGTCTCGATGCCGTCGGCCGGCAGCTCAGTTGTGGTCGACATGTCCGGCCCCTCGCCGCGATGCGCTGCCCGCCGCCGTGGCGGCGGTTCACCCGATCGGAAACGGCGCTACTTGCCGCCGATGCCGGCCTGCGTGAAGTAGGCCTCGGCCGCCGGCTGGAACGGCACGTCGGCGACCGGCTGGGTCACCAGGGCGCCGGTCATCTCGCGAAAGCCCGGGAAGATGCCGACCAGCGCCTCGCGCTTCTCCCAGATCGCCTGCGCCACCTTGGCCACCACCTCGTCGCTGACCTCCGGTCCGGCGAACAGCACGAAGGTGCCGGACATCATCGGCGTCGGTCCCTCGATGCCCGGCCGGTTCGGCCGCGGCGCGACGGTGGCGACATAGGCGCCGGGCGTCAGCTTGCGGATGGTCGCGTCGGCCTCCTTGGTGTCGGGCACCGGCAGAAAGCGCACGCCGCCCACCGATGCGTCGGCCTGGGAGACGATGCCGGAGCCGGGCGAGAAGATCGCCGCATCGACGCTGCCGCTCATGAACGCCTCGACGCCGCGGATGCCGTTCGGTACCGGCACGACGGTCACGTCGTCCATGCTCATGCCGACGGTCGCGAGCGTCGACGCCTCGTAGTTGGCGAGCACGCGCTGCTGCGGAAACTGGCCGGCGACGCGCTTGCCCTTCAGGTCCGCGAGCGCCTTGATGTCGCTGTCGGCCTTGACGACGAAGCCCGACGAGAACGGCAGCAGGTTCGCCACTACCCGGAGCCCGTCCATCTTGTGGCCGGAGAACTGGTCGGCGCCGGCATAGGCCGCGGCGACCATGTCGCTGGAGGCGATGGAGAACTCCAGGTCGCCCATCTGCACCTGGGGGATGGTGGCGTCCGGTCCGCCGGCAGGCACGATCCGCATCTGCAGGCCCGTCGCCTCGGTGACGACCCGCGCCACCGCCGCTCCCACGGTGTAGGCGAGCGATCCCTGCGGCAGCGTGCCGATGCTGTAGGTCTGCGCGGCGGCCGGTCCGGCCGCCAGCGTCACGGCGAACGCCGCCATTGCCATCCGTTTCATGCCAGGTCTCCCGTTCCCCTTGGATTTGCGGAAAAGGCTAGCATGCCTCGGATATGTGCATTTTATGAAAAATCTACTTTGAGATATGCCGGATCTGCATATCGCTAGGCGCCAGCCCCATCTGGCTGCAGGTGGTCTCCAGAAGCCGGACGAAATACAGCTCCAGCGCCCGGCGCTGGGCGCCCTCGCGCCAGAACAGGCCGACCTCCTCCACCACCTCGTCGATGCCCAGGGCAAGCTGCACCAGCGCTTCGGTCTCCTCCTCGCGGCGGAAGGTGCCGACGGGCAGGAACATCACGGCGTCGGATTCCAGCAGCAGCGTTCGGGCGATCCCCAGCGCGCTGATCTCCATGCGGTCGCGGGGCAGCGGCAGGCCGCGCCGGTAGAACACGCTCTCGATCATCGATCTCACCGGGGCGCTGGCGGCCGGCAGGATCCACGGTGCGTCGAGAAGGTCGGCGAGGGTAGCGGCTCCGGCCAGCTGGGCGGGATGTCTGGCGCGAGCGAACACTCCCCAGCGCTGGCGGTAGAGCGGCTGGGTCGTCAAGCCGTCGCCGCCGTCGGTGGGCCGCAGCCGGCCGATGACGAAGTCCAGATCGCCGGAGCGCAGGCTTGCCGCCATCTGCTGGTAGAGGCCTTCGACCACGGTGACCATCAGCCCCGGCCGTTCCCGGCGCGCCTCGATCAGCGCCTGGGGCAGCGGGCCGCCCGCCCCGTTGGGCAGCGTGCCGATGGTCAGCCGGCCGGCATGGCCGCGCTGCAGGTCGTCGATCTCCTGGGCCGCCACCCGCATGGAGGAGAGGGCTGCGCGGGCATGGGAGACGAACACCTCGCCGGCGGGCGTCGGGCTGACGCCGCGCGGCGAGCGGACGAACAGCGGCTGGCCGACGATCCGCTCGATCTCCATCACCGCCCGCGACACCGCCGGCTGGGTCATGTTCATGCTGCGGGTGGCGTGCAGGATGCTGCCATGCTCGGCGACCGTGGAGAGGATCTGGAGCTGCCGCAGCGACAGGCGCGACAGGAGCAGGGTCCTCTCGTCTCGATCGGCCATCCGTCCCTCCCCAGCGCGTGCCCGTCGCCGGTGGACAGGAGCCCGGATGATTTCGTGGCCGCGACCGATCCGTCAATGGTGATTTGGCGGAGATGCACCGCATCGGTCGCCGCATGTCGTGGTCAACGCCGCTGGTCTCGGGGCCCCGGCGATCGCAAGCGTCACCGAAGGCTACCGCGAGGCGCGGGTGCCTCAGCTTCACTACGTCAAGCGGAACTATTTCTCCTATCCGGGCCGTCCCGCCGTTTCCCAGCTGATCTACCCTGTCCCGGTCGACGGCGGCCTCGGAACGAGCGCCCGCGGCGGCAATGGCCGACACCCGGGCGATCGCCTTCCGGCTCGCGAAGCTCGAGGTCAGCAGAATGTCGCGGATGCCGGCGTTCGCGAAGACTTCCGCCTCGCCCGGCGTTGCCGCGCAGATCCCGGCCGTCCCGGCCGCGATCAGCCGCGCGGCGAGGGGGAACACTCATGCGGCTTGCTTGGGCAGAGCGTCAGTCGCGTTTGATCTCGTGGCGCTCGATGAAGTTGGTCCACTTTTCCGGCCTTATGTATCAAGCGCACCAAGGGTGCGGGGATGATCAGGGCGGGTCTGTTCGCGTTGGCGATGGTGGTGGGGCTAGGTGCTGCGGTTGTTTCGCTTGCAGAGATTGAACCAAGCCACGCTGTCGCCGCTTCGCTCCGGAATCAAGACGTGCCTAAAAATGACCCTCCGGCGAATCCCAAATATGTCCCGATATCGAACTACGCCAAATGCCACGAATTGGCATTTCCCGCTCATGATGGCGTCGTAGACTTCTTCGGTAAGGGTCGGGATCTGTGTGGCTTGAGTGGTTGTGGCGTTGGTTGGCAAATCGGCCATCGGCCCACTGATCTGAAGGTTGATAGACCTAAGCCTTTCCGCATCTTCGACCAGCCGCCAACTGGAGCTGTGAGAGTAGCGAGAAGCAGGGGTCTGGCCGAAATTCTTTCCAGTGAAACTGAGGATGGGGTCTTTGCCAACTCTGAAATCGTCGATTTTGACGTCACCAACCTGGACGTAGGCTCTCAGCTGCCTCAGCGCCGTTTGCAGCCAACCATGGCAAGGGCCAGGGAGGCGTAGATGGATCCCTCCGACAGCGACAGCAGCGAGGCGGCGAACTTCAGCGCCAGGTTCGACTGCACGGCGACGGCGATCACCAGCCCAATCGCGGCGATTGGCACCGCCACTTCGGCGGCTTGACGCGGCGCGTTGCACAGGCCGTCGATGATCCTATCACGCCCGACCCAGGTGCTCCGTGCCGGACGACATCTCCCTCGTCGGCTACAACGACATCCCGCTGGTCAGTCGTCTGCCGACGCCCCTGACGTCGGTGCGCGTTCCGTTCGACCAGATCGCAACGTCCGCGCTCGAGCTACTGGAGCTGGGCGCGGACCGGCGCGGAGACCGCCTTAGGATCGCGACGCCTTCGCTCATTCCCGGCAGGTCGGCCAGTCCGCTGAAGCCCGCGTTCCCTCTCTCGCTCGTGGTGTCGCGGCCACGCGCGATGGAGTTGCTCGATGCGCTCGTCGGCAAGCCGGCTCTTCTCCAACATCCGATCATTGAGGCGGTCGAAGGCCGGTCCGCCCGCAGTGGCTGAATCGCCACCAGTTGCTGGACAGGGACGCCGGCTGACGATGTTGCATCGGGGACAGTCTTGCTCATAAGATGCATTTGATGTGCATCTTTGGGAGGCGACATGCGCCTAACGACGTTCTCCGACTACTCACTGCGTGTGCTGATGTACGCGGCCAGCGTCGATGGGCGCCTGATCACCATCGAGGAGGCCGCGACCACCTATGGCATCTCGCGAGCGCATCTCATGAAGGTGGTCCAAAAATTGGTGCGGACGGGGTTCCTAAAGGGCGTGCGGGGCCGATCAGGAGGCTTCGCCTTGGCTAAACCACCCGCGGAGATCAATCTCGGCGCAGTCGTCCGCGCCACGGAGCCCGACTTTGCGTTGGTGGAATGTTTCGCTACCGGCAGCCAGTGCGTCATCACCAACTGCTGCCGTCTACCGAACGTCCTCAATCAGGCACTGCGATCCTTCATCGAGACGCTCGATCGCTATTCGTTGGGCGACATCATGCTGCGCGAGCGCGACTTCCTGGCCGACATCCCCGTCGCGGCCCAGGTGCGCGGCCCGGCAATCACAGCCGACCATCCGGCCTCCTGAGGTCGGAACCAAGAGGACGGACATCGTGGAGAGACGGATGGATCAAAGTGAGCGCCGTGCTGAGGTCACGACCGAGATCGTTCGCCGAACCGGCATCGACGACGCGATGATCGAGAGGGTTGTCCGCACCTTTTATGGAAAGGTGCGCGGGGACACGCTGCTTGGCCCCGTCTTCTCCAAGCGCATCGCTGACTGGGAGGCACATCTTCAGCGCCTGTGTGACTTCTGGTCGTCAGTCGCCCTCCTGACCGGACGCTACAGCGGCAGGCCGATGGAGAAGCATATGCCCCTCCCGGTCGATGCACAGCATTTCGATCGCTGGATCACGCTGTTCGAGGAGACGGTGCGGCAGATCTGCGAGCCCGTGGCGGCCGAGCATTTCATGGAGAGGGCCAGGCGCATCGCCGAGAGCCTCGAGCTCGGTGTCGCCGGGCACAACGGAGTCATCCTGATGAAAGGGGAGCGTTTCAGGCCATCGTCGCCCGGCCCGATCAGAGACGAGTTGAAGATATCGGAGGACATGGCCGATGAGCGGTTCTGACGATGAGGAGTGTTCCTGCTTCGCGTCGCCGCCCTGTTTCATGCACGAGATCGATCCGGCCTACGCCGGGATGACGGCCGACCGGCAGCAGGAAATAGACGTTGGACGCTGGCGAAAGGCGGAGCGCACGCGCCTTATTGCCAAGCGTCTCGCGATCAGCCGGGCGGTCAAGTGTGCCCATGGAGCGGCTATCGCAGGTTGGCTGAAGGAGGCGATTGGCGATCCCGCTGGGCTGACCGTCAGTGCCTATTGGCCGTTCCGAGGTGAGCCGGATCTGCGAGACCTGATGCAATGGGTGGTCTCGCGGGGTGGCAGGACGGCGCTGCCGGTCGTTGTAGAGAAGACGAAGCCACTCATCTTCCGGGCCTGGTCGCCGGGCGAGCCGCTCGCACGGGGCATCTGGAACATTCCGATCCCCGCCGCCGGGCCGGCCATTGTCCCCGATATTGTGATCTCGCCGGTGGTGGGGTTCGATCCGAACTGCTATCGGCTCGGCTATGGCGGCGGATTCTTTGACCGAACGCTCGCGAGCTGGGATCCCAAGCCTCGCATTCTCGGCGTCGGCTATGCCTTGCAGGCGGTTCCCACGATCCATCCTCAGCCGCACGACATTCCCATGGACTGCATTGCCACAGAGAAAGGCATGGTGACGCCCGCCGGGTCCGGCGAAGGCAGCGGTTACGTTCGTCGCTAGCGTGGCGGCGTGAGAGCCGCTCGATGTACGAGGCCCGTCAGAGCAACAAGCTTTGGCGAATTGCTGCATTGCACTCTGACTGAGCATGCGCAAGATTGCGGCATGGCCGACACATCCTTTCGAGTCCTGGTGATCGACGACAACGCCGTTCGCGCCTCGATCATCGAGGACGGCCTGCGCGAGGCCGGCCACGGCGACGTGACCGTCGTCACCGAGATGCGCGGCTTGCTGCGCCAGATCGTCGAGGTGGATCCGGACGTCGTCTTCATCGATCTGGAGAACCCGAACCGCGACGTTCTGGAGCAGATGTTCCAGGTCTCGCGGACGGTCCGTCGTCCCGTTGCGATGTTCGTCGACCGCTCCGATACCGCCTCGATCGAGGCGGCGATCGATGCCGGCGTGTCGGCCTATGTCGTCAACGGGCTGCGCAAGGAACGTGTCAAGCCCATCCTCGACATGGCGATCAGTCGCTTCAATGCCTTCAACCGGCTTCGCGATGAACTGGACCGGACGAAGCAGGCGCTCGAGGACAGGAAGGTCATCGACAAGGCGAAGGGGATCCTGATGAAGACGCGGGGGATCGGGGAGCAGGAGGCGTACGCGCTGCTGCGCAAGACGGCCATGAACGAAAGCCGCAGGGTCGCCGACATCGCCCAGGGACTGGTGACCGCGTCGAAGCTGCTTGGATGAAAATGATGGCCCCTACCGCCCACATGGCCCTGGACGGCAACTGCGGCGACGACAGCCGCACGGTGACGATCGGCTTCATCCCGCTGGTCGACTGCGCCATCGTGGTGGCGGCGGCCGAACGAGGCTTTGCCGAAGCGGAAGGCCTCCGCCTCTCCCTGGTCCGCGAAACCTCCTGGGCCAACATCCGCGACCGGGCCATGCTCGGCCACTTCGACGCCGCGCACATGCTCGCGCCGCTGCCGATCGCCTCCACGCTCGGTGCCGGCGGCCACCTCCAGGTGCCGATGGTGGCGCCGTTCTCGCTGGGGCTCGGCGGCAACGCCATCACGCTGTCGGAGCGGCTCTGGTCGGCGCTCGAAGCCGGGGGCGCCGACATCGACGCCGATCCCGCGACGATGGTCGGTCATCTCGCCCGCCACGTCGCGCGGCGCCGGGCCGACGGCGCGCCGCCGCTCACGCTCGCCACCGTCTATCCGTTCTCCGGCCACAACTACGAGCTTCGCTACTGGCTGGCCTCGGCCGGGATCGATCCGGATGCCGACGTCCGGCTGGTGGTCCTCCCGCCGCCTTACATGGTCGATGCGCTTGCCGAAGGGCAGGTGGACGGCTTCTGTGTGGGCGAACCGTGGAACTCGACCGCCGTGGACCGCGGCGTGGGCGTTATCGTCGCGTCCAAGTCGGCGCTCTGGCGCCAGGGCCCCGACAAGGTGCTCGGGCTTCGAAAGCAATTCGCCGACGACCACCCGGAGCGCCTCGGCGCGCTGCTTCGGGCGCTCCACCGGGCCGCGCGATGGGCCGCCGATCCGGCGAACCACGCAGACCTTGCCGGCATCCTCGCCCAGCCCGCCTACGTGGGCGGCGATGCCGAGCTCCTGCTGCGCGCCCTGCAGGGGCGGATCGTGCGCCGGCGCGGCGCAGCGGCGGTCGAGGTGCCAGACTTTCTCGTCCTGCACGACCACGCCGCCAACTTCCCCTGGCAGAGCCACGCCCTATGGTTCTGGTCGCAGATGGTGCGCTGGGGCCAGATCCCGTATCGGCGCGACGACGCCGACGCCGTGCGCATGGTCTACCGGCCGGACATCTACCGGGCTGCGCTCAGCGCGATCGCGGCAGATCTGCCCAATGCGAGTGCGAAGGTCGAGGGCGCGCTCCGGGCGGCGACGCCGGTCGCCTCGAGCTCGGGCCGCATGGTGCTCGGGCCGGACGGCTTTTTCGACGGCCGGCTCTTCGACCCGGACGACGTCGAAGCCTACCTGAGGTCGCTGGGCGTGGATATCTGACCGGCTTGGGGCTTCCCGGCGCTTGCACGCGACGTCGGTCTTGCACGGCCTTGCATGTGGTCGGCCCCGCACTGCAAAAACTCTGAGCGCAGGTGCACAAAGCTTAGCCTTGCCGCCCCGATGCGCTGTTTGTAACCTTTGGAAATTAGACGGCGTGGACAATCCCGCCGCAGCAACGGGCGCTTCCGGGTCAACGAAGGCCTCGCCCGAGTTCAACGTCCCTCACGACACATAGCTGGCGACCTCACCGTTGGGGCGCCATTGGCACCGCCGCCGATCGTCCGTTCTCGCGTCAAGGGAGAATTGCGACTGGTCGGGCGGCTTTTTTGGTTTGTGCGCGCTCTCCAAGCGTGCCGGAAGCGAGGAGCGAAGTGATGAGCGGGACCCGGACAACGACGGGCTTCGGGCGCATGGCCGCAGCCGCGGTCGCGGCCTTCTTCGGGCTGCACGTCGGCGCCGCATCGGCCGAGATGCTGCTGCCGGAGAAGGACGAACTCACCTTCGGGTTCATCAAGCTGACCGACATGGCGCCGCTCGCCATCGCCTATGAGAAGCACTTCTTCGAGGACGAGGGGCTCTACGTGACCCTCGAGCCCCAGGCAAACTGGAAGGTGCTGCTCGACCGGGTGATCACCGGCGAACTCGACGGGGCCCACATGCTGGCCGGCCAGCCGCTTGCCGCGACGATCGGCTATGGCACCGAGGCGCACATCATCACGCCGTTCTCCATGGACCTGAACGGCAACGCGATCACCGTCTCCAACGATGTCTGGGAGATGATGAGGCCGAACGTTCCGACCGGTGCGGACGGCAAGCCGCAGCATCCGATCTCCGCGGCGGCGCTCAAGCCGGTGGTCGACGCGTTCAAGCAGCAGGGCAAGCCCTTCAAGATGGGCATGGTCTTCCCGGTCTCCACCCACAACTACGAACTGCGCTACTGGCTCGCCGCCGGAGGGATCCATCCGGGCTACTACGGTGAGAACGACACCACCGGCCAGATCCAGGGCGACGCGCTGCTGTCCGTGACGCCGCCGCCGCAGATGCCGTCGACCCTCGAGGCCGGCACGATCCACGGCTACTGCGTCGGCGAGCCGTGGAACCAGCAGGCCGTGTTCATGGAAATCGGCGTGCCGGTGATCACCGACTACGAAATCTGGAAGAACAATCCGGAGAAGGTCTTCGGCATCACCGCCGAGTTTGCCGAGAAGAACCCGCAGACCGCGCTCGCCGTGACGAAGGCGCTGATCCGCGCCGCGATCTGGCTCGACGAGAACGACAACGCCAACCGCGCGGAAGCCGTCGAGATCCTGTCGAAGCCGGACTATGTCGGTGCGGACGCGGCGGTCATCGCCAATTCCATGACCGGGACCTTCGAATACGAGAAGGGCGACAAGCGGCCGGTTCCGGACTTCAACGTCTTCTTCCGCCACAACGCGACCTATCCCTTCTATTCCGACGCGGTCTGGTACCTGACGCAGATGCGGCGCTGGGGCCAGATCCCCGAGGCCAAGCCCGACAGCTGGTACGACGAGGCCGCCAAGAAGGTCTATCGCCCGGACATCTACCTGAAGGCGGCGCGGCTGCTGGTCGAGGAAGGCCTGGCCGACGAGGCGGACTTCCCCTGGGACACCGACGGCTACCGCGCGCCGACGGATGCCTTCCTGGACGGCGTGGAATACGACGGCCGCAAGCCCAACGACTACATCGACGGGCTGTCTGTCGGGCTGAAGGGCTCGGAGAAGATCAAGGGCACCGAGGTGGTCGGGGGCTGATGTCCGCCTCGCGCCCGATCCCGTTCGCCCTCCCGCACGTTCCAGCTATCGAGAACCTGACGCCATGACCATCGCCGACGACTTTGTCGATGCCGCACCGAAGGCTCGTTCGACCCAGCGCCGAACCGCACGCCTTGCCACCGTCGATCGCATCTCGCGGCCGATGTCCAGCTTCGGGTTCGGATGGCTCGTCCCGTTCGTCCGTATCGCGGCCGGCGACCGCTCGCCGAGCCAGTTCAAGGCGGTCGGAAGCCAGTTCCTGCTGCCGCTGATCGGCATTCTCGCCTTCCTCGCGGCCTGGGCGGTGTTCGCGCCGCAGGTGAAGACCTCGCTCGGCGCCATCCCCGGCCCGGCAGCGGTGTGGCACCAGGCCCAGGCTCTCTACGGCGAACACGTCGCCGAACGCCAGGAAGCCCAGACCTTCTACGAGCGCCAGGAAGCGCGCAACGCCAAGCTGGTCGAGGCCGGCCACGGCGACCGCGTCAAATGGCGCGACTACACCGGGCGGCCCACCTATTTCGACCAGATCCTGACCAGCCTGAAGACCGTGGCGATCGGCTTCCTGGTTGCGACGCTCATCGCCGTGCCGCTCGGGATCGCCTGCGGGCTGTGGCCGACGGTCAATGGCGCGGTCAATCCGCTGATTCAGATCTTCAAGCCGGTGTCGCCGCTGGCCTGGCTTCCGATCGTGACGATGGTGGTCTCTGCGCTCTACGTGAACGCCGTCGACGCGCTGCCCAAGTCGCTTGTCGTCTCGGCCATCACGGTCACCCTGTGCTCCCTGTGGCCAACGCTGATTAACACCGCGCTCGGCGTCTCCTCGATCGACAAGGACCTTCTCAACGTCAGCCGGGTGCTCAACCTGTCGCCGCTGAAGAAGCTGACCAAGCTGGTGCTGCCGTCGGCGCTGCCGCTGATCTTCACCGGTCTGCGCCTGTCGCTCGGCGTCGGTTGGATGGTGCTGATCGCCGCCGAGATGCTCGCCCAGAACCCGGGGCTCGGAAAGTTCGTCTGGGACGAGTTCCAGAACGGCTCCTCCGACTCGCTGGCCCGCATCATGGTCGCCGTGCTGACCATCGGCATCATCGGCTTCCTGCTCGACCGTCTGATGCAGGCGCTGCAGGTCGCCTTCACCCACTCCGCGACCCGCTGAGGACGGCGAGATCATGGCCCTTCTCGAGCTGAAATCCGTGACCAAGGCCTACGGCACCGAGCCCGATCGCAACCCGGTCCTCGGCGGCATCGACCTTGCCGTCGAAGAAGGCGAGTTCGTCGCGATCGTCGGCTGTTCCGGCTCCGGCAAGACCACGCTGGTGTCGACGATTGCCGGTCTGGTGCGGCCTGACTCCGGCGAGGTCCTCTTCCGCGGGAAGCCGGTCACAGGTCCGTCCCCCGACCGCGGCGTCGTGTTCCAGTCCTATTCGCTGATGCCGTGGCTGACGGTGGTCGGCAACGTCGAGCTGGCGGTGGACGCGATCTTCGCGAAGAAGAGCGCCGCGGACCGGCAGGCGCTGGTCGACACCTATGTCGAGATGGTCGGGCTGTCCCATGCCCGCGACCGGCGTCCGGCCGAGTTGTCCGGCGGCATGCGGCAGCGGGTTGCCGTGGCGCGGGCGCTGGCGATGCAGCCGGATCTGCTGCTGCTCGACGAGCCGCTCTCGGCTCTGGACGCGCTGACCCGCTCCAAGCTCCAGGACGAGCTGACCGAGATCTGCGCCCGGGAGCGGCGAACGTTCGTCCTGATCACCAACGACGTCGACGAGGCGATCCTTCTCGCCGACCGGGTGATCCCGCTCAATCCCGGCCCCGACGCGACGCTGGGTCCGGCCTTCAAGGTCGATCTGCCGCGCCCGCGGGATCGGGCCGAGCTCAACCACGATCCGGAGTTCCGGCGGCTGCGCGTCGACATCATCCGGTATCTCGATGCGGCCGGGGCCGGCGCCGATGCCGTTGCCGAGCCGGAGGTGCCGAAGGTCGTCTCGCTCGCCGCGGCCGGCGGGCCGCCGAAGGCCTATCGCGACGCAGCGGCGTCGCCGATCGAAAGCCGCTTCCTCGAATTTTCCGCCGTCACCAAGACGTTTCCGACCCGCGACGGGCCGCTCACCGTCGTCGACGGCTTCGATCTGAAGATGCGCAAGGGCGAGTTCGTCTCGCTGATCGGCCACTCCGGCTGTGGCAAGTCGACGGTGCTGAACATGGCCGCCGGCCTCGCCGAGGTCACCGGCGGCGGCATCGTGCTCGACGGCCGTGAGGTCGACGGCGCCGGGCCCGAACGGGCGGTCGTGTTTCAATCGCCGTCGCTGTTTCCCTGGCTGACGGCCCGCGAAAACGTCGCGATGGGCGTCGATCGGGTCTATCCGAAAGCCAGTCCGGCGGAGCGGCGCGAGGTGGTCGAGTACTACCTCACCCGGGTCGGCCTGGCCGACGCCATGGACCGGCGGGCCGTCGATCTGTCCAACGGCATGAAGCAACGGGTCGGCATCGCGCGCGCCTTTGCGCTGTCGCCGAAGCTGCTCTTGCTCGACGAGCCGTTCGGCATGCTCGACAGCCTGACCCGCTGGGAGCTTCAGGACGTCCTCACCGACGTGTGGAAACGCTCCAGCGTGACGGCGGTCTGCGTCACCCACGACGTCGACGAGGCCATCCTGCTTGCCGACCGGGTGGTGATGATGACCAACGGGCCGCATGCCCGGGTCGGCAAGATCATGGACATCGACCTGCCGCGCCCGCGCGACCGCAAGGTGCTGATCGAACACCCCGATTTCTACGCCTACCGGGAGGAGCTTCTGGAGTTCCTGGAGGCCTACGAGGGGGGTGCCAACCCGACGCCCGAGCATCTGGACCGAATTCACGCCAAGCGCTCCGCCCGCCGACCGGCGGTGGCGGTGGCGGCGGCGGAATAGGAGGGGGCGATGACCGATGTCCCACGCGCATCTCTCGAACGCCGCGATCGCGGCGCCCTGCAACGAACCTGCGGCAGCGGAGTGAGCAAGATGACCGAAAAGCTCGTGGTCGTCGGCAATGGAATGGCCGCCGGCCGACTTCTCGAACACCTGATGGAAACCCAGCCAGACCGCTACGACGTCACCCTGTTCGGCGCCGAGCCCCGGGTGAACTACAACCGGATCATGCTTTCGCCGGTGCTTGCCGGCGAGAAGCGCTTCGAAGACATCCTGATCCACGACGAGGACTGGTACAGCGCCCATCGGGTCGCCCTCGTGTCGGGCCGGAAGATCGTCGGCATCGACCGGGCGGCAAAGACCGTCACCGCCGACGACGGGGCCGTAACCCCCTACGACAAGCTGGTGCTGGCCACCGGCTCGGACCCCGTGATGATCCCGCTTCCGGGGCACGACCTGCCGGAGGTGATCGCGTTCCGCGACCTCGACGATGTGGAAAGCATGACCGCCGCCGCCGCGAAGGGCGGCAAGGCCGTCGTCATCGGCGGCGGTCTGCTCGGGCTGGAAGCGGCCGCCGGCCTCAAGGGGCGAGGCATGGACGTGACGGTCCTGCATCTCGCCCCCACGCTGATGGAACGACAGCTCGATCCGTCGGCGGGCTATCTCTTGCAGAAGGAGCTGGAAGGCCGCGGCATCCGGGTGATCACCCGGGCCAACACCAAGGCGATCCGGGGCGGCCGCCACGTGGAAGGCGTGCTGCTCGACGACGACACCGAGCTCGAAGCCGACCTTGTCGTGATGGCCGTCGGCATCCGCCCGAACGCCGCGCTCGCCAGGTCCGCCGGACTGGAGGTCAACCGCGGCGTGGTCGTCGACGACCACATGCAGACCTCGGATCCGGCCATCCTGGCCGTCGGCGAATGCGTTGAGCACCGCGGCACCTGCTATGGGCTGGTGGCCCCGCTCTACGAGATGGCCAGGATCGCCGCCGCCCGCCTCTGCGACGATCGCAAGGCCGCTTTTGTGGGTGCGGTCACGTCGACCAAGCTCAAGGTGACCGGTATCGACCTGTTCTCCGCCGGTGACTTCGCGGAGGGCGAGGACCGCGAGGAGATCGTTCTGCGCGACGCGTCGCGCTCCATCTACAAGCGCCTGGTCATCGAGGGCGACCGGATCGTCGGCGCCGTGCTCTACGGCGATACGGCCGACGGCGCCTGGTTCTTCGACCTCCTCAAGGAGAGCACCGACGTCTCCGATCTCCGCGAGACGCTGATCTTCGGCCGCGCCTTTGCCGGAGGGACCCCCCTGGACCCTATGGAGGCCGTTGCAGCCTTGCCGGATAGCGCGGAGATCTGCGGTTGCAACGGCGTGTGCAAGGGCCTCATCGTCTCCGCGATCGCCGACAAGGGGCTCGCCTCGCTGGAGGAGGTCCGCAGCCACACCAAGGCGTCCAACAGCTGCGGCTCGTGCACCGGCCTCGTCGAGCAACTGCTGTCGCTCTCGCTCGGCGGCGCCTACGACCCGGCTGCGGTCAAGCCGATGTGCGGCTGCACCGGGCTCGGTCATGGCGAGGTTCGCCGGCTGATCGTCGCGACGGGGCTGAAATCGATCCCGGCGGTCATGCAGGAGCTGGAGTGGGAAACCGCGAACGGCTGCGCCAAGTGCCGTCCGGCCCTCAACTACTACCTGATGGCGACCTGGCCGGGCGACTACGTCGACGACCAGCAATCCCGTTTCATCAACGAGCGCGTGCACGCCAACATCCAGCGCGACGGCACCTACTCCGTCGTTCCGCGCATGTGGGGCGGGGTGACCAGCGCGAAGGAGCTGCGGGCGATCGCCGATGTCGTCGACAAGTTCGCGATCCCGACCGTCAAGTGCACGGGCGGGCAGCGCATCGATATGCTGGGCGTGAAGAAAGAGGACCTGCCGTCGGTCTGGGCCGACCTCAACACCGCGGGACTGGTGTCGGGGCATGCCTATGCCAAGGCGCTTCGCACGGTGAAGACGTGCGTGGGAACCGACTGGTGCCGGTTCGGGACGCAGGATTCCACCGGGCTCGGCATTCGGGTCGAGAAGTTCATGTGGGGCTCGTGGACCCCCGCGAAGGTCAAGATGGCGGTGTCCGGCTGCCCGCGGAACTGTTCCGAGGCCACCTGCAAGGACGTCGGCGTGGTCTGTGTCGACAGCGGCTACGAGATCCAGATCGGCGGTGCCGCCGGCCTCGACATCAAGGGCACCGAGCTTCTCGGCAAGGTCGATAGCGAAGACGAGGCCTTCGAGACCATCGTCGCCGTGGTTCAGCTCTACCGCGAGCAGGGCTGGTACCTGGAGCGGATCTACAAGTGGATGGCCCGGGTCGGGCTGGAAACCATCCGGGCCCAGGTGTTCGACGACCTGGACAACCGCCGGACCCTGTTCGACCGCTTCATGGTGTCCCAGCGCCATTCCCAGACCGATCCCTGGGAGGAGCGGGTGCGGGGCCGCGACGCCCACGAATTCGCGCCGCTGGCCACTCTCACCCTTCAGGAGGCTGCCGAATGAGCACCCGCTGGCACAGGATCGGACACCTCGACGACATTCCGCCTCTCGGTGCGCGCTGCGTGCTGACGCCGGTCGGCCGTGTGGCGGTGTTCCGCGCGGCGGATGACGAAGTCTACGCGCTGGAGGATCGGTGCCCGCACAAGGACGGCCCGCTGTCCCAGGGGATCGTTCACGGCAACTCGGTCACCTGTCCGCTCCACAACGCGGTGATCGCCCTTGCGACGGGCGAGATGGCCGGGCCCGACGGCGGGCGTGCGCGCACCTTCGGGGTTCGCGTCGACCCGGCATCCCGGGCGATCGAGCTGTGTCTGGAGCCAGCGTCCGCCGTCACCGCTCGGCTTCAGCCGGTGACCGAGCCCGCCTGAGAGGCACCGAAGGCCGGGGCCGCTTCCCACTTTACCTCCTCGTGCTCCAGCGAGCCCCGAGATGCGAACCGGAGACCCGGTCCATGGACGCGACGCCAACCGATCCGACGGTCCGCACCACCTGCGCCTATTGCGGCGTCGGCTGCGGCGTGTTGGCGACCCCGCGCGCCGACGGCCAGGTCGAGATCACCGGCGATCCGAACCATCCGGCCAATTTCGGTCGTCTGTGCTCCAAGGGATCGGCGCTCGGCGAGACCGTGGGGCTCGATGGCCGGCTGCTGCATCCGCGGATCGACGGGCGGCGGGCAAGCTGGGGTGCCGCGCTCGATCGCGTCGCGTCCCGCTTTTCCGCAGCGGTGCGCGAACACGGGCCTGGGTCGGTCGCGTTCTACGTGTCCGGCCAGCTTCTGACCGAGGACTACTACGTCGCCAACAAGCTGATGAAGGGCTTCATCGGCTCGGCCAACATCGACACCAACTCGCGGCTCTGCATGGCCTCGGCCGTGGCCGGCCACCGGCGGGCGTTCGGCGCGGATATCGTGCCGGGCACCTACGAGGACTTCGAGGCCGCCGACCTCGTCGTGCTGGTCGGCTCCAACCTCGCCTGGTGCCACCCCGTGATCCACCAGCGCCTGATGGCCGCGCGGGCCGAAACGGGATGCCGGCTGGTGGTCATCGATCCCCGGCGCACCGCGACCGCCGACGATGCCGACCTGCATCTCGCGATTGCGCCGGGATCCGACGTGGCGCTGTTCAACGGGCTGCTCGCCCACCTGGCCGAGGCCGGCGCGACCGACGCGGCATTCGTGGCGGACCATACGTCGGGGCTCGGCGAGGCGCTTGCCGCTGCGGCGGGCGGCCTCGCTGCGGTTGCGCAGGCCACCGGTCTCGACCCGTCCGACCTCGTTGCGTTCTACGACCTCTTCGCGGCGACCGAGAAGGTCGTGACGGCCTTTTCGCAGGGTGTGAACCAGTCGGCGGCGGGCACCGACAAGGTGAACGCGATCCTCAACTGCCATCTGCTGACGGGGCGGATCGGCAGGCCGGGGATGGGACCGTTCTCGGTGACCGGCCAACCCAATGCGATGGGCGGGCGCGAGGTCGGCGGGCTCGCCAACCAGCTTGCCGCCCACATGGATCTGGAGGATGCCGGCGACCGCGACCGCGTCGCCCGCTTCTGGGGGGTCGACGGGGTCGCCGATACCGCCGGACCGAAGGCCGTCGATCTCTTCCGCGCCGTCCGGGACGGCCGCATCAAGGCAGTGTGGATCATGGCGACCAATCCGGTGGTCTCGATGCCGGAGGCCGATCTGGTTCGCCAGGCGCTCGAGCTGTGTCCGTTCGTGGTCGTGTCCGACGTGCTGCCGGACACCGACACCGCGAAATGCGCCGACGTGCTGCTGCCGGCGGCCGCCTGGGGCGAAAAGGACGGGACCGTCACCAACTCCGAACGGATGATCTCGCGCCAGCGGGCATTCCTCGACCTTCCCGGCGAGGCGAAGCCGGACTGGTGGATCGTCACGGAAATCGCCCGGCGGATGGGGTTCGCCGCGGCGTTTCCCTACGCAAGCGTCGGCGAAATCTTCGCCGAGCACGCGGCGCTGTCCGCCTTCGAGAACGGCGGCACCCGCGCCTTCGACATCGGCGGTCTGGCCGGGCTCGGTGCGGCCGGATACCACGACCTGGCCCCGGTCCGCTGGCCTCTGCGCGGCGACGGCCGCGCGCAGACCCGGTTCGGTGCCGACGGCCGCTTCTTCACCCCCGACGGCCGCGCGCGCTTCGTCCCCACGCCCGTTGCCCAACCCGGGGCGGAGGACCCCGCCTATCCGCTGGTGGCCAATACCGGACGGGTGCGCGATCAGTGGCACACGATGACCCGCACCGGTCGCTCGCCGCGGCTTTCCAGCCACATCGCCGAGCCGTACGTCGAAATCCATCCCGCCGACGCGGCCGCGGCGGCAATTGTCCCTGCCGGCCTGGTCCAGGTGGAGAGCCCGCACGGTCGGATCGTCGCCCGGGCGCTGGTCACCGAGGCACAGAGGCCCGGCACCGTCTTCGTGCCGATGCACTGGAGCGGCCAGACCGCGAGCGCGGCCCGCGTCGACAGTCTGGTCCCGGCGATCACCGATCCGATCTCCGGCCAGCCCGCCTTGAAGTCCGGCAGGGTGCGGATCGAACGGTATCCGGCGCGGTGGTACGGCTTCGCCGTCACCCGCGGCCGACCCCGGACCCAGGCGTGCGACTACTGGTCGATCGCGCGGGCGCGCGGCGGCTACCGCGCGGAGCTCGCCGGATTGGAAGTTCCCGGGACCTGGCGCGCGCTGTTTGCCTCGCTGCTCGGGATGCCCTTGAACGAGGACGAGGTTCTCGCCGTCCACGACGCCCGCTCGGGCCGTTACCGCCTGGCCGCGTTTGCCGGAGATGCGCTGGTCGGCGCGCTGTTCGTGGCGCGCGAGCCCGTCTCGGTGGCCCGCAGCTTCGTCGCCGGGGCCCTGGGCGACCGGTTCGAGGAGCAGCAGGACCGGATGGGCCTTCTGGCCGGGCGCCCGCGCGGCGACGTGCCCGATCCGGGCGCCATCGTCTGTTCGTGCTTCGACGTCGGCGTCCACCAGATCGATGCCATGGTCCGCGCCGGCGGGGCGACGAGCGTCGAGGCCGTCGGGGCGGCGCTCAAGGCTGGCACCAACTGCGGCTCCTGCCGCCCGGAGATCCGGAGGATCATCCATGCCCATGCGCTCGAAACCGCCGTGTGAGCGCAAGCCGGGCCGGATCGCCCCGCTTGCCAAGCTTCCCGTGTTCTTCGGCCTCGCCGGCACGCGCGTCGTGGTGATCGGCGGCTCGGAGGCGGCCGCCTGGAAGGCGGAGCTCCTCGCCGCCGCCGGCGCCGATGTCTCGGTCTTTGCGCGGGACGCGAGCGGGGAGACGGAAGACCTTGCGGCCGCGGCCCTGGCTGCCGGTTCGCTCATCCTGGTCCGGCGCGACTGGCAGCCGGGCGACCTCGGAGGGGCGTCGATCGTGGTCGGCGATGCGCAAAGCGAGGACGAGGCCGCGGCAATCCGCCAGGCGGCGCGGCGGGCCGGTGCCGTGGTCAACATCGTCGACAGGCCGGCCTTCTGCGATTTCCAGTTCGGCTCGATCGTCAATCGCTCGCCGGTGATCGTCGGGATCTCCACCGACGGCGCTGCACCGATACTGGGCCAGGCGATCCGCCGGCGCATCGAGGCGCTGATGCCCTCGTTCCTGGGAGACTGGGCGCGTGCCGCAAAGGACGTCCGCGCCCATGTCGCCGACCTGATCACGGAGCCGGCCGGCCGCCGCAGCTTCTGGGAGCGGTTCTGCGATCTCGCCTTCCACGCCCCCCCGGACCGCGACGTGGCGGCGACGCTGCGGTCCATTGCGTCAGACGTCGGCGCGGGACGCCGGGGCGGGCGGGTGACCCTGGTCGGAGCGGGCCCCGGCGATCCGGAGGATCTCACGCTGAGGGCGATGCGGGCACTGCAATCGGCCGAGGTGATCCTGTTCGACGAGCTGATTTCCGACGGGGTGCTCGAACTCGCCCGCCGCGAGGCCCGGCGCCTGCCGGTCGGCCTGCGAGGCGGCCGCGCATGCTGCCAGCAGGAGGCGATCGGCGCGCTGATGATCAGGCTGGCGGGCCAGGGAAAACATGTGGTTCGGCTGACGTCCGGCGATCCGGTGACCTTCGGTTGCGCAGATGAGGAAGTCGCCGAGCTCGCGCGCCACGGCATCGCGGTCGAGGTGGTTCCGGGGATCGCCTCCGCCCTCCCGCCGGGAGCGTTTTCCCACTTCGCTCCAAGCGGCAAACTCCGCCTGACAAATAACGCGGCATAACGGCGATCTGCGGCCTGGTCTGCGGGAAGCTGCGTGGGCATGCAGCGACAGGCGATCGGCAACAATCCCTTGGCGTTCGCCGCGCCGGTGGCCGGCAGGGCGCCGATCGTGTTCGACGTCGCAAATAGCGAGGTGGCCTTCGGCAGGATTGCGCGGGCCGTCCAGGCAGGTACCGAGCCCGTTCCCGAAACGTGGGCGATGGACGAGACCGACGTGCGGAGGGACGATGCGCGCGTCGCCGCGGAAAGAGCATGAGGCTCGCGAGCTTCCACACCGGAGACGGACCGAGCTACGGCGTCGTGACGGATGACGGTGTGGTTCCGGTCGCTCCGGGCGCCGGCTTCCCCGCCTGCGCGATGCAATTTCCGCCGGAGCGGTCGCCGAGGTCGCGACATCCGGCGGCGCGGCGGTTCCCTTCGACGAGCTCGACCTGGGGCCTCCGATTGCCGATCCGGACAAGATCATCTGCGTGGGCCGCAACGATATCGCCCATGCCGCTGAGAGCGGATCCAAGCCGTGATAGGTCGGTTGATTATGGTCCGGTCGTCGCCTCGGTCAATTTGCCGGGCGAACCGGATCCACGGCGCTTGAGCGATGCTGCCCCACGATAGTTGGTCCAGGAAGCGCCACTGCGCGGTTGGGGGGGCGAATGAAAGTCTAAAGATTAAAACTCTCTACAAGGATTATTTCTCCTCAGGCATGCTGTCGAGGCCGTCGCGTCGACCGGCGGGCAGCTCGTTCCGCCGGTCATGGGGGCAGCCGCCTTCATCATGGCCGACTTCATCGGGGTCGACTATTCGGTTGTCGTGCTGGCCGCACTGCCCTCGGCGCTACTCTACTACCTGGCAATCTTCATCAACGTGGATCTGCTTGCCGGCAAGAACAACATGAGACCCCTGGATAGCCAGGAGCTGCCTTCGGCGTGGCTATCTTTCGTATCGGGCTGGCACTTCCTGATCCCGTTTGCGGTGATGTTCTACACGCTGTTTGCGCTGCACATAAGGCCGGACCGCGCCGCGATCTGGTCGATCGTGGCGCTCGTCGCTGGCAGCGTGGTGCTCGGCTATCGCGGCAAGCGGCTCGGCCTGCGGGATCTGTGGGCGGTGATGGCCGGGGCGGGCAGGGCGGCGAAGGACCTGATCATCGTGTGCGCGGCCGCCGGCGTCATCATCGGCGTGCTCAACCTATCCGGCCTCGCTTTCAACCTGACGCTCCATATCATCAGCGCGAGCGGGAATTCGGTGGTGATGCTGGCGCTGATCACCGCTGTCATCAGCATCGTTCTGGGCATGGGAATGCCGACGGTCGGAGTCTACATCCTCCTGGCCACGCTGGTTGCGCCGGCGATGGTCGAGGTCGGTGTGCCGATCATCGCTGCCCATCTCTTCGTGTTCTATTTCGGCCTTCTGTCGATGGTGACGCCGCCGGTTGCCCTGGCGGCGTTTGCCGGGGCCAACATCGCCGGGGCCGACGCCTGGACCGAGTTGGTCAGCGATGAAGCTCGCCTGGACGGCCTATATCGTGCCGTTCCTGTTCATCTTCGCGACCTCGCTGTTGCTTGAGGGCTCGGTGCCGCAGATCGCCTGGGCGTTGACGACGGCGACTGTCGGCATCTTCATGACCACGTCGGGGATCGTCGGCTATTTCCGTGACAGCCTGGGCGTCGGCGAACGCGTCGTGCTCGTGGCTGGCGGTCTGCTGGCGCTGCTTCCCGCCGGACTGTTCAGGTACGGAATCTATGCCGAGATCGCTGGCGTTGCGATCTTCGTCATCTACTGCGCGGCGTCCTGGGCGCGGGGGCGGCGGGCCGTTGCCTGAAATGGTGAAACCAAGCATCGCCTTCAACCTGGCGACCGCCGAAGAGCAGATCAACGAAGGTGAGCTACTCCCCGATCCTTGGACAGATTCGCGGGTGGCTTCACCTACTCTCCGCGCTCGCTGATCGGTTTCGATGCCGCTGAAGTAGACCACGCCGGGCGGCTGTCCGCCACGGGAGCGATGCGGACCAATCGCTCTTCGCTGAGCCGGCGATGGCTGCGGCTTATGGGGCAGAGCGGGAACAGAAATCGTCTTACCCTTCCGGCGAGTTAGACTAAATGCCCGCTAATCCCATGAAATCAAAGGAGATTGAGATGGGAATGGCGGATGGGGTGTCCGAAAGGCTTAAATTTTAAGTGTCTGAATTATGTATGGAAATAGCTTTCAAATGCTGCACTATACCCGATTAAATACCCGGCAACCTATGTGATCCCGGAGGGGCAATCGGTCTGCATCCGCCTTGAAGCGGAGCATGACAATCGGGAGCAGGGATCGCCCAAACCGACCGCATCGGGCCGCACGTTTGAAAGGGTGTGAACCCGTCCGAGCCGCGCCTCTTGCAGGTCATTGATTTTAAACGTAAAATTGGAATAATTGGCTCCCCGGGCCGGCGACCGGCACCAGCCGTGAGATCAAGGCCTTGCGCGAGAGTGCGGCCCAAATCCGTTCCGGGGTGTTCCGCAGGGCGCCGGAGCCGCACTCTTAAGTTGGGCGAGGGGCAAGAGAGCTCTTATGATCCGACAATGGCTTTCTGGAGCTTGATCGGCATTCGGTGGTCTCCGAGAATGCGGACCACTGCTCCATCGCGCGGCAGGGGGTAATCTCGACCGATCCCACGCTTGCCAGTCGGGATTGGTCACTTCATCGAACGCGCCAGTCTGTGCAAACGTGGCTTCGGACCGATCCGGCTCGTGCCCTAAACCGTCGACCCTAACTCCATGCGAATGCGCAGATTGCGGATCGGTCGCACGTTGGGCATCGAAATGGCGCCACAAGATCCACGATCGGTGTCTGACGAAGATCAGGGGCTATGCCCCCGCCGTCGAATGCCCCTCAGAGCACCGCTCCGCGCCCAACGCACACATTCGTGGTCGAAACTGAAGCGGCAGAAGCAGACGTTTATGAGTGAAGAATGGGGCCGCGAGCCACACCTTGTTCAGGCTTTCTGCCCGATTGTAGATGGCAGAAATCAGACTGAGCGCTCCTTCGGTTCCGCGCCAATCTTTCCGACCTCCTTGGGCGAACCATGCGCTACCCGGCGACCTGAAGCGTCTTCTGCATGTTCCCGTCTGGCTCTGCGAAATGCAGACTTCTCTGAGGATAGGGAATGGTGATGCCTTCGGCGCGAAACTGCGACCAGATCTCCGTCAGCACGTCTGATCCGATCTTGAAGATATCGGTGGTCCTGGTGTCGATATGGTAGGCGACGCGCAGCACGATGGCGGAGTCGCCGAACTCGCTGACAGTGACGGAGCGGTCCGGATAGCGCAGAACGTCGTCGTTGGCCGCCAGAATTCCGTCGATGATCTCGATTGCGCGGGTTGGGTCGTCGTCGTAGCCGATGCCGACCGAATGGAGTTGGCGGGCCACGGTATCCGCTCCGGTCCAGTTGGTGAACTTGTCGCTGATCACTGCGGAGTTCGGAACGATGATGTCCTTCTCGTCGAAGGTCCGGATTCTGAGCGAGCGGATGCCGATCTGACGCACCGTTCCTGACTCTCCATCGACGGTAACAACGTCGCCGAGTTTCAGGGGCCGCTCGATCAACAGCAGCAGGCCGCTGATGAAGTTGTTCACCACGTTCTGCATGCCGAAGCCGATGCCAACGCCGAGACTGGCCGCAAACACCGTCAGGGTCGTGACGTCGAAGCCGATGAGCGACAGCGCCAGCAAGAGCCCGACCACGATGACGACATATTGCGTGAACACCGAGAGGCTCTGGCGGATGCCGATGTCGCGGATGCGCCGGAAAGCGAGGGTGTAGCTCACGTGGCGGCTCCAACCGCCAATCCAGAAGACCAGCAGCACCATGATCACGACGGTGATGACATCGCCCACGGAGTGGGGGGCGTCGCCGAAGCGGAACAGCGGATACTGGAAGACGGCGATGACCTGATGCACGACCGGAGTGGTCCGATTCCACCCGAAGACTTCGAACAGGATGAGCCCGGCGACGATGGTCAGCGCCACCTGGCACAGCCGATAGAGTGGCTCCACGAAGTTCCGCTTCCAGAAGAAGCTGTTGCCCGGATACGCCTCGGCAAGCTGATGGGCCTTGATCCGCAACCCGTCGCGGAGGATGCCGAGGACAAGCCAGAGGGCGGTGATGATCGCCACCAGCTTCGTCGCGTCGATCACGACACGCTTGGCAAGCGTTGCATATCCAGCCAGGCCGAGCGCGCCGACGGCGATGAGGCCAATCGGGATGAGCAGGCTCAGCAGGCCCAGGCCGCGCTGGCTTCGCCCGTTTCCCTGGCGTCCGGCGGGACCGAACCTGAGGAAGAATGCGGCAAAGAAAAACAACGGGGCAGAGGCAGCGAGCAAACACACGAAAACCGCGCGCGAGATCCACGCCCGCGTTGACGGCAGCAGGTCGATCTGCGCCACGAACAGGTAGGCGACGACCAACGCGAGGATGAGTGCCAGGCTTGCATCGAGGAGACGGATCAACCGTCGGCCGACGATGCGCCGACGACCTTCCAGGTGGGAGACCGTCTGAACCTGCAGCGCGTCGCGCACGATCATCGCCAGCGGCGGAATCCCAAGCAGCGTGCCGACGAACAGCGACACCTCTCGGGACAGTCCGAAAATCGCGACAGCCAGGAGCCACAGTCCAAGCGGCAACGCCCAGAGAAGGTTGCGGCGGAGGACCTCAACCGGCATCGATGTCGCGAGGTTCGGGTTTGCATGGACATACCGGCCGAGCAGCGGGCGCAGCCCGCCGTAGATCACCCCTACCATCAGGGCCACGGCCAGCAGATAGAGCGCGACCGTCTGCCAGGAGGCTCGGATTACCACCCCACCGACTTCCCGGATCGTTCCATCGAGAAGTCTGAGCGTCTGTGACGGAATGCCGTGCAGGTCCGCCTGCACTCGGCTCAGCGTGGCAGCATCGTGGCGAATGGCCTGGCGTGTCAGCAGGTCCTCGCGGGAGCGGCGAACGATCTGATCCTCAAAGTCCTCGTCCATCTGGCCGACCCGCGCCAACGCCGAGGACATCTCCCGGTCCTGGACGTCGATGAGCGCGGTGAGGTTCCTCAGCCTCGCCTCCAGGTTGTGAGGCAGAGTCCCTCGGGCTGTGGTCTCCGCGCGGGCCAATTCGACCAGATTTGCGACGGCGTAGCGCTGTTGCGTCAGATTTTCCTGCCGCAACTCGATCCCCTCCCTGAGGTTGCCGAGCAGGGTGATCGCCTCGCTCAACAACCGTTCCGGCACGGCGTCGTTGTCGGCGAGGACGCTCAGACGGCGGATAATCTCGCGGGTCTCGACGATGTCGAGGTCCGTCAGCCGCGCGGTCGAGCGCATCAGTGCCTCGTCGGCGCGCATCTGCATCTGGTTGCGGCGCTGAGTTTCCGCATCCGTCTGCGCGGCCATGCCCGCGGCGTTGTTCGACAACTCGATGTTGTCGCGCACCAGCGAATTGATCAGAACGCGCAGCGCGCGCACGCGCGGATCTTCTGCGAGCGAGGGGCGGTCGACCACGCTCGCCAGCTCGATCCGATCGCGCATGAGTGCGAGCTGTTCCAGGTTGAGGCTCAGGTGGACAGCGGAAAGCCCACGAAACGCCTCCAGTGCATCCGTGTAAGTCTGGATCGTCTCGGCCAGCTTGCGCCGGAGATCCAGCGCGACCTCTTCCACCAGCGTGGACAGGGCCTCTTCGGGAAGGTTGGCGAGCCGACTTTCGGTCTCCCGAATCTCCTCGTCGAGAATGTCCAGGGTGCCGCGTTGATGGGCCGTGCGGTTGTCGAGCGTCACGAGCCGAGCCCGGGCGATGTCGACGTCGAACTGGAGCTGGTCCAGTTGGCGGAGGCTCACTGTCTGCGTTGGGTCGGAGGATGCCGCGCTCAGCTCCTCCGAAAGGGCCTGGTTCTGCGAGGACCGCCTGTCAATGGCCGACTGCACGTCGACAATCATGCGCTCCAGGGCTTTTCGATCCCCGGTCAGCCTGTCGAGGGCCGTCGATTCCTGGGCACAGACCGGCCCAACCGCGGCCATCGCGAGCGTCAGCAAGATAAAAACGCAACAAAGAAGCTGCTTATTTCCGCGCTGCTGTCGCGTGGCACAATTCGTCACGTTGTTCCAAGGGAATGGAACCAACAACGCCTCCCCAACCCAAGCGCATCGCCGCCCAGAAAATGCACGTCTGCCGATTCAGGATGCCCGGATCCTCGTTCGGCCTCGGGGATAGCCGTACTGTTTTCCAATGCGCGTGAAAAGACTATTCGAAAAGGGGAAGAGCAGGCCGTGGATCTGTTGCTTTTGGGGCGCGGACTTCTAGGGTAGCCGCCGAGTCGGCGGTGATCGTTAGGGGGAAGATGTGCGGCGAGGTCTGAATTCGACGGTTGTTGCGATCGCCGTTTCCGGGATGGCGTTTCCCGCGCCTTCCTTCGCAAACGACGAGGCGTCGTCGCCACCGTTGGTCGTTGCCTGTCTGGACGTCGGTCATGCCGTCGCGGCGTGCAGGGCGGGGGCCCAAAGCTGGAGCGAGAAGAGCGGCCGGCCCGTCCGCGTTGTCGTCGGGAGTCTTGAGAACGGGGCTGCACTCGATCAGTACGAGGCGCTGCTTTCCGTCGAGAGCCGCGCGCTCGATGTGGTGCAGCTTCCGCTGGCAGCGCTGCCGCGTTTTTCGGGCGACCTCCTGGATCTCGGCGGAGCGAGCACAGGCGGCTCCGATGCGCACGTAGCTGGCAGCGGCCCATTGCCGGCAGTGGAGGCGCCAGCGCAGCAGCGCGGTCGGAAGATTGCTGCGCCAGTCTTTCTGTCCGTCGGCCAATGGTTCTATCGCACCGACCTGGGGCTTGCGGGGCCCCCGACACGCTGGGACGAGGTCGCAGACATTGTGAATGCCGTCCGCACAGCGCAGGCACGGGAGACGCAGGAGGACATCTGGGGGATGGTCTTCGCAGGCGCACCTGGCGAAGCGCTCACAGCAAGCTTTCTGGAATGGATGGCGGGCGGCAGCCGTAGCGTGCAGGAGGAGACCGACGATCCGGTGACGCACGCGCTCGAACGGGCCAACCAATGGGTGGGCTCGGTGGTGCCGCCGGATATATCCGACTACCAAGAACCCGATGCGCTGGCGCTGTTTGTGGCCGGCAACAGCGCGCTCATTCGCGGCTGGACTCACGACGGCCCGATGGTGCGGGCCGATGAGAGCGCCATCAAGGACAAGGTGGCCGCGGCCCCTCTGCCCGCCGGCGGCGACGGCATCGTCCATGCGGCGATGACGGCCTTCTATCTCGGCGTTTCGCGGCATTCCACCCAGGCGGAGGCGGCCAGAGATCTGGTCTCCTATATGACGGGCGTGGCGCAGCAGCGCGCGGCAGCGGAGACATTCGGCCAGCCTCCGACGATCGGAGCGCTCTACGACGATTCCGCCCTCGTCGCCTTGCACGTCGATCTTGGGATCGTGGCCGACAGCCTCGAGGGAGCGTTTCTGATCGCCACGCCAGGAGGGCAGAAGCCGACGGACGAGGAGACGATCTCGTCCGTCGTCAGCGACATGCTGGCCGGCGTGATTTCTCCGGAGAAGGCATCGGCGGATCTGAAGGACGCGTTCGCGGGCGAACGACCGAGGCGCGGGTTTTAGCGATGCGAGCAGGACCGAGACAGGGACAGTTCCGACGCGCTGCTCTGGCCGTGCTGGTCATCGCGGCGATGCCGGCCGCTGTCGTCCGGGGGGACGACGGAGCGGGGGCCTCTTTGCCGGCCGGCCGGACCAGTTTGAAAGTGGGCGTTCTGGAAGACGCACCGCCGTTTTCCTTCGAAATGCGCAGCGGCCGACGCAGCGGCTTCGACTACGAGGTGGCGCGTGGGCTCTGTGAGGAACTTTCGTTGGATTGCACGATCGTCGCCATGGCGCGCGGCGAGATCATTCCGGCGGTGATTGACCGGCAAATCGATTTCGCAGTGGCCTCTATGTCGATCGTTCCGAACGCCGATGCGGAGGTCGACTTCACGGACCCTTACTACTCCTCCCTTTCGCGGTTCGTGACCCGAGGCGGCCTCCCCCTCGATCAGGAGCGATCGGCGGTGCCCCCGATGGTCGGGGTTCTCACGGACAGCGCCGATGATCGCTATTTGAGCGGCGAACTCGCTGGCCAGGTTGAAATCCGTCGTTATGCCCGCATGCAGGAGGTGTGGATCGATCTTTCGCTCAACCGGCTCAACGGTGCCCTGGGGAGTGTCCGGACCGCGCGCGCGGCCTTTCTGGAGACGCCGCTTGGCGACAGCTTCGACTTTGCCGGCCCACCCATTGAGAACGACACATACTTCGGCAAGGGCAAGGGCATCGTCGTTCGGGAAGGCGACGTGTCCCTCAAGCAGGCGCTGAACGCGGCTTTGCGGACCATGCGGCGCGACGGATCCTACGACGAAATTCAGCGCCGCTTTCTTGGCGGTGCCAGGTAGCAAGGCGCCTCCAGGGCGTGTATCGGCAGACCGACCGGTGAGGGCTGCGCCCTTGCCTTGTCCTATCCTTTGGCCCCGTTCAAGAACGAGATCATATCGGGCGGCTCGCGATCGGCTTCTAGCGAGAGGCACAGGACGCATCCAGAGAGATTGACGGCCGCAGGGCCCGTCATTTTTGAGTAGAAAGTTGCAAAGCCGTTTTCTGCCAGCTGCACCCCTTCTGCTTAGCGCTCATTCGCGCCGTTGGTCAGGTCGGTGCCACCACCCGAGCGACCCCCACGTGCGGGTCGCTCGGGTGGGCGGGAAGCCCCCGCCGAGATCGCCGCCAACGTGTCGAGGGGCATGTCTCCGGAAACGTTGGCATCCCTCAAACAACCATCACTAGGGAGCCGGACTCCCCGTCTGACTGGTAACAATCCGGATCGCATAGGCCCAAACATCAACCCAAGGACTCTCCTCAAAGCCGGAGGGAATTTGGGGCTCAAGTCAGGACGTGGCATGACGAGGCACCTGAGGGCTTATCTGCTGAAATTTTGGAACCCGCAGCTGGACATGTCGTTTCTCGATCGGACGGCGCGCGATACGGCACCTCCGCGCGCGCCTCCCACTCACTAGGCAGCGACGACGGTGCCGCCAACAGCTTCGAAAGACGGCCATGACCGAAAAGCTCGACGACTTCCTGCCGCCCGTCGAATACATCAATGACGATTACAAAGGCGCCGGCAAACTGGCCGGCAAGCGCGTCCTGATCACCGGCGGCGACAGCGGCATCGGCCGCGCCGTTGCCCTGCATATGGCGCGTGAAGGGGCGAAAGTCGCAATTCTCTATCATGACGATGCGGAGAGCGCGGCAGAAACCCGCGAAGGCATCGAGGCCGAGGGAGCCGAGGCGCTCGTGCTGCAGGGCGATGCCGCCGACAGCGTGAGCTGCACCGAGGCTGTCGACGCTGTGGTGGCTCAGTGGGGCGGCATCGACGTCCTGGTGAACAATGCAGGACTTCAGAAGCCCTATGCCACGCAGGATGAGATCAGCGACGACGACTGGCGGCAGCACTTCGCCGTCAACATGGACGGAATCTTCTACACGACCCGCGCCGCGCTGAAGCACATGGGTGAAGGCGCCAGCATCATCAACACGACCTCCATCAACGCCTTTGTCGGAAACGCTGATCTCGTCCCGTACACCGCCACGAAGGGGGCGATCGTCGGCTACACGCGGGCGCTCGCCATGCAGATGATAGACAAGGGAATCCGGGTTAACGAGGTCGCGCCCGGTCCGGTCGCGACGGAGATACAACTGGTGTTCAAGGACTACGATCCGGACATGCTGAAAAGCATGGCCTCGCCGATGGGGCGGCTGGGCCAGCCTTATGAACTCGGCCCGGCCTATGTCTTCCTCGCCTGCCGCGATTCCAGTTTCGTCACCGGCCAGACGCTGCACGTCAACGGCGGCATGATTTGCAATGGCTGATGGGGCGGCCCCCGTCGCAGACTTGTCCGTTCCCTGGGCGGACCTTCCCGGCCATCGACGCTGGCTCCTTGCGGAGGGCGAGCGCCTTCTGGACCACTATGCCTGCGCCCGCGTAGAGACAGGGTTCGCGACCCTCGGCAACGATGGCCGTATGGTTGACGACACCGCGCGGGGGCTTGTTAGCGCGCGCATGGTGCATTCCTATTCGCTGGCGGCGCTGCTCGGGGTGCCAGGGGCAGCGCCGCTTGCAGACCATGGCCTCGCAGCGCTGCTGGACGGACCATTGCGCGATGCTGTGCACGACGGCTGGTTTGCCGATGCGGCCGGGCCGTCGCGCAAGAAGGCGTACCTTACCGCCTTCGTCGCGCTGAGCGGAGCGTCCGCCACACTGGCGGGCCGGCCACGCGGTATCGAGCTTATGCAGGCGGCGATGCGGGTGATTGACGATCACTTTTGGCTCGTCGACGAAGCGGTGTTTTGCCCAAGTTTCGCCGCCGACTGGTCGGACGCGGAAGCCTACCGCGGCGCCAATTGCTGCATGCACGGGACCGAAGCCTGCCTCGCGCTTGCCGATGCCTCCGGCGAGGACCGCTGGCTGGACCGCGCCCTCTCGCTGGTGAGCCGCTTTGGCCACGCCATTCCGGCGGCCCACGAGGGGCGCCTGCCTGAGCACTTCAGCCCGGACTGGACGCTTCTCCCTGACTACGGCGCAGATCAGCCGACCGATGACATCCGGCCCTACGGCCTGACGCCCGGGCACTTCGCCGAATGGGCTGGGCTTCTCCTGAAAGTCGAGGCGGCCTGTATCGCCCGTGCCCGCCCAAGGCCGGACTGGCTGCTCGACGATGCCATCAGGCTTTTCGACAACGCCCTGGCGCGCGGCTGGGCCGCGGACGGCAGATCCGGCATGGTCTACACGGTCGATTGGGACGACAGTGTATCGGTCCCCAACCGGACCTGGTGGGGTCAAGCCGAGACTACGAACACCGCCCTCATGCTGATGCGACGCACTGGAGACGCGCGCTTCGAGGCCGTCTATCGCATGGTCTGGGACTATATCGCTGGGACGCTCATCGATCGGGAAGCTGGTGGGTGGCATCCGGAGGTCGACGGCGAAGGCTTGCCGAGCAGCGCCGTTTATTCGACTCGGGACGACCTCTACCATGCCTTTCAGGCGACGGTGACCCCACTGATCCCTGTCTCTGGCTCGGTCGCGGGAGGGTTGCGGGCGCAGCGTCCGAAGCCCGGTCAAACGCTCACGCACGTGCAGCACGCACGATTTGCACGTGTTTGAGTGGTCCTCGGCAAGATCGCCTTGAGAGCCGTCCAGAGACTTGAGGCGTTTCCGCCTGCAGAGACTTACGGCGTTCCCGCCGGGCCGTCTGAACGCCTTTCCACAGCGTTGGTCGCTGGGGCGTGCGAGGATTGGTGCAGACGCTGTCGCGCCGAACCCGGGATGACCGCTGACTGGGCGATGGCGCTCGACCAGTGCTCCGAGAGGGTTGTCCAAGGAGCGATTTAGGTGCGAGGCGGCGGCAAGGCGGCCTGAACGGCCTCGCGCCGGGGCTCGCTGAACCGACAGCATTAAGACAAGTGACGGTCACCAGAGCCAAAGCATCTGAGCGGCCGGCTATGCGAGCGACTGTGAACCTGCGCTCCGACCGGGTCCCGGTGCCCGTCTACTTCCGCAACACCTCAGCCACGCGGTCCGCATCGACATCCTCAGAATGCCCGCCCCACCGGACGCGAAGGTAGTTCACGAGCGCCGCCATCTCCTCGTTGCTGAGGCGATCACCGAAAGCCGGCATCTCCTGCATGCGCTCGTCGCCGGCCAGGCTGCGCTCCGGCACCCCGTCGTGGATGATCTTCACCAGGTTGATCGGGTCTTCGAGCATCGCAGTGGTGTTCGTCGCGAGGGGAACCGAGGCGTGCGGGTGCCCCTCGCCATTCCGGCCGTGGCAGCCGGCACAAAGGCCAACATAAAGCCGTTGTCCCTCCTCCATCCCGTTCGCCTGCGCGGGCTCCACCGGCGCAACATCGATCCGGTCTGTGCCGTCCATCAGATAGGTCACGATCGCCTGGATGTCCTCATCCTCGAGGTACTTCGTCGAGTGGTTGAGGACGGGATACATGCGGAAGGTCATCGTGCCCTGCGGCGCCAGACCGACCTTCATGAAGGAAGCGAGGTCCTCGCTGGTCCAGCCGCGGCGGACGAGGCCAACGGGGGAGATGTCCGGGGCGAGCGCGCCTTCCAGGATCTCGCCCTTGAGGTGCTCGTCGGTCTTGGCGAACGCCAAGTTTCGCGGTGTGTGGCATTCGCCGCAATGCCCGGCAACGTCGACGAGATAACGCCCTCGATGCCAAGCCTCGCTCTTGCCGGCGACCTGCGGCAGTCCGCGATCGTTAGGGCGGTAAATGAGATTCCAGAAGGCGATGGCCGGACGGATGTTGAACGGAAATACGAGGTCGGGTTCCCGGTCCGGCTTGTCGATCGGGCGCTGCGCCATGAGGTAGGCATAGAGGGCGTCCGTGTCGGCGCGCGTCATGTAGTGGTACGACGTATAGGGCATTGCCGGATAGAGATGTGAGCCATCCGGATTGATGCCGTAGACCATCGACCGATACAGGTCGTCGGCGCTCCACCCGCCGATTCCGTGTGCCTCGGACGGGGTGATGTTGGTCCCGTAGATCGAGCCGAACGGCGTTTCCATGGGCGTTCCGCCGGCAAGCGCCACGCCGTCCTCCGACACGTGGCAGGCATTGCAGTCGGAGGCGCGGGCGATGTAGCGGCCCTTGTCGACAAGCTCCGAGCGTGCGTTCTCGTCCAGGTCGGCGAACTGGACGGTGGCGGGCGGGATCTCGCCGGCGCCGGTGAAGAAGACATAGACGAGGAGCACCGCCCCGGCCAGGACCGCGCCAATGCTGGCGAGAGTGAGGGCTAGCGTCTTCATGTGGGCTGACTCTTGTCCGGATCCCCGATCGTCAGCCCAGGGGTGGCAAGGATCACGGACTTGACCGCCTCCAGGTAGCGGACATAACCCGTGCAGCGGCAGATGTGATCGTTCATGCCCTCGAGCACGACCTGCTCGACGCTATCGCGGGCCACAGGCTCGCGCTTCAGCTTGTCGAGCAGCACGGTCGCACCATTGACGAAGCCCGGCGTGCAATAGCTGCACTGGAACGAGAAGTGCTCGAGATAGGCCTGCTGGATCGGTGAGAGTTCCACGATCTCGCCGCTCTCGTCGCGTCGCGCATGGCCCTCGACGGTTCGGACCGACTTGCCGTCGAGATAGGCTGCGCCAGTGACGCAGGCCGGTATCGAACGCGAAGCCCCGTCCTCGCCGTCGACGATGATCGCGCAGGCGTGGCACACCCCCTGACCGCAGCCATATCGGGTGCCAGTCAGGTTCAGATACTCCTGCAGAAATTCGAGCATCATCAGGTCGTCGGGAATCTCGACCGGGCCGACCGGCTCGCCATTGACGGTCATGCGGACGGATGTGGTTTCGTTGCTCATGATAGGGCCTGCTGGATGCGTTCGGCCTTCAGCGGATACGCGTAGAAGCGGTGCCCGGTCGCGTGGTGAACACCGTTGGCGATCGCGGCGACGACGGGGATCATCACCACCTCGGCGATGCCCTTGGGCGGGTCGTTGTCCGACAACGGAGGCTGGATGTGACCTTCCTGCGACCACACTGCGACGTCCTTCGCCCGGGGCAGGCGGTAGCGGTTGAAGTTCCACGTGCCATTGCCAGGCCCGTCCTCGTAGCGCGGCAGGTCCTCATAGAGTGCGTGACCGATGCCCATCGCGAGGCCGCCCTGGAGCTGCCCAGAGACCAGCTCCGGTACAATCATGGTCCCGCATTCCAGCCAGGACCTGTGCGACAGGATACTCACCTCGCCGGTACCGCTGTTGACAGAAAGCTCCACGAGGGTGGCGGCCGGCGCATAGTATGTGACCGCGGCGTTGTTCCGCTGGACCGGCGGATAGAAGACCTTCCGGCGTGGCTGGAACGCATAGCCTGCATCCGTCATCTGCGCCGTCCTTACCTTCGAGGCACCGTCGCCCCACTTCACGGACAGCGCGTCGATCGGCGCGCGGAAGACCTCGCCCTCCACCTCGAACTCGGCCTCGGTCCATGCCCAGCGGTTGAAGGTGTGGATCGTCACGCCGGTGATGAAGCCACGCTCGTGCGCCCGTTGCGCAAGTTGTTCGAGCGAAAGCGGGTTGAGCCCGCCGGAGACCAGCATGCCGTCGCGCCACTCCGCATCCTCGCGGCGCACGACCAGCGGGCCGGCCTGGCCATCGCCAATGCCCTCGGTCCAGAACGACAACGCGGCCTTCCACAAGCCCCGTTCGAAGAGCTGGCGGGCGGCCTCGCGCGTGGCGTGCGAAAGGTAGTAGGCGGAATTCGAGGCGGAGCGTGGGGAGGTGATGCGTGGCACCCAGTGGGGATCCTGCGCCAGTCGGTCCTGCTCCTCCTGGGTCATCGTGTAGGGCTCATTGTTTGACACCAGCGGCAGGCTCGGCCAGTCGACGACGGCGAACTCGGCGTCATCGGCCGGGCGGCCCAGATGTTCCGCCGGGATCAGCATTTGCGACGTGGTCGCGCCACAGCCGATCTCGGAAACAACGTGACGCAGGTGGATGCGGCCAGTCGGGGCGACTTCCAGCTGGACGAGGGCGGCCTCGGCGCCCGTCCCGTAGTCCTTGTGCACGCAGGCGAAGCCGACGCCGTAGAGGTGGCCGGGGTTCTCGGCTTCGTAAGCTCGTTTGCGTGCGTCGCGCTCGATCCACAACGGCTCGGCGGCCGCCGCTTCGAGCAACTCATTCGCCCGGATGGCGCCTGCGGGGATCGCGCCCTGCGTGTTCTTCATGCCGGCCTTCAGCACATTGCGCCGTCGGAGCTCGATGGCATCGATGCCGAGATCGCCGGCGATCTCGTCGACCATCATTTCGGTCGTGACCATCGACTGCAGGGTGCCGTAGCCGCGCATCGAGCCCGCGGTCGGCGCGCGCGACGCGTTCACGGTTACCGAGAGGTCGCTCTTCGGGAAATAGTAGATGGACTGCAGTGCGGTTGCGGCGACCTGACCGACCGAGGGGCTGAAATTCTTGCGCCCACCGCCGTCGCCGACGAGACCGCTGGCAAGCGACTGGAACATCCCCGTTTCCTCGTCCACCGCGACCGTCGTCTCGATGTCGAAGGGGTGGCGCTTGATGGCGCTCTGGAAGTGTTCCCAGCGGTCGCAGGCGAGCCGCACCGGATGTCCGTCACCATAGAGGCCCGCCATGGCGGCATAGTAGGGGAAGGAATGGTGCTCCTTCTGGCCATAGCCCACCGTGTAGCCGGGATAGAAGGCGAGCGATGAGAAGGAAAAGCTGCTGCCCTTGACCATGTGAATGATGTGATCGGCATTGGTGTAGGGCGATTGGGTGCCGGTGACGACGTGCAGCGTGCCGCTCCCCGGCTCGTACCAGGCGTTTCCGTTGTCGGTCTCCATGGCGGCCGGATCCACGTATTGCGACGAAAACTTCCGCTTGTAGATCCGCCAGCCATCCGGGGGACTGTCGAGCTCCTCCTGGATCTGCTGCGCATGGTAGATCGCCTGGCCGGATGGATTTCCGGCGGAGGCTGCCTCCGGCCATTCGGTCGAACGGTTCGCAATCCTGGCGAAGACGGTCGCGTTCTTCAGCGGGGAAAACACGTCGGGCGCGTCGGGCGTCGGACCGCCGACGCGGACATAACGCGCGCCGCCATAGGGGTCGCGCTCAAGCGGGCCCGTCTCAGCGCCATAGCGGATCGCGTCTTGGTTGAACTGCAATCTGCGTTTGGCCAGCCGGAAGCGCGCATAGTCGTGGAAAATCAGAAGCGCGACGGGCTGACCGAGAAATGCCGGCGTTTCGCCCTTCGCCAGAAGCAGCGGCCCGTAGAAGTCTGCCTCGGGCATGGAGATGTTGTCGCGTTGGAGCTCGTCGGCGGTGACGGCCACGTCGGGTCTAAGGTCGTCCCCCAGGACCGAAAGATCGATGTCCTCGAAGATGGCGTCGGCGCGAGACACACGCAGCAAGAAGCCGTGTGATTGCACGTCGGGCCAGCCAGGCATGTCCCGGGCCCGAATGTCGATTGCAAAGACCTTCTCGCCGGCGACCTTGGGGATGCCGTCGCGACGGAAACGTATGTTGCCGCCGCTTCTCCAGTCAGGCGGCTGCGTGACAGTATCGGTTTGCAGATCGGCCAGCGCCTGATTGAGCGGGATTACATGGGCCGCGATGCCAGCAGCGGCAGCCGAGCGGAGAAAATCCCGTCGCGAAATGCTTCCTGGCCGCATTGCTTCCCCGGTAGTTGGCGTCTCTGGATAAGGGAGGCAACGCGTGAGAAGCGGCAGGGTTCCTTGGAACAGTTGTAGACATGTCGTGATGCTCAACCGACGCGTCCGAGCAGCCAACCAATCCCTGGATCCTGCAAACCAAAGCCCCGGGGTGCTTTCCGGCATGCAACTCCGCAGCGACACGCACGTTTTGCAGGTCAGGACTGGCGGGCAAGGGGATCCGCAATGCCGAACGGGCGAGAGAAGGAGCGCGGTGACGGCGCACAGATGGGTGCGAGCCTTTCACTGCAGGAGATTCAGGATGCTCTGACCGACCAAGGCTATTCAGCCGATGGGCGAAAGGGGTGGCTCAGGGAAGTCCTGACCGAACTGGAGGCCGTCCACGCGCGCGAAGCGTCTGCCGAGATGGCTGACCTTATCGACTCGATCAAGACCGTTTTGGCCTGCTCCCCGGCAAGTGGCCACTGTTGTGAGTTAGATTTCGGCTCCAACATTGGAGCTGAGAATGCCGAAGAAGCGCTATTCCCCTGAACA